>NZ_JBHYJW010000017.1:0-147160 GCF_042741125.1 Amycolatopsis sp. NPDC058986 | reverse complement strand
GCCGTTAAGGCCACCTTACGTGCATCAGACGCCCGTAAGGTGGCCTTAACGGCATGTGGCCCGCGCTCAGGCGAAGCGGTTCAGTGCGGCGGTGAGGGACGAGAGTTCCTGGGTGAAACGCTGGTAGGAGAACGGCGTTTCGTTGTTCCACGCGATCAGCCGTCCCGCCTTCACCGCGGGCAGCTGCTGCCAGGTCGGGACGCCGCCGAGGCCGTCGGGGCCGAGCGACAGCGAGCCGCCGCGCGAGTCGTACATGATCACGTCGGCTTCGTACTTCCCGATGTTCTCCCAGCTCACCTGCTCGTAGTAGCCGCCCTGCGAGTTGTCCGGGTTCTGCGGCGCGACGAACTTCATGCCCTTGTTCTGGTAGTGCTTGCTGGTCGCGAAGGCGGGCGCGTTCGCGACGTAGCAGGTGTCCTTCTGCGCGGACAGCAGCAGCACCTTCAGCCCGGACGTCTTCTTGATCGCCTCGCCCAGCGCCGCGTCGGCCTGCTCGAAACTCGCGCGGGCCTGCTGCACCGCGGGCGCCTCGACGTCTGCGCCGAGCGCCTTCGCCAAAGCTGCGAACTTGGCGATTCCCTCCGGCATGGCGATGCCCTGCAGGCCGACGCCGACGCTCGGCGCCGCCTTGTCGACCTTGTCGGCCTGCGTGTCCGGGACATACCACATCTGCTGCTTGAGGTAGATCACGCTGACCAGCAACTGCGGGTTCAGCGAGACGAACTTGTCGAAGTTGAACTCGTTCCACACGTTCCCGAGCGAGGTCACGGCGTTCAGATCGACGCCGCCGACCTGCGGGTCCGGCTTGCCGTCGGCCAGCTTCGACGGGCCGAAGATGCCGATCGGCCGGATCCCGTAGTCCCACAGCGCCGCGGCCGCCGTCACCTGTGCGACGATCCGGGTAGGCCGCTCACCGTCGAGCTTCCGGCCGCGGTCGTCGGTGTACGTCCACGTCGCGCCCCCTGAGCCGGACGGCTTGTCCTCGGTGTAGCCGCAGGCGCTCAGCAGGGTCATCGCGCCGGCCGCGGCGGTGCCCGCGAGGAAACCGCGGCGGGACAGCGTGGGCAGGTTGTTCATCGGGATCGTCCTTCTTACCGGGGAGTATGCGAGCCTTAGGCTAGCCTTGCCTTAATGTGAAAGCCATGGTCCAGGCAATGGCACGCGTCACCGAGGGGCGCACCAGAGGCTCGACGCGGACAATGGTGCTGGTCGGAGCGCTGCTCGCGCTCGCGGCAGCGTTCCTGCTGTCCATCGGGTTCGGCTCGAACGCGCTCTCGCTCGGCAGCGTTCTCCACGGTCTTTTCGCGTACGACGGCAGCTTCGACGACGTCGTCATTCGCGACGACAGGCTGCCCCGCACGGTGGTCGGTGTCGTGGTCGGCATGGCGCTCGGCCTCGCGGGTGCGCTGCTGCAGGCGATCACCCGCAACCCGGTCGCCGACCCCGGACTGCTCGGGATCAACTACGGCGCCGCGTTCGCGATCGTCCTCGGGTCCGCGTTGTTCTCGGTGACCGCGCCGGACCAGCTGATCTGGTTCGCGTTCGGCGGCGCGCTGTTCGGCACCTGGCTGGTGTCGGTGATCGGCGGCGCGGCGAGCCCGATCCGGCTGGTGCTCGCCGGGGTCGCGGTGCAGGCCGTCTTCGTCGGGCTCAACCAGGCGTTGCAGGTGATCAACACGCACAACCTGGAGCAGATGCGGTTCTGGCTGGTCGGTTCGCTGGTCAACCGTGACCTCGGCGCGCTGGCCGGACTGGTGCCGTTCTTCCTGGTCGGCGTCGTGCTTGCGGCGGTGCTCGGGCGGCCGCTCAACGCGACCGCGCTCGGCGAGGACACCGCCCGCGGGCTCGGCGCGAATCCGGCGTTCACCCGGCTCGCCGGAATGGTCGCCGTCGGGCTGCTGTCCGCGGCCGCGACCGCCGCGTGCGGCCCGATCGCGTTCGTCGGCCTGATGGTCCCGCACGTCGTACGGTTGCTGGTCGGCCAGGACGAACGCTGGGTGCTCCCGCTGTCGGCCCTGCTCGCGCCGGTGTTGCTGCTCATCTGCGACGTGCTCGGCCGCGTGCTTGGTTCGCCGGGCGAGATCCAGGTCGGCGTGATGATGGACGTTGTCGGCGGGATCGCGTTCATCGTCGTGGCACGACGGCTCAAGGCGGTGCGCCGATGACGACGGTCGTTTCGCGTGAGGCAGGCCTCGACCGACGGTCCATTGTGGTCGTCGCGGCGCTCGTGGTGGTGACGCTGGCTTTGGTCGTCCTTTCGGTCGGTACCGGCGACTACGACATGACCCCTGGCGAGGTGCTCCGCACGCTCGCCGGGCAGGGCACGAAGGCGCAGTACCTGGTCGTCACCGGACGTCTGCCACGCGTGCTGGTCGCGCTCCTCGTCGGAGCGGCGCTCGCGCTCGCGGGGTCGGTTTTCCAGACGCTGACAAGGAATCCGCTCGGCAGCCCGGACATCATCGGCTTTACCACCGGGTCCGCGACCGGCGGCGTCGTGATGATCCTGGTAGTCGGCTCGGCGCCGGGGCTCGTCTCGCTGGGCGCGCTCGGCGGCGGTCTGCTCACGATGGTGGTGGTCGCCGCGCTGTGCGCGCCGCATGGGCTGTTGAGTTCACGACTCGTGCTGCTCGGGATCGCGATGAGCGCGGTGCTGGCGGGCGTCAACGCGTACCTGTTGGTCAAGGCCAGCAAGGAAAACGCCGCCCGCGCGACGGTGTGGCTGGTCGGTGACCTCGCCGGGCGCGACTGGAACTACCTCGTGCCGCTCGCGGTCGCGATGGTGATCCTGGTGCCCGCGGTGCTGGTCAACGGCCGCGCCCTGCGGATGCTGGAAATGGGCGACGACGCCGCGACCGGTGTCGGCGTCGCGGTCGGCCGGATGCGGAATTTGTTGCTGCTGCTGGCAGTCGCGCTGGTCGCCGCCGCGACAGCCGCTGTCGGCCCAATCCCCTTCGTCGCGCTGATCTCCCCGCAACTTGCCCGCCGGATGACGCGCCTGCCCGGCCCGAACCTCGTGGCCTCGGCCTTCGTCGGCGCGCTGCTCGTGGTCGCCGCGGACTACCTCGGGCAGCGCGTTCTCGGTGCGTCGCTACTGCCGGTGGGGGTCGTCGCGGCGACTTTGGGCGGGGCGTACTTCGTGTGGTTGCTGCTGGTCGGCCGCCGTCGCGCGTGATGCATTGCCCGGATTCGAGGGATGTAGTACACTGTATTACAGTCTGAAGTGTGGGAGGAGACCTTTACGACGGCATACCCGTCGATCAGTTGTCGTTCGAGGCAGTGCATGTGCCGGATCCGGAGCACCTGCGCCGCTCGTTGCGTTATCCGGGTGCGCTCGATATCGAGCCCGAGCATGCGGTCGAGGCCGCGCTCGACCCGGATCGCCTGGTAGCGCGGGATCCGTCCTCGCGGACCGGCGAGTCGATCCGGGTCATCGGCTATTCGGCCGGGATGGATCGGGTTCTGGTGGTGGTGCTTGTACCGGAGGGCCATCCGCCGCAGGGCGTCTGGCATGTCGCGACGGCGTGGCCGGGTGACAAACGGATCCGGCAGATTTATCGACGAATATGGGTGGTGCAGTGATGACGGATGAAGAGCTTCGTACGCGGATCGAGGAAGCGGCGGAAGACGCCGAGGCGAACCCCAATGTCGATGTCACCTGGTCTCGCGTGTCACCGCCGAAGAGCCCGACGGCGGTGTACAGCGTTCGTATCCCGGTGGACAGGATCGAGGAGTTGCGAAAGTTGGCGGCGGAACGCGGTGTGCAGCCAACGGCGCTGATCCGCACCTGGGTCCTCGCCCAGCTGGACGCCGCGAACGACGCGGACGACCAGACGAGGGAGTGGGAGAACGAAGTGCGGGCCACGATCGATCGGCTGCGGTCGTTGCTCGACCAGCGGTCCGGGGTCCCGGCGGCCGAGGCCTGCGTCAGCGCACCGAGCTGAGGAAGGAGTGCCAGGCAGTTGAGGGGAAGGTGAGCGCGCCGGAAGCAGGGGCCTTGGAGTCGCGGACGGCGATCTGATCGGGAAGAGCTGCGATCTCGACGCAGTTGCCGTTTCCAGTGCCGCTGTAGCTGCTCTTCACCCAGGCGACCTCGATGCAGTCGCCGTTCCCGCTACCGCTGTGGCTGCTCTTACGCCAGGTCAGACGTGCCTGCTCGACTAGAGTCATGATCAGTCCTCAGAACGTCGTAGTCGCTTGCCAGGGTGGCAAGCATCTCCTGGGATTGTCTCGCATCCAGCGCGGCTCCGGCCACCCGTGACAGCACAGCTCGGTGCGCGTCCACGTCGGCTGGCTCTTTGAGAAACACGCTCGCGGTGTAGGTCTCGTTGTAAACGATCGGCTTGTGATTCTGGTATTTCATCAACCTGAAGGGAGGAAAGATCCCCGACGGGAAAGCGGCGGCTGGGACTACTCGGATATTGCAATCCGTGCGATGCCCGGCTAGCACCAGGTGCAGCATTTGTTCATGCATGACCTGCGCATCGCCGATGATGGAACGCAGGACATGTTCGTGCATGAAGAAGTCGAACACAGGGTGTTCGCGTTGGCGGATAAGGCTCTGCCTGGCGATCCGGGCTTTGACCCTGATCTCGATGTTGTGCTCGTCGTGGGTGCCGTTGTGCCGGAACACGGCACGGGCATAGTCCTCAGTCTGGAGAATTCCCGGAACCAGCTGTGATTCGTACAGGGTGATGCCGGTGGCTGTGGTCTCGTGGGTGACGAGGGTGCTCAGCTCATCCGGCAGCTGATCGTGGTGCGGCCGGAGGCGGTACGGGTCGTCGGCTTCCCTCGCCAGGTCCCTGAGCCGCCGGATTTCGTCGCCGGATACGCCGCAGAAGGCCAGTAGCCGGATGAGGTCGAACTCTTCGATCCCCCGCAGTCCGTGTTCGATGCGGGAGATCTTGCTGGCCGAACAGCCCAGCTTCCGCGCGAGCTGGGCTTCGGTCAGCCCGGCCGCGAGCCGGGCGCGCCGCAGGTCATTGCCTAGTTCCTTGGCCTGCGGCGTCGCCTTTCGCGCTTCCATGCGATCAACCTAGAACCGCTGGTCAACAGCATGGGAGCGCGACACCGCCGAATCATCACAACGGATGCCGGCTTGCCACCCGGCACGGATTACGCCGATCGGGCGGCGCTTACTTCGCGGGCTCGGAGCGGAACGACAGGCCGCCCTTGTTGCAGGCGACGATGGTGGTGCTCTTCATCGTGGCATGCGGGACCATGGCGCAGGTCCAGCCCGAAGCCAGCTTGGCTTCGCGCATGGTGCCGCCCTGCGGGTCGACCGGGTACTTCTTGTACTCGTCCATGACGTTGAACACCTCGGTGCAGCCCACGGTCCCGGCCGGAGTGCTCTCGGCGAGAAGATTCTGGGAGTCCTTCTGGGCCGGGTCGATGGGACCGCAGTTGACGTCCTTGTGGTCGGCCGGGTTGTCGACCGGCATGCTGCCGGGCGCTTCGGACGGGGCGGGCTTGCTGGGCTGGCGGTTGGCGCCGGGCGCGGTGCCGATACCGGAGTTCGCGGAACCGGGAGCGGCACTCGGGTCGGTCTTGGCCGCGGCGGCGGTGACGGTCGGCGCCGAGGTGTTGGCGGGTGCGGCGTTGGAGCCGCACGACGACAGCAGCAGGGCACCGCCGGCGACGGCGGCCGGGACGAGGGCGAGCAGGCGCTTGTTCATGGTGTGTCTTCCCCCTTGTGAAAGATTTTTCGCTCTTTGCCTGTCCAGACGGGCGAGCTGAGGACCGGGTTGCTCCTGCAGGCAAACATAAATTACTGACTACCCGGCGCAACCCGTGAAGGGTTCACACGTCAAAGGGGTCTGCCCGGGGACACCCCGGGTTGCGGACCGCGCAACAAAACAGCCGGCTCAGGCCAATCGGGTCAGTTCCACCGAGACGTCCAATGTGGACTGGCCGCCCCCGGTGAAGATTCCCTTCAACGGCGCCACGTCGGCGTAGTCGCGGCCGGTCGCGACCCAGACGTGCCGGGGACCGACAGGGATCGCGTTCGTCGGGTCGTGGGCCCACCAGCCGCCGGTCCAGACGTCCACCCAGGCGTGGCTTTCCCCGGCGACGACCTCGCCCAGCTTCGCCTCCGGCTTCGTGTGGAGGTAGCCCGAGACGTACCGCGCGGGGATCCCGATCGCTCGCAGCATCACCAGCGTGACGTGGGCGAAGTCCTGGCACACGCCCTCGCGTGCCCGCCACGCGTCCGTCGCCGTGCTGTGCACCCCGGTCGTCCCCGGCTGGTACTTCAGCTGCTTGTTGACCCACTCGCACACCGAAAGCACCGCGTCCGCCGGGTCCAGTCCCTTGCGCAGGTCACGGGCCACTTTGGACAGTTCGGGATCGCGCGGGGCGTACGGCGTCGGCGTCAGGTACTCGGTCCGGTGGTCGACGACGGTGTCGCTGTGCAGTTCCTTCCACGTGGCCGTGCGGATCGGTTCGGCCTCGTCGGCGGTCTCGACGACCGACGTCGCGAGCACGGTGAACTCCGTGTGCGGCGCGTGCAGGTCGAACGACGTGACCACGGTGCCCCAGTAGTCCGTGTACCGGTACGCACGCGTGGCCGGCGTCGTCTCGATGCGCGTCGCGACCGTGGTCTGGCGCCGGTCCGAACGCGGGGTCAGCCGGGCCTCGTTGTACGACTGGGTCGCGGGCGTCGCGTACCGGTAACCCGTCCGGTGCGCCACCCGAAGCTGCCACGTCACAGCGAAACCTCCGCGCCGCTCCAGGCCACCCACGGTGACGTGTGGAAGTACTGCATCGAAACCGACTCGCCGATGTCCTTTATGGACGTCTGAAGGGAGCCGAGCCGCCGGGGCAGATCCTCCAGCAGGTCCGACGGCCGCAGGAACTCCAGCTCGCTGCGTGCCCTGCCGAGTTCGCGCAGCGCCTCCGACTGCTCGTTGTGACGCGCGCCGCCGCCGGGGTCGAGCCGTTGCAGGCAGTCCTCGGCCTGGCGCAGCGCGTGGAACACCGAACGTGGGAACAGGGTGTCCCGCATCAGGAACTGCACGACGCGTCCGGCGTCCAGCGCACCCCGGTAGGTCCGTAGGTAGGTGTCCTGCGCGCCCGCCGAGCGCAGCACGGTGATCCAGCCCGGCGAGGAGGCACGATCGGAGACCCGCGAGAGCAGCAGCCGGACGATCATGTCCGCGCGTTCGATCGAGCGGCCGAGCACCATGAACAGCCAGCCGTCGTCGCGGCTCATCGTCGAGTCGGCGAGTCCGGCGAACATCGCCGCTCGTTCCTCCACAAAGGACAGAAAGGCGTGTGGTCCGGCGCGGCGGGCGTACCGCTGCCGGTCCGGCACCGCGTTCCACGTCGCGTTCAGGCATTCCCACAACTCGGTCGAGACGACCTCGCGCGCGCCCCGGGTGTTCTCCCGCGCGGAGTTGATCGAGCCGACGATCGACGCCGGGTTGTCCTTCGCGTAGGCGACCAGTTCGGTCAGCTTCCACACGTCCAAGGACTCGACCTCGGCCGGGATACCGAGCACCGCCAGCAACTGGCGGCTCGCGTGGTCCGGGTCCACGGTCGCGTCCTCCAGCAGCTGGTGCACCGAGACGTTGAGGATCCGGGAGGTGTCGTCGGCGCGTTCGACGTACCGGCCGATCCAGTACAGCGACTCCGCGTTGCGTGCCAGCACTACGAACCTCCCTTAGTTCTGCTGCTGTTGCTGTTGTTGCTGTGACGTGGAAAGTTCCGGCCCCTGTTCGGCGATCAGACCGTCCACAGCGGACACCTCGCCGAGCGCGGGCCGGTCCAGCTCGCGCTCGGCGGTGGACGACCGGGCCGCGAGCACCCAGGTGTCCTTGGAGCCGCCGCCCTGCGAGGAGTTGACCACCAGGCTGCCCTCCGGCAGTGCGACCCTTGTCAGCCCGCCGGGCAGCACGAAGATCTCCTTGCCGTCGTTGACCGCGAACGGCCGGAGGTCGACGTGCCGCGGCGCCAGCCTGTCGTCCACTTTGGACGGCACGGTGGAGAGCTGGACCACCGGCTGGGCGATCCAGCCGCGCCGGTTCGCCTTGACCTTGCGCCGGAGCGTGGCCAGTTCGGCGGCGGTCGCCTCCGGGCCGAACACGATCCCGTACCCGCCGGAACCCTCGACGGGTTTGATCACCAGTTCGTCCAAATGGGACATCACGTGGTCGAACTCGTCCGGCAGCCAGCAGCGGAAAGTGTCCACATTGGGCAGTAGCGGCTTCTCGTTCAGGTAATACTTCACCATTTCGGGCACGTAGGTGTAGACGAGCTTGTCGTCGCCTACGCCGTTGCCGATCGCGTTCGCCACCACGACGTTGCCCGCACGGGCGGCGTTCAGCACCCCGGCCACACCGAGTACGGAGTCGGGCCGGTAGTGCACCGGATCGAGGAACTCGTCGTCGATGCGCCGGTAGATCACGTCGACCTGCTTCTCGCCCTCGGTGGTACGCAGGTAGACGACATTGTCCCGGCAGAACATGTCGCGGCCTTCGACCAGCTCGACGCCCATCAGCCGCGCCAGCAGGGAGTGCTCGAAGTAGGCCGAGTTGTAGACACCCGGCGTCAGCACCACGACCGTCGGATCGGCCACATTGGACGCTGCCGCCGCGCGCAGCGCCCGCAGCAGATGTGACGCGTAGTCGCCGACCGGCCGCACCCGGTGCTGGGCGAACAGATCCGGGAACACCCGCGCCATCGTGCGGCGGTTTTCCATCACGTACGACACCCCGGACGGGTTGCGGAGGTTGTCCTCCAGTACCCGGAACGTACCTTCCTCGTCCCGCACGAGGTCCACACCGGACACATGGAGACGGACGCCGTTGGGCGGGTTGATGCCGTAGGCCTCGCGCTGGAAGTGTTCGCACGAGGTGATCAGCCGTCGCGGCAGCACACCGTCCCGCAGGATCTGGCGATCGCCGTAGACGTCGGCGAGGAACGCCTCCAGCGCTCGTACCCGTTGCGCCACCCCGCGTTCGAGCTTGCTCCATTCGGCCGAAGGGATTACGCGCGGAACCAGGTCGAGCGGGAACGGCCGTTCCTGCCCGGACAGGGAGAACGTGATGCCCTGGTCGACCATCGCCCGGTCCAGTGCGGCCGAGCGGGCGGTCAGGTCGTTGGCGTCCAGCGCCGCGATCGACTGGTACAGCGCCCGGTACGGCCCGCGGACCGTGCCGTCGGCGGCGAACATCTCGTCGTAGGCGTCCGCGTGCGGCCGCTGCGGCGCGAGATAGCCGTCGAACTGCGCACCCGGCCGCGAGGTCCGTCGTCGCTGCGCGGGTCGCGCACGTCGTCCGGCGGGAGGCAGGCGGGGCACCGGGTTGTTGGTCATGGTCGTCATCCTCGCTCACGCTGCCCGTCCGGCGCGATACCGACAGTCAGAACCCGGTCCGGCGAAACGGCGCCGTAACGTCCCGGTGCTGTGCTAGACCTCCGATGAGTGGCAGTATGCGAGCACTCGACAGCTTGAGACTACGAGGAGTAACAACGTGGCCCGAGGACCCCAAGTGAAGGCGTTCGCGCTGCTCCCGGCGTTCGCGTTGGTCGGCCTGACCATGGCGTGCGGTGCGGGCGGAAGCGGCGCGCCCGCCGCCACGAAGAGCAGCGGCGCGCCCGGTGCGGCCACGGAGATCAAGCCGGCCGCCAAGGACGACAAGCTGGCCGCGCTCGTGCCGGACAGCGTGAAGGCCGACGGCAAGATCCTTTTCGGACAGGACCAGAGCTATCCGCCGAACGAGTTCGTCGAGAACGGCAAGCCGGTCGGCTTCGACGTCGACCTCGGCACCGCGGTTGCCCAGGTGCTCGGCCTGCAGAGCGAGTTCCAGAACTCCGACTTCTCCGGGATCATCCCCGGCGTCGAGGCCAGCAAGTACGAGATGGCGATCTCGTCGTTCACCATCAATGCCGACCGCATGAAGACGGTCGACATGATCTCCTACTACAAGGCCGGTACGTCGCTCGGCGTGCTCAAGGGCAACCCGGAAAAGCTGACCCCCGACACCCTGTGCGGCAAGAACATCGCCGTGCAGAAGGGCACTACGCAGGTCGAGGACCTCGACGCGAAGAACAAGAAGTGCACCGAGTCCGGCAAGCCCGCCATCAACATCACCCAGCTGCAGGCCCAGACCGATGTGAACCTTGCACTGAACGCCAAGCGCGTCCAGGGCGAGCTGGCCGACTCGCCGGTCATCGACTACGCCATCACCCAGACCAACGGGCAGATGGAGCGCGTCGGCGATCCGTACGACAGCCTGCCCTATGGCATCGTGCTGAAGAAGAACAGCGGTGACTACGGCAAGGCCGTGCAGGGCGCCGTGCAGAAGCTGATGGACGACGGCACGATGCAGAAGCTCATCGACAAGTGGAAGCTGAACCCGGTCGGGGTGCTGACGAAGTCGGAGATCAACCCGTCCGCCTCCTGACACGCCTAGTTAGGACTTAGTTCTCGTGTCGCAGAACCCCGAAGCGGCGCCTCCTCAGCCGGAGGCGCCGCTCGAAGCCGAGCCCATCCGCGCTGTCCCGGTGCGCCATTACGGTCGCTGGGTCGCCGGGGTGATCGTCCTCTTCCTCGCCTTCATCGTGGTCCGCAGCGTGGTCACGAATGACGCGCTCCACTGGCCGGTCGTCGGCGAGTACCTCTTCGACTACCGGATTCTGCAAGGCCTGCAGAACACCCTGATCCTGACCGTGGTGGCGATGATCATCGGCATCGTCGGCGGGATCCTGCTCGCGGTGATGCGGTTGTCGCCGAACCCGCTGATGTCCGGCGCGGCCGCCGTGTACGTCTGGCTGTTCCGTGGGACGCCGGTGCTCACCCAGCTGGTGATCTGGAACTTCCTCGCGCTGGCGTACTCCCGGATCGGGCTGGGCATCCCGTTCGGCCCGACCTTCTTCAGCTGGGACACCAACACGCTGATCAACCAGTTCACCGCGTCGCTGCTCGGGCTCGGGCTCAACGAAGCGGCGTATATGGCGGAGATCGTGCGTGGCGGTATCCAGTCCGTCGACAGCGGGCAGCTCGAAGCCTCCAGCGCGCTCGGCATGAAGCGGACGACCACGTTGCGGCGGATCATCCTGCCGCAGGCGATGCGCGTGATCATCCCGCCCACCGGGAACGAGACGATCTCGATGCTCAAAACGACGTCGCTGGTCGTGGTCATCGGGTACTTCGAGCTGATGGTCGCCGCGCAGACGATCTACTCGCAGAACTACCTGACGGTGCCGCTGCTCATCGTCGCGGCGATCTGGTACCTCTTCCTCACGTCGGTGTTGACGGTGGGCCAGTACTTCCTGGAGAAGTACTTCGCCCGCGGGACATCGAGAGACGTCGCGGAACGGACGAAGTGGGGGTCTCGAATGCTTGGCTTCCGGTCCGGCCAAGGTGGCGGCGGACAGGGAGGTGCGACGGCATGACGACGCCGGTCGTTTCCGCGCAGCGGATCTGCAAGAGCTTCGGCAGGGTCGACGTGCTCAAGGGCATCGACCTCGAAGTGCACGAACGCGAGGTGCTGTGCCTGATCGGCCCGTCCGGTTCGGGCAAGTCGACGCTGCTGCGCTGCATCAACCACCTCGAGAAAATCGACGCCGGGCGGCTCTACGTCGACGGTGTGCTGGTCGGCTACCAGCAGCGTGGTGACAAGCTGCACGAGCTGCGCGAGAAGGAAATCGCGTTGCAGCGCAAGGACATCGGCATGGTGTTCCAGCGCTTCAACCTGTTCCCGCACATGACCGCGGTGGAGAACGTCATGGAGGCGCCGGTCCAGGTCCGGCGCGAGCCGAAGGCCAAGGCGCGGCAGCGGGCGCTGGAGCTGCTGGAGCGGGTCGGTCTCGCCGACAAGGCTTTCAGCTACCCCGGCCAGCTGTCCGGTGGTCAACAGCAGCGGGTCGCGATCGCGCGGGCGCTGGCGATGCAGCCGAAGCTGATGCTGTTCGACGAGCCGACGTCGGCGCTCGACCCGGAACTCGTCGGCGACGTGCTCGGCGTGATGAAGCAGCTCGCGCAGGACGGCATGACGATGGTCGTCGTGACGCACGAGATGCAGTTCGCGCGAGAGGTGGCCGACACGGTGCTGTTCATGGACGGCGGCGTCGTCGTCGAAAAGGGGCCGCCGGAGCAGGTCATCGGGAACCCGCAACACGAACGGACGAAATCGTTCCTGGCTCGGGTGCTTAGTCCGAACGCGTGAACCCGGAACCCGCACTTTCCGCTCGGAGAGTGCGGGTTCCTTCGTGCGTTGTGGGTATTTCGGCCGGGTTCGGCCAAAGCGGCCACGCATATTCTGTGGGTTGGCTACCTTGGGTCACAGGGATGCTCTTGCTCGGGAGGGGGTTTCGGGGATGTCGACGGACAACCTGCTCGCACCGTTGGATCCGTTCGCCGGTGTTCCCGACAAGCGGTACGAGGTCAAGGCGGCCGATCTGCTCAAGCCCGGCACCGGCGGGCTCCTGCGCTGGCGCCGTCAGGCCACGAACGCGCCGATCGTGCAGGTCGAGGACGCCTACATCACCGGCACGTTCGATCTGCGTGCGGCCAACCTCAACTTCCTGTTCCGGTTCGAGCGGTGCCGGTTCGAGCATCCGCCGGACGTGCGCGAGGCGAACCTGCTCGGCCTGGTGTTCCGCAAGTGCTGGCTGCCCGGGCTCAAGGCCCGCAACATGCGCAGCCGCAACGACGTCCGGCTGATCCGCAGTGTCGTCGAGGTCGAGGACGACGACAACGAGCTCGACGAGACCACCATTCAGCGTGGCGACGATCGGGAACGCGGCAAGCCGAACGCCGCGGTCAACCTGACCGACGCCGTCATCGAGGGCTCGGTCGTGCTGACCCGCACGACGATTTCGCATCCGCGCGGCAAGGCGATCCAGGCGGACCGGCTCGTCGTCACCGGCGCGTTGCTGGCGTATCGCATGGTGGCGCACGGCGAGGTCCGCATCCCCGGCCTGCGAGCCGGCGGTAACGTCAACTTCTCCGGCGCGACGCTGAACAACAAGGACGGCTTCGCGCTCAACGGGAACGGCCTGCACATCGGCGGCAGCCTGCTCTGCGAGGTCGACAACTACGGTCCGCCGAGCCAGCGGCAACGCTTCTCCGCCAACGGGATTCTCTATCTGCCAAGCGCCACTGTGGACAGTGACATCGTGTTCCGCGAGGCGCGGCTGGTGGCCAACCAGACCGGCCCCATCGTGGTGGACGCCTGGAAGTCCAACGATCCCTACCTCGATCCACGGCCCGCGTTCGTCGCCGACCGGCTGAAGGTGGACGGAAATCTCGAGCTGAGCGACGGCCTCCAGGCGGTCGGCACGCTGCGGATGGTCAACGCGCGCATCGGCGGCTCGCTGCGGCTGGCCGGCGCCGAGATCAAGGTCAAACGCGGTGAGCACGCGCCGTTCTACGACCGGGCACTGCATCTCGACGGCTCGACGATCGGTGGTGACATCGAGGCGACCAGCCTGCGGGTGCCGAGCGGGCAGCTGCGGCTGTCGGACATCACGGTCGGCGGCAACCTGCTGGCCTGGAACTCGATGCTGCTGCATCCCGACCGGGATGTGTTCTCCGCGCGCCGCGCGAAGATCGCCGGGAACCTGCAGCTCACCGACGCGACCCTCGAAGGGACGTTGCGGCTGCAGGGCGTCGAGGTCGGCGGCAGCGTAAACCTGTTCGGTACCAAGCTTTCCGAGCCGGGGAAGCGCTCCACCAGCAGCTTCTCCCTCGACGTCCGCACCGCGCGGATCGGCCGCGACCTCATGCTCACCGAGGACAAGGACCGCCAGTTCCTCGCCGAGGGCGGGGTCAACCTCGACGGCGCCCAGATCGCCCGGCGCGTCGACCTCAGCGGCGCTCAGCTGGGTTCCCTGCCCGAGCACGGCATCGCGCTGGACGCCAGCGACGTCACCGCCGACGAATTCACGCTGGCGCCCAAGGAACCGCCGGCCGGGCGGCTGGTGTTGCGCCGTGCGCACTGCGGGACGCTCGCCGACAACGACGAACTGTGGGACGCGACCGGCGGGATCGAGCTGGAGGATTTCCGATACGACGCGCTGAAGAACAAGATCGCGCTCGACGACGACAAGGCGCTCGACAAGCGCATCGCGTTGCTGCGCAAGGCGATGGGCGGTTACCGGCCGGGGCCGTACGATCAGCTCGCCGCGATGCTGCGCGCGTCCGGAAACGAGGAACACGCGTCCACGGTGGCGTTGCGCAAACAGCAGTTCCGCTACGAGGCGCTCGCCCGCGGCTTCAAGGTGTTCGGCCCCGGCGTGCGGCTGTGGAGCTGGCTGCAGCGGTCGATGGTCGGGTACGGCTACCGGCCGGTGCGCGCGCTCGGCTGGCTGCTGGCGCTGCTCGTGCTCGGCAGCCTGTGGTTCGGGTTCGGCACGGATTCCTGCGTCAACGAGCATTCGTCCGATCCCACCACGCAGGTCCTCGCGAAGGGCCCGCGCTGCGTGGTCAACAACCAGGACACCGGGATCCAGTGGAACCCGGTCATCTACACCGCGGACCTGCTCGTGCCGATCGTCGACTTCGGCAACAAGTCGCGCTGGTACATGCACGGCGTCGACAAGTGGGTCGCGGCCGGGTTCACCGCGTCCGGCTGGATCCTCGCGTCGACCGTCGCCGCCGGTGTCAGCCGCATGCTGAGGCGTGACAACTAACGGTGCTTGTGATATAGTTGTGACTAGAGGGGTTACCTTGGCCTGTGTGGCCGCAAACACTTGAGCCCCTCGTGAGATACGCGCTTTGATACGAAACTAATTTCTCTAGGCCGATATCAGCACACGAAATCGTGTGCGGGCACTTCGCGGGCTTGTGTCCTCCGAAGCCGAAGTGCTCTGTCGCGGCTAGTTTCCCCTGCCTTGTGCAGGCTCAGGCGCCTCGATCTTCTGCTCCCAAACCACCGCACATAGTGGTTGGATGCTTCGGACCTGCCGCTGGTGAGGTTGGTGTTGTGGCGTTCGTGGCTGCTCTTGGCCGGTTGACTCCTGGCGTGCTTTGTCTGCTGCTCGTGGGGTTGTTGTTCCTTGTCCTCTTGATGCTCGCGCTGTTCTGGATCGCGGCCAAGTACAACCGTCCGCTGACAGCGAAAATCTTCTTCATGGCCGTGACATCACCCGCGTCAGCAGCGACGCCGGAACGGGCGGAACCTGGTGAGACGTGTCAGCAGGCGGGCGACGCCGAGGTCCACTCGATGAGCCGGGACAAGGCGGCGTAGCAAATCGGTTCGGCGGCGACAATCTGTCGTCGCCGAACCTCTGGCGTGACAACTAACCTCCGTACTGTCAGTATGTGTCCGTACTGATGGTATGGAGGTGCCCAATGACGGAGCCCACCGCGACCGGCCTGATCGAGATCGGCGCGTCCCCGGACCGGGTCTACGACCTGGTCAGCGACCCCGGCAAGCTGGCAGGGCTCGCCGAGGAGTACAGCGGGCACCAGTGGCTGGGCGGGGCTTCCGCGGCCGCCGTCGGGGCCCGTTTCCGGGGGAACAACCGCCGCGGACCGCGTCGCTGGAGCACCATCGCGACCATCACCGACGCCGATCCCGGCAAGCGCTTCGCCTTCGATGTCACGTTTCTCGGCCTGCCGATTTCGCGCTGGCAATACGACATCGAGCAGGAAGCGGCCGATCGCTGCGTCGTCACCGAGAGCACCTGGGAGCGTCGTCCCGGCTGGCTCAAGCTGCCGACGTCGACCGCGACCGGCGTGTGGCGGCGTGCCGAGGCGAACCGGGCCAACATCGCCGCGACGCTGGCCCGGCTGAAGACCGCCGCGGAACTCGCCTGACCAGGTCCGTGAATGCCACATTGAGGGACTCTGACTCCCTCAATGTGGCATTCACGGACATTGGGTGCCTACTCGATCAGGCCGGACCAGAACGGGATTTCCCGCAGCGGAGCCGTGTTCGACTCGACCGGCTCGCCGCCGAACTCGTGCGCGAGGTAGTCCCGGAGATCGTTGCCGTACACGATGATGTCGGTCTGGTACACCGAAAGCACCGGATAGCCGGTCGATCCCGCGATGGCGGGCAGATATCGGTGCCCGCACACCGGGACCAGCTGCGGGACTTCAGCTAGATGCCGTCGCGCCATCACGAGCGCGTCGGAGAGGTCGATGGGGCGCATTCCCCAGTCAGGCAGCCAGAAAGCGTTGTGTTCGACGTCGTAGAGCACGCCGTCGACCGGCCAGTCGAGGCGCTTGCGCAGCTGTTCGGGGTCGCCACAACGCCAGTCGGGCCACCGGTCGCCGATGGGCACGCCCGCGGCGAGGAACGTCCGATGATCGGCGGCGAAGCGGAAACCGAACCGCTTCTCGACTTCGTCGAGCTCGGCGTCGCTCAGCCCGGGGCGCACCGGCTCCTGGAGGCTTACCTGGACGGCGCGGGCCTCCTCGAGGGTCAGCGCGCCGGTCGGCTGGACAGATGACATGACATGAGCCTAAGTCGCGTCTTGCGCCGTCGCCTTTCCTTTTCCGGAGCGGGGCCTCCTCCTGTTGGGTGAGCTCGGCCTCTCACGGCGCGGACATCGGAACACTGCGTGAGCACATGTAGTTCACTCTTGACGTGACTTCTTCACCACCGCAGGCCCGCGTGCGGGCCCCCGAGCTCGCGGGCGACGTCTGGCTGAACACCGGCGGCCGCCGGATCACCCTCGCTGAGCTGCGCGGACGCGTTGTGCTGCTCGACTTCTGGACCAGCGGCTGCATCAACTGCCTGCACGTCCTGGACGAACTGCGCCCGCTCGAAGCGGAGTTCGCGGACGTCCTGGTCACGATCGGTGTCCATTCCCCGAAGTTCCTGCACGAGGGCGAGGCGGCCTCGATCGAGGCCGCCGTGCGCCGGTACGAGGTGCATCATCCGGTGCTCAACGACCCGGGCATGAAGATGTGGTCGCAATACGCGGTGCGCGCGTGGCCGACGCTGGTCGTCGTCGACCCCGAGGGCTATGTCGTGCACGTCGCCGCCGGTGAGGGGCACGCCGAGGCGCTGCGACGCGTCATCGCCGACCTCGTCACCAAGCACGAGGCCAAGGGCACGCTGCGCCGCGGTGGCAGCCCGTACGTCCCGGTCGAGGAGCAGCGCGGCGAGCTGCGGTTCCCCAGTAAGGCCGTGACCACCACCGAGGGCCGCGTGCTGGTGGCCGACACCGGGCACCACTCGATCGTCGAGTTCGCCTCCGACGGCGAGACCGTCATCCGCAGGTTCGGCAGCGGGCAGCGTGGCGGCCAGGACGGGCCGTTCGACGTCGCCTCCTTCGCCGAGCCGTCCGGAATCGCGTTGCTGCCCGGCGAAATCGCCCAGCGCGTCGGCTACCACGCCGTGGTCGCCGATTCGGCGGGACACCGGCTGCGCGGCCTCGACCTCAACACCGGCGAGGTCACCACGGTCGCGGGCACCGGCAACCAGTGGCGCAACGGCACCGACACCGGCCGCGCGCTCGACGTCGACCTCACCAGCCCGTGGGACGTCGTGTGGTGGGCACCCGCCGGCGGTGTGGTGGTCGCCATGGCGGGCAACCACACGCTGAGCGTGTTCGACCCGGCTTCGGGGACCATCCGGCGCTTTGCGGGCACGACGGTCGAGGGCCTGCGAGACGGCGACGTCCACGAGGCGTTCTTCGCGCAGACGTCCGGGCTCGCGGTCGACGGCGACAAGCTGTGGCTGGCCGACGCAGAGACGTCGGCGCTGCGCTGGATCGAGCCTGCGGGCGAGTCGTTCACCGTGCACACCGCGATCGGCGTCGACCTGTTTTCCTTCGGTCACACCGACGGGCCCGCCGAGAAAGCGCTTCTCCAGCATCCGCTCGGCCTCGCCGTGCTGGCCGACGGCCGGATCGCCATCGCCGACACGTACAACGGCGCCGTGCGGAGCTACGACCCGGCGACCGAGCTGGTCAGCACGCTCGCCACCGGGCTGGCCGAACCGCAGGGTCTGCTCGTGCACGACGGGGAGCTGCTGGTCGTCGAGTCCGCGGGCAACCGGGTCGCGCCGCTGCCCGAGGGCGAGTCCACGACCGTTGCGGGCGAGGCACACGCCGTCCGTCGTCCGCCGACCGTGCTGGCCTCCGGCGATATCGAGTTCAGCGTCGTGTTCACCCCGCCGCCCGGTGAGAAGCTCGACGACCGGTACGGCCCGTCGACGCGGCTGGAGATCAGCGCGTCGCCGCCTGAGCTGCTCGCGGACGGCGGTGGCGTCGGCACCGACCTCACCCGCCGGATCCGGTTCGCCGACGGCGTTTCCGAGGGCGTGCTGCAGGTCGTCGCGCAGGCCGCGAGCTGCGATGACGGCGGCGAGCACCCGGCGTGCCGCATCACCCGGCAGGACTGGGGTGTCCCGGTCCGCTTCGAAAAGGGTGGCGAGCGTGCGCTGAGTCTCGTCATGGCGGGCGAGCCGAAGGAACCGGTCGCAGATCAGTAGCATGAGTGCGTGTCCGACGGTCCGAAGCTCGAGATCCAGATGCTGCACGACAGGGTGCTCGTGCGGTTGTCCCCGGAGGACGGTGAACGCCGGAGCAGCGGCGGCATCGTGATCCCCGCCACAGCTCAGGTCGCGCGCAGGCTCGCCTGGGGTGATGTACTGGGCGTGGGCACCAGCGTGCGGAACGTCAAGACGGGTGATCGCGTGCTCTTCAACCCGGAGGATCAGCTCGAGGTGGAGATCCAGGGTGAAGGGCACCTGGTGATGCGCGAACGGGACATCCACGCGGTGGCGACGGAACGGACTGAACACGGCACCGGCCTCTACCTGTAGCGCCGGCGCCGGGGGTAGGGGAACCCGGAGGCAGGGGCGTGCGCGAACATCACGACGAACCGAGACCGGGCGAAAGCACGGATCTGTTCGGCGACGATCTCCTGCCGTTCGCGGAGGAGGACGACGACCTCGCCGGGGAACTGCTCGAAGGCCCGCACGTCGTCCCGCCGCCCACCCCCGCCAAGAAGTTCCGCAAGGGCCTCGGCAAGGTCTTCATGCTCGTCGGCGGCGTCATCGCGTTGTTCGTCGTCCTGTACGCCGCGGACCTGATCAGCAGCGCCGGTGACGTGCCGCGCGGGGTCACCGTCGCCGGGATCGACGTCGGCGGGCTGACCCACCGCGACGCCGCCGACAAGCTGCATCGCGAGCTGGAGCCGAGGCTGACGAAGCCGTTTTCGGTGCGTGGCGGGGATGTCCGCACGCAGCTGGTGCCCGCGGAGTCCGGGCTCGGCCTCGACTGGCCGAACACGCTCGAGCAGGCGGGCCACCAGCCGCTCAGCCCGATCACCCGGATCCTGTCGTTCTTCACCCAGCGCGAGGTCGGTGTGGTGACAAAGTCGGATCCGAAGATCGTCTCCCAGTCCGTCCGCGATCTCGCCGAGGCGACGCTGGACCATCCCGTGGTGGAGGGCGGGGTCGGGTTCACGCCCATCCTGGGCAGCGACGGCGGCGTGACGCCCTACCCGATCGAACCTCGGCAGGGGCAGCGGCTCGACGACGTCGACGGAGCGGTCAAGGCGATCACCGACGGCTGGCTCAACCCGCACGGCATCGACGTCCGGATGAACATCATCCCGGTCAAGGCGAGTTCGGCGGGTGTGCACACCGTGCTGGACAAGATCGTCGCGCCGGCGGTGGCCAAGCCGGTGGTCGTCCACGGGCAGGGCCGCGACGCGGTGCTGAAGCCGGCCGCCATCGCGAGTTCGTTCCAGTTCGCGGGCAAGGACGGTGGTGCCGTCGAGGTGCGTATCGACCAGGGCAAGCTGCGGGACGCGGTGCTGCCGGAGCTGAAGCCCACCGAGACCGACGGCAAGGACGCCGAGATCGTCTTCGAGGCCGACCGGCCCACGGTCAAACCGTCGGAGGACGCGCGGAAGATCAACTGGGAGAAGACGTTCGTCCCGCTCACCCAGGTGCTCGCGAAGCCCGACGGACGGGACCTGAGGGTCACCTACGACGCGAAGAAGCCGAGCCTGACCACGGACGCGGCCAACGCGTTCGGCATCAAGGACGTGATCGGCGAGTTCACCGTCGGCGGGATGTCCGGGCCGATCGCGACGAACAACCAGATCCTGGCCGCGCGGGTGAGCGGCGCGGTCGTCAAACCCGGGGAGACGTTCAGTCTCGGGGCGCGTTCGGGGTCCCGTACCGCCGAAAACGGCTATGTCGCCGCCCCGGTCAACGAGGACGGCACCGGGCCGAACGTCGTCGGCGGTGGCGTCTCGCAGTTCGCGTCGGTGCTCTACAACGCGGCGTACCTCGCCGGGCTCGCCGACGGCGGCCACGTGCCCCACGACTACTACCTCGACCGCTACCCCGCCGCCCGCGACGCGAAAGCCGTCAACACCGACGGTTCGCCGGTCGAACTCAAGATCACCAACGACGCGCCGACCGGGATCGCCATCCAGGCCACGGCTTCCGGTGACTCGGTGACCGTGCGGATCTGGGGGACCAAGCGTTTCCGCGTCGAGAGCGCGGCCAGTGGGCGGAGCGACCTGAGCCCGCCGCCGATCCAGATCGGGCCCGGTACCGGTGGGGGCGCTTGTCAGCCGTCGTCCGGTTCGCCGGGCTTCACGGTTTCGGACACTCGCGTGCTCTACGACGTCAATTCCGGTGCCGAGGTCCGGCGAGAAAACCGCACGGCGACCTACGCGGGGCGGCCGATCGTGCTCTGCTGAGGCTCAGCGGAGCACCATGCAGCCCGCGGCCTCGAAGTCGGCCAGCCACGACGGCTCCCGGAAGTACTTGTTCCAGCGCAGATCCAGTTTGTCCAATGTAGACAGGTTGGCGAGCGAGGACGGCAGCGTCGTCAGCGCGTTCTCGCGGAGGTCGAGCTGGCGGAGGTCGGTCAGCTCGCCGATCGAGTCCGGCAGGGTGGTGAGGCGGTTGCCGCGCAGGTGCAGCTCGCGCAGGCTCGTGAGTGTGCCGATCGACTCCGGGAGTTCGGTGATTTCGTTGCGGTACAAGCGAAGTTCCCGCAGCGCGCCGAAGCCGGTGAGATCCTCGGGCAACGCGGTGAGCTGGTTGTCCGTGCAGCCGAGGTAGCGCAGACGGCCCAGCCCGCACAGGGATTCCGGGAACTCGGTGAGCTGGTTGTCGCTGAGGTAGAGGTACTCGGTGAGCCCGGCGAGCTCGCCCAGTTCGTCGGGCAGATCGGTCAGCCGGTTGTGCCCGAGGTCGAGCGTGTGCAGTTCGCCGAGCGCCGCGATGGACGGCGAGATCTCGGTCAGCCGGTTCGCCGCGAGGTTGAGCACGCGCAGCCCGGTGAGTGTCCACAGTGACTCGGGGAGTGTGGCGATTTCGTTGGCGTACAAGCTCAGTTGTTCGAGCCGAGGCGCGATGGTGAGTTCTTCGGGAACTTCGGTGAAGGCGTTGCGGTCGAGGTCGAGCCGCACGACGTCGTCGAGCGGGACGTCTTCGGGCAGGGCCGTCAGCCCCTGTCCGCTGAGATCGAGCCAGTGCACAGGGGCCGACGCTACCGCCTGTCAGCTGCTGGTGCGCTGACCGCCCTTGATCTTCGCGTAGATACCGGTCGCGAGGATGACCCCGACCACAGCCGCGGCGACCTGGAAGATGTGCCGGATCCAGTCGATCCCCTTGGTGTCGCGGACGCCGAACACCCCGGCCAGCCAGTTGCCGATGAAGGCGGCGACGATGCCGACCACGATGGTCAGCCAGATCGGGATCTTCTGCGCGCCGGGAGCCAGCAGCCTGCCGATCACGCCGAGGATCAGGCCGACCACGATCGTGCTGATGATGCCCCAGAGTCCACCGAGCATGACGGTCTCCTTCGTCTGTGGGAACACTGTGGTGTCACCGTGACACCGAATCCGGCGAACCGCCCTCGCTGTGCCCTGACCGGGTGACTTGCGGGAGGGGCTACCTGGAGATGCCCTTGCGTCCGTAGACGCCGGCGGCGATGCTCACCCCGATCGCGGCCAGGACGACCTGGGTGATGATCTCCAGCCAGTCGATGCCCTTGGTGTCGGCGTAGCCGAGGCCGCGGGCGATGGCGGTGCCGACGAAGGCGGCGATGATGCCGACCACGATGGTGAGCCAGATCGGGATGCTCTGCTTGCCGGGCGCGAACAGCTTGCCCAGCAGCCCGAGGATCAGGCCGATCACGATCGCGCTGATGATGCCGGTGACGGTCATCGCGTCTCCTCTGCTCGTGTGCGTGGGGACCCCCGGGTACCCATTTCTCCGGGGAATCCGACGGGGTTCCCGATCGGGGTTTCGCCGGAAGGACACGAGTTCGGCGCGTTTCGTCACGCCAGGAAACCGCGAAGGGGCCTGCCTCACACGCGAGGCAGGCCCCTTCGGGTCCGGGGGATGGAAATCAGAAGGCCGCTTCGGGCACGTCCATGAGCGCGTTGTCGGCGGCCTCGACGATCGCGCGGCGCGCGGTCAGCTCGGGCAGCACGCTCTTCGCGAAGAACGAGGCCACGGCGATCTTGCCCTCGTAGAACGGGACGTCCTTGGCCGACGGGCCGTTGTCCAGTTTCTGGATGGCGATCTCCGCGTGCTTGAGCAGCTGCCAGCCGATGAGCAGGTCACCGACCGACATCAGCAGCCGGACCGTGTGCTGGCCGACCTTGTTGATGCTCTGCGGGTCCTCCTGCGACGCGGTCAGGTAGCCGACCAGCGAGCCCAGCATGCCCTGGGTGTCCTCGAGGGCCTGCTTGAGCAGCCCGCGCTCGTTCTTGAGCCTGCCGTTGCCGGCCTCGGCCTCGATGAACTTCGTGATCTCGCCGGCGACGTAGGCGAGCGCGGCACCCTTGTTGCGGATGATCTTCCGGAAGAAGAAGTCCAGCGACTGGATGGCCGTGGTGCCCTCGTACAGCGAGTCGATCTTCGCGTCGCGGATGTACTGCTCGATCGGGTAATCCTGCAGGAAGCCCGAGCCGCCGAGGGTCTGCAGCGACTGCACGAGCTGCTCGGTGGCGCGCTCGGAGCCGACACCCTTGACGATCGGCAGCAGCAGGTCGTTCACGGCGTGCGCCTGCTTCAGCGAAGCCTCGTCGCCCTCGCCGGTCCACAGCTGGTCCTGGAAGGACGCGGTGTAGAGGTAGACCGCGCGCAGGCCCTCGGCGTACGCCTTCTGCAGCATCAGCGAGCGGCGGACGTCCGGGTGGTGGGTGATGGTGACCCGCGGCGCGGCCTTGTTGAGCATGTTCGGCAGGTCGGCGCCCTGGACCCGCTCCTTGGCGTAGTCGCGGGCGTTGAGGTAGCCGGTGGACAGCGTCGCGATGGCCTTGGTGCCGACCATCATCCGGGCGTACTCGATGACCTGGAACATCTGCGCGATGCCGTTGTGCACCTCGCCGAGCAGCCAGCCCTTGGCCGGGGTGCCGTGCTGGCCGAAGGTCAGCTCACACGTCGTCGAGGCCTTGATGCCCATCTTGTGCTCGACGTTCGTGACGTAGGCGCCGTTGCGCTCGCCGAGGTCGCCGGTCTTCGGGTCGAAGTGGAACTTCGGCACCAGGAACAGCGAAAGGCCCTTCGTGCCGGGCTTCGTCTCGATGCCGGGACCCTCGGGACGGGCCAGCACCAGGTGCATGATGTTCTCGGACATGTCGTGCTCGGCCGAGGTGATGAACCGCTTCACGCCGTCGATGTGCCAGGAGCCGTCCTCCTGCGGGACAGCCTTGGTGCGCCCGGCGCCGACGTCCGAACCGGCGTCCGGCTCGGTGAGCACCATGGTCGCGCCCCACTGGCGCTCGATCATGACGCGCGCCCACTGCTTCTGCTCTTCGGTGCCGTTCTTGTCCACGATCATGGCGAAGTTCGGGCCCGCCATGTACATGAACAGCGGGGCGTTCGCGCCGAGGATCAGCTCGGAGGCGGCCCACTGGACGGTCGGGGGCAGGCCGAAGCCGCCGAGGTCGTTGGTGAGGCCCAGCCGCCACCACTCGCCGTCGAGGAGCTGCTTGTAGCTCTTCTTGAACGACTCCGGGATCTTCACGCTGAAGTCCTTCGGGTCGTACACCGGCGGGTTGCGGTCCGCGTCCGCGTACGAGTCGGCCAGCGGGCCGGTGGCGAGCTTGTTCAGCTCGCTCAGCACACCGCGCGCGGTCTCCTCGTCGGACTCGGCGAGCACGCCCTTGCCCAGGCGTTCCTGCACACCGAGCACCTCGAAGAGGTTGAACTCCAGGTCTCGGACGTTGCTCTTGTAGTGGCCCATGTCGTCACTTCCGTTTGTGTCGGCTCCCCGGCTGGGCACGCGTTCCCCTACTCGCCGGTAACTTCAGGATATTACCTGCTGGTAACCAGAGCAAGCGCTGTGCCTCTTCTGTGCTGTGAAAGTCAGCCGGAAAAGTGAGATGGACCTGGGAAACCCCCGTTAGTGTGGTACCTGTGACGCCGCTTGCGCGGCGGTGCCGGTCGCAGCGATGGAGTCGTCCGGTTTGGCGATCAGGATCCCCGAGCGGAAGGCGATCGTCACCGCGTGTGTGCGGTCTCGCGCCGACAGCTTGCGCAGGATGCTCTTCACGTGCGTCCGGACGGTTTCGACGGACAGGAACAGCAGTTTGGCGATGGCCGAGTTCTCCAGCCCTTCGGCGACGAGCTGGAGGACCTGGTACTCGCGGCGGGACAGCGGCATGGCGGTTCGCGGCGGCGCGGTGTCCTCCGCCAGCGCGGTGCGTGGTGCGGGTTGACGCTTCGGCCGCGCGGTGAGGGCGGCGAGCGACGGGTCGATGTAGCGCCGGTCGCTGTGGGCCCGGCGCACGGCCTCGGCGAGGCGACGCGGGTCGATCGACCGCGGGACGATCGCGTGCGCGCCCGCCGCGATCGCGGTCGCGAGGTACTGCTGGGTGCGGTTGGCGTCCCGGATCAGCGTGACGATCACCAGCGCCGGATCGCCGGTGCTGAGCAGCTTCGTGAGGTGGCAGTGCGGATCGAGCGCGGAGTCCAGCACCACGACGTCGGGCCGGACCTGCTCGCACAGCTGCATGGCGGCGTGGTGGCTGGCCGCCATGCCCGCCCAGTGCAGGCCCTGGGTCCGGTGCACCATCGCGGCCAGTCCCTCGCGCAGCAGCGGGACAGGGTCGACAGCGGCCACGCCGAGGCTTCTCGCCCCTGGTGGCGGTCCGGACGCGCCCCCCAGCGTCCGGTTGGGCTCGATGCGGCGCATCTGCGGCCTCCGTAACTGCACCGTCATTCCCGGGGTCGGGCCCCCTCGCGTGCACTGAGAACACGCGGCCCGACGCCACCCGGTTCCTCCTGCTGGGACTGGACAGGAATGACACCTTGTGGTTACTACGACCCGGTAACTCGGAGCTTGTGACGCGGTTTCACCCTCAATGGCGAATCCGATGGTCGCAGCAAACTCTCCGTAGAAAAGGGCTGCTGATCAGGCAGTCGTCGGGGGTTTACGGGGCTTGGTGGTGTCCTTGGTGCTACTGAGGGTGGCTCGACGGAGAGCGGCGAACTCCGCACCGAGCGTGGCCTGCGTCCAGTGCGCGTTCAGGCCGCTCGGGTTCGGCAGGACCCACACGTTCGCCTCGCCGATGCGCCGGTCCTGACGGCCCACGCGTGCCTTCGGATCGCCGAACGCGGCGCGGTACGCGGTGATCCCGACGACGGCGAGCCACCGCGGCCGGAACTCCACCACCTTGGCCGTGAGGATCTCCCCGCCCTCGCGGAACTCGTCGGCGGTCAGCTCGTCGGCCCGCGCGGTGGTGCGCGCGACGACGTTCGTGATGCCGATCCCCAGCTCCAGCAGCTCGTCCTGCTCGCTGGGGTCGAACCGCCGAGGGGTGAACCCGCCGAGGTGCAGCGCGGGCCAGAACCGGTTGCCCGGCCGGGCGAAGTGCAGCCCGAGCGCGCCCGAGTAGAGGCCGGGATTGATCCCGCAGAACAGCACGTCCAGATCCGGCGCCAGCACGTCCGGGATGGTCGTGTTGTGGGCGGCGGCCAGCTGCTCCTTGGTCGGACGCGTGCTCATGGAACCAGTCTCCGGCACTCTGGGCGAGGTGAGCACGGGGGCGTACACAGCTGACGGTTGTTCGGTCGAGGTCTACCGCTTGCTGCCGCCGGCAGGCGAACCGGAGGTCGTTCACGACGCGATCCCGGCCGGTGCTTCGATCCTCGAACTCGGCTGCGGTGCCGGCCGGGTCACCCATCCCCTGCTCGCGCTCGGCCACGACGTCGTCGCGGTCGACGACTCGCCCGAGATGCTGGCGCTCGTCCGCGGCGCGGAGACAGTCCGCGCGCGAATCGGCGAACTGCGGCTGGGCCGGGTCTTCGACGCCGTGCTGCTGGGCAGTCATCTGGTCAACACTCCGGACGAAGCCGAGCGGAATGCCCTGCTCGCCGCCGCCCGGCGGCACCTCGTTCCCGGCGGACGGCTGCTCGTCGAATGGCATCCGCCGTCCTGGTTCGAGCAGGCCGCCGACAGCCAGGGCGGGCAGCTCGGCGAGGTGTCCGCCGAACTCGCCGAGGTCGTCCGCGACGGCGATCTGCTGTCCGCGGTAGCGCGGTACTCCGCTCGCGGGCACTCCTGGCACCAACCCTTCACCGTCCGGCGGCTCGGCGTCGACGCTCTGGAAAACGCCCTGAACTCGGCGGATCTGACCTTCGACGGGTGGCTGACCGGCGATCGCCGCTGGTTTGCCGCGACGAGCCGTAGCGGGGGGTAGCGAAGGCGGTACGGAGGTGCGTAACCTGTGTGATCTCTCGCACAACATCTCTAGGACAACGTCGTACCGAGGAGGCACTGTGCAGCTGTCGCTCGTCCTCGGCCTGGTCGCGCTGATTCTCGCCGTGGCCGCCCTGGTGGTCGTGCTCGAGGACCGGCGGGCGGCGAAGCGGGCCGCGCAGCGCCGCCGGGCCCGGTTAGCGAGTCTGGGCGAGGTGGACCCGCTCGCGCCGAGCAGGCTGCGCGTCGATCGCTGAAGTCGTCGCGGCGGGGGTCTTGCGCAGCGTCAGCAGCAGCGCGCCGAACACCCAGCCGACCATCGCACCGGTCGTGTTCATCATGAGGTCGTCGACGTCGAAGATGCGGTAGACGAACGGCGCGGTGCCGAAGTTCGCGGTGAGCTGCGTGATCTCGATCAGCAGCGAGGCGGCGAACCCGATCAGCGAGGTGCCGATCAGCCCGCGCCGCCACAGGATCCTGGCGAACACCCCGAGCGGGACGAACAGCAGCACGTTCATCATCGCCTGCTGGAAGGTCTGCGTGGTGAACCAGTCCGACACGGGCAGCCCGTGCTTCGCCAGCTCCTCGTGGATGTCGAGGATCCACTGGAAGGGGTGCAACTGCACCGTCTGGCTCAGCCGGGGGCTGTTCGGGCCGGGCAGCGGCAGCATGACGACCGCCAGCGCCATGCAGGCGTAGAGCGTCACCGCCGCGGTGGTGAGGATGCCGCGCAGGTGGAACCGGCCGTGCCGGGCGAGCTGCCCGATCAGCTGCGGGATGAGGATCGTCGCCCACACCACCAGGAAGCCGATGAACCCGTATTCGAGGGCCGTGACCTGTGCGTTCGTCATACCGAGAACGCTATTGATCATGGCGGCCCGTCACTTCGGTCGAAGAGCCGGACCGACGTCGCGGCCATCGGCCACTTGGCCGATCCCCTGGCGGGCCGAACGGCTGGGGCACTGTCACCGCTGTCCGGTAAATGGCTGTGACCGGCGCTTGGGGGCGTGCCACTCTGCGCTGGTGATCTCCGTGCGACGCCTGACTACGGCGGATGTCCCGGTTCTGCGTGATCTTCGGCTGCGTTCGCTCGCCGACACCCCGGAGAACCTGGGGGATCTGGTGGCCGTCGAAGCCGCCCGGCCCGACGCGGAATGGGTGCACTCGCTGCGTGAGCGTGCGTGGTTCGCCGGATTCGACGGCGAAACCCCGATCGCGCTCGTGTGTGGGAGCCCGGACCCGTCCGAGTGGCTGCTGTTCTCCATGTGGGTCGCACCGTCCGCGCGGGGCAACGGCCTCGCCGCGCGGTTGGTGGCCGAGGTGCGAGCGGCGGCGGAGGATGACGGTGCCCAGGCCCTGGTCCTGCAGGTTTTCGAGGACAACCTGCGAGCGCGGCGGATCTACGAGCGACTCGGCTTCCTCGCCACCGGCGTCTGGGAGGAGGTCCCCGGCAAGGGACGGCGTGAGCTGCTCCGCCTCGCCCTGTAGGGGTGACAGAAAGTATCTGTTACTTATTGGTAGCACCTTCGTCTACCCTCGGATCATGGACGACGTTGTCTACAGCCGGGCCGGACGAGGCGAACCGCTGGTGCTGATCCACGGGATCGGGCACCGGCGGCAGGCGTGGGACGCGATGCTGCCGCTGCTCACCCCGTATCGCGACGTCATCGCCATCGATCTGCCCGGTTTCGGGGAGTCACCGGAATCGAAGACCGGCTATGGCGTCGAGTCCGCCGTCGAGATGTTCGAGAAGTTCTGCGCCGGGCTGGGCCTGGAGCGCCCGCATGTCGCGGGCAACTCGCTCGGTGGACTGCTCTCACTGGCGTTCGGCGAGGCCGGGCTGGTCCGCAGCGTGACCGCGTTGTCGCCGGCCGGGATCTGGACCCGCTCCGGCGCGCTGTGGGCGTTCGCCATGCTCGCCGCCCATCGCAGGCTGGCCGAGCGCATGCCCGAGCCGGTCGTCCGCCGGGTCGCCGCGACGACGGCGGGCCGGATCGCACTGGCCGGGATGATCTTCGCCAAGCCCTGGCTGATCCCGCCGGACAAGCTGGTCTCCGACGCGCTGGCGTTCGGCGCCGCGCCCGGGTTCGCGCCGACGCTGGCCAAGGCTCGCGAGGGTTTTTCCTTCCACGGCTCGGTCCCGGACATCCCGGTCACCATCGCCTGGGGACGGCACGATCGGCTCCTCGCCCGTCCGAAGGCCGCCGACCTGCGGAAGATCGCACCCCAGGTCGAACTCGTGACACTGCCCGGCTGCGGGCACACCCCGATGAGCGACGCCCCTGAGCTGGTCGCGCGCGTGTTGCTGGAAGGCAGCGCCAACAACGGGTGACATTTGCCTATCGGCCGACTAATTGCCCTGGTGACCGGCCCGCTCACCAGGCAAGATCCTCCGCCGTGCGCCCCGTTCGGGGAAACCGGGCGCCGGTATGGGAGGAAACGTATGAAGTTCACGAGTCGCCTTGTGGTGCTCGCGGCCGCGTTGACGACGGTGGCGGCGGTAGCCACGCCGGCGTCCGCGGCCGTGGCGCCGGACCCGACGACCGACGTCCGGATCATCGGGTTCAACGACCTGCACGGCAACCTCGAACCGCCGTCCGGCTCGAGCGGCAAGGTCACGCTGTCGAACGGCTCGACGGTGCTCGCGGGCGGCGCGGCCTATCTCGCGACGCACGTCAAGCAGCTGCGTTCGCAGGTCCGCAACTCGTTCGTCGTGTCGGCCGGTGACAACATCGGCGCGTCGCCGCTGACCTCGGCGCTGTTCCACGACGAGCCGGCCATCGACCTGCTGAACGCGCTCGGCGTCAAGGC
Organism: Amycolatopsis sp. NPDC058986; assembly: GCF_042741125.1. NCBI lineage: Bacteria > Bacillati > Actinomycetota > Actinomycetes > Pseudonocardiales > Pseudonocardiaceae > Amycolatopsis > Amycolatopsis sp. NPDC058986. The sequence continues at coordinate 117,766 of NZ_JBHYJW010000017.1, read as the reverse complement.
GTCCGTGGTCGGTAACCACGAGTTCGACGAGGGCTACCGCGAGCTGATGCGGATGCAGTTCGGCGGTTGTCACCCGAAGGACGGCTGCCAGTTCCGCGATTCCTTCCCCGGCGCGAAGTTCCCGTTCCTCGGGTCCAATGTGTACTTCGAGAACGGCCTGCCCGCGCTGCTGCCGTTCAGCGTCGAGTTCTCCGGCGGCGTGCCGATCGGCGTCATCGGCGCCACGCTGAAGGATCTGCCCTCGGTGGTGACGCCCGACGCGATCAAGGGCCTCAAGTTCGGCGACGAGGTCGAGGCCATCGACCGTACCGCGAACTTCCTCGACCGGCTCGGTATCAAGGCCCAGGTCGTGCTGATGCACCAGGGCGACGGCACCGAGACCGCGGGCCCCGACGACTGCAAGCTGCGTCCCGGCCCGGCCGCCGCGATCGCCGCGAAGGTGACGCCGAAGGTCGACGCGTTCTTCACCGGGCACAGCCACCAGCAGTACAACTGCGTGATCGACGATCCGGCGGGCCGGCCGCGTCCGGTCATCCAGGGCTCGTCGTTCGGACGGCTGCTGTCCGTTGTGGACTTGAAGATCGACCGGCGGACCCGCGACGTCGTGCGCTCGCAGACCAAGGCGCACAACGAGATCGTCACCCGCGACGTCACCCCGGACCCGGAGGTGACCAAGCTCGTCGACGAGGCGAAGACCAAGTCGGCCCCGATCGCGAACAAGGCCGTCGGCACCATCACCGCCGACCTGCCCGCGGCGGGTGGCCCGACCGGCGAGTCCCCGCTCGGCGACGTCCTGGCCGACGGGCAGCTCGCGGCGACGCAGTCCAACGGCGCGCAGATCGCGATGACCAACCCTGGCGGCATCCGCGCGGATCTGACGTACAAGTCCTCGCCGGCCGGTGAGGGCGACGGCGTGGTGACCTACGGCGAGGCGTTCACCGTGCAGCCGTTCTCGAACATCATGCAGACCATCACGCTGACCGGCGCGAACCTGAAGAACGTGCTGGAGCAGCAGTGGTCGGCGACCGGGTCGCGGATCCTGCAGATTTCGAACACGCTGCACTACACGTACTCGGCGTCGGCGCCGATCGGCTCGAAGGTCTCGAACATCACCGTGGGCGGCAAGCCCGTCGATCCGGCCGCGTCGTACCGGGTGTCGGTGAACAACTTCCTCGCCGCGGGCGGGGACGGCTTCACCGAGTTCACCAAGGGCACCAACCTCACCGGCGGCCCGGTGGACCTGGACGCGCTGATCGCCTACCTCGGCGCGCACCCCGGTCTGGCACCCCCACCGGCCGACCGCATCACCACGTCGGCCTAGCCCCGCGAAATGCCGTTAAGGCCACCTTACGGGCTCCATCCATGCCCGCGCCTCCGCCCTCAACGGACGCGCTGCGCGCGACTGGACTGGATTCAATGCCCGTAGGGTGGCCTTAACGGATCTCCCATTTCGCCAAGACGGCGCGGGCATGATGGACCCATGACGACCTGGGAAGACGTCCTGCGGATGGCCTCGGAGCTGCCGGAGGTCACCGAGTCCACGTCCTATCGCACACCCGCGCTGAAGGTGGCGGGCAAGACCTTCGGGCGACTGCGTACCGAGGCCGAGGGTGGCCTCATGCTGATGTGCGGCCTCGACGAGAAGGCCGCCCTGCTCGAATCCGGCGACCCCGCGTTCTACACGACGCCGCATTACGACGGCTACGGCAGCATCCTCGTCGACCTGGCGAAGGTGGACGTGCGGCAGTTACGCGAGCTGATCGAGGAAGCGTGGCTGCTCAAGGCGCCGCCGAAGGTTCGCAAACAGCTCGACGCTACGTGAGTTCGCCGTTGAGCAGGCTCATCAGGATCATGTCGTGCCGCTTGCCGTCCTCACCGCGGAACGCCTCGCGGTGCCTGCCGTCTTCCTGGAACCCGACCTTGCGGTAGACGCGCCGGGCGGACTCGTTCTCCGCCACCACCCACAGCGCGATCAGGTGCAGGCGCATGACGTTGAAGCCGTACGCGCACATTACGCGCATCGCGTCGGTGCCGTAACCGTTGCCCCAGTAGTCCTTTTCGCCGACGTAGATCGTGAGCTCGGCGTTCCCGACTTCAGGCTCGGCGCCGGTGAGGTCGATGATGCCGATGAACTTGCCGTCGGCGACCGTTTCGATGCCGAGCACGACCCGCTCGTACGAGTTCTCCTTGCGTTCCTCGCAGCGTTTGCGGATCTGCGCGAGAGACAGCGGATGACCGTTGATCATCCACCGGCCGATGTCGGGGTCGCTGTTCCAGCGGTACAGCGATTCGGCGTCGGACGGCTCGAGTGCGCGCAGCCGGACCAGCTTCCCGCTCAGCATCGGGTCCCCCTCGGTTCATTCCCGCTTGAGCAGCAGGAAGTCCTGGACGTCGATGAGCCCGAGGAACTGCCGGACCACGGGCGGCATCGCCTGACGTGACTCATCATGGACGACTTCCGGGTCGCGGACGACGTAATTACGCCGCCGCGTCACGATCTCGCCGCCGCCCGCGGCGAGCAGGTTCTTCACCCAGTCGGCGCCGGGGCCGTAGGTCAGTGCGACGACAAACCCTTCCGGCACAAGGAAAACGTTCACCGGCGTCCGGTACTCCTTGCCCGAACGCCTGCCCTTGTGCACCACGATGCCGAAGCCCGGCATCCAGCCGACGACGTACTTCGCGATCCGGTTGGTGGCGACGCGGTTGAACCGGGCCACGCCTTTGGGGATGACCATGGCCCCAGCATGGCGCGCGCCGGAGAAAAAATCAACAACTGTGGAATTAGGGCGGCGTGAGCCCTGATCGACACGGTGGGATGATGGCGTCGCCGGACCAACACGGGGAGCGTGCATGTCGACCGAATGGCCGCTGCGGCAACAGCCGGACTCGCCGGTTCTCTTCGCCCGATCCCTGGCCGCCGATCCCGGCCGCCTCGCCTTCGTCGTCCTCGACGATGACGACGAGTGGTTCATCAGCGACGGCTCCGAGTACTCCGAGGACATGGAGTTCAACCGAGCCCAGTTCGGCTCGCTGCCCCTGCGCGACGCGCTGACCCGCATCCCCGCACTGGCCGCGCTCGCGATCCTGCCGCCGGGCATGGCCGCGGACTGGGATCCGGTGCGGCGTACCTGGCTGCTGAGCTCCGTCGCCGATTCGGACGACGAAACCGAGGACCGGCAACATCGCCAAGCCCGCATCGCCGCCTGGCCCCACCCCGGCTCGCCGGTGGACGAGGTCCAGGTCAGCTCCGGTCTCGCCGAGATCCCGGCCGATCCGACGGCGTCGCCGCGCGCCGTCCGCCAGGTCGTCCGGGAAGCCGACGGTAGCTGGCTTTTCGTGGGCTTCGAGGTCCCCGAGGCCGTCGACTTCGAGACCGAAGCCCTCGAACTCGAACACGTCGTCCGCCTCTACCCGGACGTCGCGACCGTGCTGGCCGCGGCCCCGCTCCAGGTCTGGGACCGCGCGAACCCGCACAGCCCATGGGAAATCGTCGAGGGCTGACAGGGCGCACGTGGGTTCACAGCACGGCGTCTGTCCGTAATGGACCGGCGGTGATGCGCAATGTCTTGACGCGTAAGGGTTCTCCGTCGTCGAGATAGAAGATATGCATGAACGGCGCCCGCACGATGTCGTCCGGCGAGGACTTCTTCGCCATGGTCGCCTCACCCCGCAGGAGGCACACGCCGTCGGTGGCGGTCCAGAATTCGAGGACGTCGTGGGTGATGTGCAAGGGTTCGTCGATCTTCACGAAGAACGCCTTGATGTTTTCGACACCCACGATGTGCGCGGTGCCGAAGTGCAGTTCGGTCTCGTCGGTCAGGTGCGCGAATCCTTCGCCGAAGGTGAGGGTGTCGATTTCGTTCATGATCTGAAGGACCCATTCCGGCGCGACGGCCGGGCTGGCGGTGTACGTCATGATCGGCCATTCACGCGGCGGCGGGCAGGGCGGACAGGAACAGGTCGATCTCGGCGTTGATCTCGCCGGGGTTCTCCCTGGCGGCGAGGTGGCCGGTGTGCTGGAGCACGCGGAAGGTGCTGCCCTCGATGGCGTCGGCCATCTTGCGCACGGCGTGCACCGGGAACTGGCTGTCCTCTTCGCCGGCGATGACGAGGACCGGGATGCCGGAAATGGTGGCCAGCCTGCGGTGTTCGTCCTTGCGGCCGATCAGGATGCTGCGCAGCGCCCAGGCCACGGACTTCGGATCGTCCCGCAGGACGAAGTTCGTGAACTCCAGGAACTCCGGGTTGGTGGCTTCGGCGGTGGGGCCCGCGAAAGCGGCGCGAGCGGCCTTCGCGGCGAGCGGCGGCATCTTCGCATGCAGGGAGAGGTAGGTGGCCAATGCGGTCGCCCAGACGCTTTCGAACGTCGTCGGCAACGAGGCCGTGCAGTTGATGCCGATCGCGGCGGCCGTCCGCTCGGGGTAGTACGCGGGGAAGACGCCGGCGAGCATGCCGCCCCAGCTGTTGCCGACGACGATGGCCTTGCCGATGCCCAGCGCGTCAAGGATTTTCACCAGCGCGTCCGCGCAGTCCCGCAGGTCGATGATCTTCCGGAGCGCGTCGGACTTGCCGTGTCCCGGGCTGTCGATGAGCACCAGCCGATGAGTCGGGGCGAAGTGTTCGTACTGGTACCGCCACATGGTCCCGTCCATCATCAGGCTCGGCCAGCAGACCATGGCCGGGCCGTCGGTCCGGCCACCCGTCCGCACGTTGATCAGGCCGAGCGAGGTCGGGATCAGTGTTTCGGTGACCTCGTCCAGCCAGTCGATCGTCGTCATGACCTCTCCTTTCATTTTGCTAGTAGTAGCATCTCACTACTACTAGCAAAACGCTACCGATCTCCTTCCTGGGTTGCCAGCGGCACAAGGGTGGCCGCCTCGATCGGCTGGTGACAGCTGCTGCACGCGAGGTACGGCTCGGTCCTGTTCTCGCACTTCGTGTGCAGCAGCGGGCGGTCGGCTAGTTCCCGGCCGCTCGCATGGCTTTCCGCCCAGCGGGTCACCGCGACGACGGTGGGGACGACGAGTTCGCGGGCGGCCTCGGTGAGCTGGTACTCGTACCAGGGCTTGTCGGGCCGGTACTTCCGCTTGTCCAGTAGTCCCAGTTCGGTGAGATCGCCCAGGCGTGCGGTGAGGATGTTCGCCGAGATCCCCAGTGCGCGCTTGAGTTCGCCGAACCTGCACACGCCGAAGAAGATCTCCCGCAGGATCTGGTAGTTCCAGCGTTCCGAAATCGCGGCGAGAAACGCTTGCCCGTGCTGGAAAGTGACGTGCCCGGTGCGCTCGGCCACGGCGGCTCCTTCTGGTATCGACTGACAACTAGTGTCAGGTTAGTACCAGGTGGTGGAATCAGTTCCTCCCGCGGCGCGCGTAGTAGGTGACCAGCCCGGCGATGCACACCACGGCCACGCCGCCCGCGATCACGCGGCTCGTGGAGTCCAGCCCCACGGCCGTGCCCGCCGCGTTGGCGGCCCCGCTGACCAGTAGCACCAGCCACAGCAACGCGGCGACCGCGCCGCCACCACGACGCCGAACCTGCCGGGAATCGTTGTGATCGCTCATGGTTTGAACCTATGAGCGGTGAGCGCGCGACCCCATCCCCTCGGCTACCGGAGCCGAGGTGGAGCCCACTCCACCGGAGTGCCGGGAAAACGAAAGCCCCAGGTCCACAGTGGACATCCACTGACCTGGGGCTTTCGTATGAGAGCGGATGACGGGAATCGAACCCGCGTATTCAGCTTGGGAAGCTGATGTTCTACCATTGAACTACATCCGCAGTGCGTCGCCAGCATACACAACGCCGCGCTCTCCTTGTCGAGACCCCTGCCTGTCGACCACGCCGACTCTTGACGGCACGGCCGACAAGTGACAACACTTGTTGTCGACATTGAGGCGAGGTGGTCCCGGATGGCTGACAAGCTCCCCGATCCCGAGTTGTTCCGCCAGGGCGGGTTCCGGATCGCCACCCGGCTCTTCATCGACGGTGACATCCGCGGTGACGAGCGGCAGGTCGCCCGGCTCCGGGAGTTCGCGCAGGTTCAGGACCCGTTGGCGGACAACGTCGTCGCGTGGATGGCGCGGCAGCCCAAGGGGGCGGGGCGCGCGCGGTTCGAGCAAGCGCTGCAAGGCGGGATCGAGGCGCTCGACAGTCCGGCCGAGGAGCTCGAGGCGTTCTTCCGGCAGGTCGAGGCGACGCCGTTCTGGGTGGACCAGGAACGTCTTCAGCGGGGCGCCAAGGCGATCACCAGGGCCGGGCTGCTCGGGCTGTTCCCGCTCGGTGACATGTCGTTGATGGGCGGGTATCTCGCGTCGCGGGCCACGAAATCGCTGGTCGGGACCGGGGAGATCCAGAACAAGGCGGCCAGGCGGCTGGTCGAGACCGCGACGTGGTGGCTCGACGTCACCACCCCGGGGGCGCTCGCGCCCGGCGAGCAGGGGTACGCGTCGGCGTTGCGGGTCCGGCTGGTGCACGCACACGTCCGCGCCGCGATGAACCGGCGGCCCGACTGGGACTACGAGGCGTGGGACCGGCCGGTCAACCAGGTCCAGACCGCGGGCACGCTCCTGCTGTTCTCCCTGGTCTACGTCTTCGGCGTGCAGTTGCTCGGGTTGCGTTACTCCGCCCGCGAGCGTGCCGACATCCTGCATCTGTGGCGCTACATCGGCTGGCTGATGGGCGTCGACGAGGAGCTGCTGCCGGCGGACGAAGAGGACGCCTGGCGTCTGCTGTGGCTCCTTGCCACCACCGAGTTCATCCCCGACGAGGACTCGAAACGCCTGGCGAAGGCGCTGACCGAGACGCACCGGGGGTTCGGCGAAGGGTTCGGCGCGCTGGGCAAGGTCGTTTCGCACCTGTCCGTCGCGGTGCACTCGTCGATCAGCAGGCTCGTGCTCGGCAAGGTCAACGCCGACTTCCTGGAACTGCCGAACGACCGGGTCGCGCAGGCCGCCGTGCTCGCGGTGGCCGGGGTCAACTTCGCCGCCGAGACGCTGCGCCGCTTCGTCCCGGGTGCGACGGCGCTGCAGGAGCGGATCGGCGAGGCAGGGCGCCGCGGTTACGCCCGGCGCCTCGGCAGGATCTTCGCCCCGGACACCACCTACGCACAGCACATGCGAGCCGCCTGACTCGCCCCGATAGGCTTCGTGCGTGCTGCTCAGTGACCGTGACCTCCGCAAACAGCTCGACGAAGGCCGTCTCGGCGTCGACCCCTTCGACCCGACCATGGTCCAGCCGTCCAGCATCGACGTCCGGCTCGACCGCTTCTTCCGGGTCTTCGACAACAGCAAGTACACCCACATCGACCCGCAGTTGCAGCAGGACGAGCTGACCTCGCTCGTCGAGAAGGAGGGCGAGGACCCCTTCGTGCTGCACCCCGGCGAGTTCGTGCTCGGCTCGACATTCGAGACCGTCACGCTCGCCGACGACCTCGCCGGCCGCCTCGAGGGCAAGTCCTCCCTCGGCCGTCTCGGCCTCCTGACGCACTCGACAGCGGGCTTCATCGACCCCGGCTTCTCCGGGCACATCACGCTTGAGCTGTCCAACGTCGCGAATCTGCCGATCACCCTGTGGCCCGGCATGAAGATCGGCCAGCTCTGCATCTTCCGGCTGTCCAGCGCGGCGGAAAACCCGTACGGCTCTTCCGCGGCCGGGTCCCGCTACCAGGGGCAGCGGGGTCCGACGCCGAGCCGCGCGTACAAGAACTTCCACCGAGTGGACACCTGGCGTTAAGCCGCGACCGGGGCCTCCCAGTCGATGTGGTGGTTCCACATGAACTCGTTCGGATCCCCGTCCGACGGCGGCTTCCGGAACGCCCGCTTGATGAACAGGTCGCGGATCACCCGGCCGACCGGGCCGACGGCCTTCGCGTCGCCGTTGCGCTTGCCCTGAGCCACCACGGCTTCGACACGCTCGCGACGCAGGCCCTCGTACGCGGCCAGCGCGCGTTCGACGTCCGGGACATCGCGAAGGCACTTCGCCAGCGTGACGGCGTCTTCGATCGCCATCGACGCGCCCTGGCCCGCCGCCGGTGACGTCGCGTGCGCGGCGTCGCCGATGATCACCATCCGGCCCTTCCGCCACACCGGCACGCTCGGGAAGTCGTAGGTGGCCCACGGCTGGTAGATCTCCCGCGTCGCGCGCACGATGCCGACGGCAGGCGTGCGATCCGCGGCGAACAGGCGCAGCAGCTCCGCGCGCCAGCGTTCACCGGTCATCCCGGCCAGCTCCGACTCGGTGGGCTCGGCCTTGCGCGGCACGTTCGCGAACCACCACACCTGGCCGTTCGGGTGCACGACGTGCGAAAAGAACGCGCGCTTCCCGAAGACCATGTTCATCACGCCGGGCTCGTCGTCCAGCGACAGCCCTTCGACGAGCCCGCCCGTGTTGAGCAGCGGCACGTACCGCGGCGACGGCGCACCGGGGTCGATGATCTCGCGCACCCGCGAACGCAGCCCGTCCGCACCGATCAGCAGGTCGCCTTCGGCATGCGTGCGGTCGGCGAACTCCGCGCGGACGCCGTCGGATCGCTGACTCGCCCCGATCAGCCGCTTGCCGTACTCGACCGGGATGCCCCGCCGTGCCGCTTCGTCGCGCAAGGCCACGTAGAGGTCCGAGCGCATTACGGTCTGGCTCACCGTGCCGTCCGGCAGCGCGCCGAACGGGAACTCGGTGAGCCGGGTGCCGTCGCCCAGCCCCATGGACATCCACGGCGTCGCGAAGCCGACTCCGCCGACCAGGTCCTTCAGGCCCAACGGCCGGAGCGCGTCCATGCCGTTCACGGCCAGGGTGAGGAACGCGCCGACTCCCTCCGCGCCCCGGTCGTAGGCCTCGTACAGCACCGGTTCGTGTCCGGTCTCGTGCAGCGCGATCGCGGTGATCGTGCCCGCGATGCCGCCCCCGATGATCAGCACCCGCGCCATGTCCTTCCCCTCATCGAATCTCTTAGGAACTAATTCGTTCTGTCGAACTAAACAGTGAGCTAAACTTGTCGTCGTGTCAAGTGAGCGAGCTGAGCTGGTGGAAGAACTCCTGGTCAGGTCCCGGGAGCTGTCCACGGAGACGGTCATGTTCCACACCGCGATCGCGGAGCTGAACGGGCTCTCCACGGTCGAGAGCAAGATCAGCGACTACCTCGCGCGGCTCGGCCCGATGACGCCGAAGGAGTTGGCCCGTTACTCCGGGCTCGCCCCCGCGTCGGTGACGGCGTTGGTCGACCGGCTGGAGAAGAAGGGCATGGTCTGCCGGAAGCCCCATCCGGACGACCGGCGCAAGGTGCTCATCGAGTTCGACATGGCGGGCGCCGAGGCCGCCGCGCCGCTGTGGGATCACCTGGTGACCTCGGTCCGGAAAGCGTGCGACCGCTACACCGCGGACGAGCTCCGGTTGCTCATCGAGTTCGTCGCTACCGCGGCGGCGATCACCCATGAGTCGACCGGAAAGATCACCGGTCCCCTGACGGGGTGAGATTCATGCTCATCGGTGTCGAAAAGAGGGCGTAATTCACCGGGACGTGCAACGCTCCGAGCGTTGTCCGCTCCTTTTCGGGGGGTTGCGCAGATGTCGTGGTCGGGAAGATCGATCCGGTTCCTCGTCGTGCTGGCGTTACTTTTCGGTAGCACGGCTTTGGTGACCGGGAACCCGGCTTCGGCGGCGGTGGTGAAGCCGTTCGCCATGAACTACAACAAGGCCGTCTACGGCGATTTCCTCTACGCGGGAAACGGCTCTCTGCGGTGCCCGGTTCCGGCGGACGGCGCGCCGACCACGGGGTTCGGCAACACGCCCGCGGCCTGTGCGGCGGGGGCGAACCGTGACAACACCACGGTCAACGACAACTACTTCATGCAGTGGTCCGATGTGGATTTCGACCCCGGGACTTTCGATTCGTCAAGGGCGAGCGTGACGATTCCCCCTGGCGCGAAAGTCGAGTTCGCCCGTTTGAACTGGGCGGGTAACACGGGCGTGTACAACACGTATCCCGGTGTTGTGTCGCCGACGAAAATGTGCCAGGACCGCAACTTCCAAACACCGGCGATCCTGCCGCCAGGAAGCCCGGACCGGCAGCCGGTGCGGTTGACCGTCGGGGGCGGGAGTTCGGCCGACATCAGCCCGGCTTCGTACACCGCCGACCCGCTGAACACGTTCAGCGGTGGTCAGTACTACTCCGCCTACGCCGACGTCACGAGTCGGTTCGCGAACGCGCCGACCGGTTCGCCGCTGGACCTGACGGTCGGCAACGTGTGGGCGCCCAAGGGTTTCGGCTGCATGGGCGGCTGGTCGATCGCGCTGGTGTACTCCTACCCCGAGCGGAACCCGGACTACGCGCCGAGCAAGCGTGAGGTCTTCATCTACGACGGTCACGTCCGGCAGAACAGCACCGACCCGACCACCAACGTCACCATCAGCGGATTCCGGGCCGCGGCCGCGGACGCGCACGTCGGTGTCACCGCTTATGAGGGCGACTGGGGCATCCCGCGCGACACCTTCCTGATCAACGACCAGCCCACCTTCGAGCCCGCGACCGGGGACGCCAGCAACTTCTTCATCTCCAACGCCGACGGCGCGAGCAATCCCGCGGTGAAGAACAACTACAGCGTCGACGCGAAGTCGTTCAACACCTCCGCGATTCCCGCGGGCGCGACCAGCGCGAAACTGGGTTTCAGCACCGGGGGCGACGCCTACCTCGCGCAGAACCTCGCCTTTTCCGTGCCACTGCCCGAACTGCAGATCACCAAGACCGCGTCACCGGAGGTCGTGCACGCCGGTGACCAGGTCACGTTCACGATCGTCGTGCGGAACCCGAGCGGTGCCGCGGCGAGCGGCGTCGCGGTCATCGACGACGCGTTCCCGGCGTGCTCGAAGAACATCGGCACCCTCGCGGGCGGAGCCACGACGAGATACACGTGCACCGCGACCGCACCCGGTGACGACTTCTCCAACACCGCCAGGGTGACCGGCAGAAGCGCGCTCGACGATCCACTCGAAGGCACGTCCACGGTGAACGTCGACGTCATCCACCCGGCGGTCAAGATCACGAAGAAAGCCGACAAACCGGCTTATCGAGCAGGCGACACCGTGACGTTCACCGTGGTGGTCTCGAACACCGGTGACGTCCCGCTGACCTCGGTGACCGTGGCCGACCCGAAGACGTCCTCATGTGCGCGGACTCTGCCGGGCTCGCTCGCGGCCGGCGCGTCGCAGACGTTCACGTGTACCGCGACGGCGCCGATCCCCGACGGGGTCAACACCGCGACCGTCACCGGCACCGACCCGCTGGGCAAGCAGGTGAACGCGAGCGCCGACGCGCCGGCACCGACCATCGCCCCGGCGATCGAGGTGACCAAGTCCGCGAACCCGGCCGTCATCCACGCGGGCGAGCAGGTGACCTGGACGATCACGGTCAAGAACACCGGCGACAGCCCGCTCGACCCGGTGAAGCTGACCGACGACACCACGACGTCCTGTTCCCGCACGTTCGGCGCGCTGGCGCCTGGCGCGTCGCAGACCTATACCTGTACGGCGAATCCGTCGAAGACCACGAAGAACACGGTGACCGCCACCGGTACCGACCGGTCGGGCCAGCCGGTCACCGCGACGGCGTCGGCCACCGTCACGGTGATCAACCCGGCGCTGACGATCCAGAAGGACGCCAGTCCCGCCGTCGTCCGCACGGGTGACCAGATCACGTTCACCATCACGGTGACCAACGCCGGTGACGTCCCGCTGTCGGACGTCGCGGTGACCGACGATCACACGCCGTCGTGTGCGCGGACGTTCGGGATGCTCGCGCCCGGCGCGTCGCAGAAATACACCTGCACCGCGCCCGCCCCGGCGGACGATTTCACCAACACCGCCACCGCGACCGGGAAGGACCAGACCGGCCGCGAACTGAAGGTGACCGACGACGCCAAGGTCGACGTCATTCACCCCGCTGTCGCGATCACGAAGACCGCGGCCCCTGCTCAGGTTCGTGAGGGTGACACGGTGACGTTCACGATCACGGTGACGAACACCGGCGACGTTCCGTTGACTGGTGTCACGGTCGCGGACGACAAGGTCGCAGGCTGCGCGAAGACAGTGGGAACGCTTGCGCCGCAAGGAAAGCAGACGTACTCGTGCACGGTGGTCGCGGGTGCGCAGGGCTTCACGAACACCGCGAAGGTGACCGGTACCGATCCGACGAACCGGCCGGTGGACGCCACCGCTGACGCGACGTTCACGGTGCTGCACCCGGGTCTGTCGATCGCCAAGGACGTCAAGGGCGGGCCGTTCCGCCAGGGCGACACGGTGACGTTCACGATCACGGTGACGAACACCGGCGACGCGCCGCTGACCGGCGTCACGGTGGCCGACGACCTCGCCCCGGCGTGCGCGAAGACGTTCGACCGGATCGAACCGGGTGCGAAGCAGACCTACGAGTGCACCATGAAGGCGCCCTCCGACGACGTGGTGAACGTGGCCAAGGCGACGGGCATGCCGCCGGTCGGGCCGCCGGTCACTTCGACCGACGACGCGAAGGTCGACGTCATCCACCCGGGTATCGCGATCACCAAGGACGCTGCGCCGAAGGTGGTTCGTGCGGGTGACACCGTGACGTTCACGATCACCGTGACGAACACCGGCGACAGCCAGCTGCGGGAGGTGTCGGTCGCCGACCAGATCGCCCCCAGCTGCGGTAAGAGCCTGGGAACCCTTGAGCCGCAAGCAAAGCAGACCTACACGTGCACGATGGTCGCCGGTAAGGACGATTTCACCAACACCGCCACGGCCAATGGCACTGACGTGACGAACCGGCCGGTGACGGCGACGGCGGAGGTGCCGGTGGACGTGATCCACCCGGCGATCGCCATCACGAAGACCGCGTCGCCTGCTCAGGTTCGTGAGGGTGACACGGTGACGTTCACGATCACGGTGACGAACACCGGCGACGTTCCGTTGACTGGTGTCACGGTCGCGGACGAGAAGGTCGCGGGCTGTGCGAAGACGGTGGGAACGCTTGCTCCACAAGGGAAGCAGACCTATACGTGCACGGTGGTCGCGGGTGCGCAGGGCTTCACCAACATCGCGAAGGCGACCGGTACCGACCCGACGAACCGGCCAGTGGACGCTACCGCCGACGCGACGTTCACGGTGCAGCGTCCCGCCGTCACGATCACCAAGGAGGTGAAGGGCGGGCCGTACCGCGAGGGCGACACCGTGTCGTTCCAGATCACCGTGAAGAACACCGGTGACGTCCCGCTGACCGGAGTCAAGGTCGCCGACCCGCTGGTGGCCGACTGCGCGCGGACCTTCGACGGCGCGCTCGCCCCCGGCGCCACCTGGGGCTTCGGCTGCACCGGGAAGGCACCGGCGGACGACTTCACCAACGTGGCGACGGTGACCGGCACACCGCCGGTCGGGCCACCGGTGACGGCGACCGGCGAGGCCAAGGTGGACGTCATCCACCCGGGCATCGCGATCACCAAGGACGCCACGCCGAAGGTGGTCCGCGCGGGTGACACGGTGACGTTCACGATCACGGTGACGAACACCGGCGACAGCCAGCTGCGAGACGTTTTCGTGGCCGACCAGATCGCGCCGGACTGCGCGAAGCGCTTCGGAACCCTTGCGTCCCAAGCGAAACAGACCTACACGTGCACACTGGTGGCCGGTGAGAACGACTTCACCAACACCGCCACCGCCAACGGCACCGACGGGACGAACCGGCCGGTGACAGCCACGGCGGACGCGGCGGTCGACGTCATTCACCCGGCGATCATGATCACCAAGAGCGCGGCACCGACGCAGGTTCGCGAAGGCGACACGGTGACGTTCACCATCGTCGTCAAGAACACCGGCGACGTCCCGCTCGCCGCTGTGTCCGTTGTGGACGATCGGACGCCGTCGTGTGCGCACAACGTCGCCTCGCTCGCGGCAGGCGCGGAAGAGAAGTACACGTGCAGTCTGGTCGCGGGCGCCGACGGGTTCACGAACACGGCGAAGGTGACTGGCACCGACCCGACGAAGCGGCCGGTCACGGCGACCGGTGACGCGACGTTCACCGTGCTGCACCCGGGTCTGTCGATCGCCAAGGACGTCAAGGGCGGCCCGTTCCGCGAGGGCGACACGGTGACGTTCACGATCGTCGTCACCAACACCGGCGACTCGCCGTTGACCGCGGTCAAGGTGACCGACGACCTGGCCCCGGCCTGCGCGAAGACGTTCGACCGGCTGGAGCCGGGTGCGAAGCAGACCTACGAATGCACCATGACCGCGCCCGCGGACGACGTGGTGAACGTGGCCAAGGTGACCGGCACGCCGCCGACGGGGCCGCCGATCACCTCGACCGACGACGCGAAGGTGGACGTCATCCACCCGGCCGTCACGATCACCAAGGAGGCTTCGCCGAAGGTCGTGCGCGCGGGCGACACCGTGACGTTCACGATCGTCGTCAAGAACACCGGGGACGCGCCGCTGACCAAGGTGTCCGTTGTGGACGATCTGGCGCCTTCGTGTGCCAAGACGTTCGACTCACTCGACGTCGGTGTGGTGCAGACCTACCAGTGTTCGATGATCGCGCCGGAGGACGACTTCTCCAACGTCGCGAAGGTGACCGGCACGCCGCCGGTCGGGCCGCCGGTGACCGCGACCGGTACGGCGACGGTGGACGTCGTGTACCCGGCCATCGCGATCATGAAGGACGCCGCGCCGTACCAGGTCCGTGAGGGCGACACGGTGACCTTCACCATCCTGGTCAAGAACATCGGGAACGCGCCGCTGACCGATGTGTCCGTTGTGGACGACAAGACTCCGTCCTGTGCCAGGAACTTCCCGTCGCTGGCGCCCGACGCCGAGCAGAAGTTCACCTGCACCACCGTCGCGGGGGCGCAGGGCTTCACGAACGTCGCCAAGGCGACCGGCACGGATCCGACCAAGCGGACCGTGACCGCGTCCGACGACGCGTCGTTCGTCGTGCAGCATCCCGGCGTGACGATCACCAAGACCGCGAAGGGCGGGCCGTTCCGCACGGGCGATTCGGTGCCGTTCGAGATCGTGGTGACCAACACCGGCGACGTCGAACTGCACAACGTGAAGGTCGGCGACAGCGTCGCGCCCGAATGCGCGCGTACCTTCGATTCCTTGCCGGTGAACGGAATCCAGCGGTATTCGTGCACGATGACCGCGCCGGCCGACGACGTCACCAACGTCGCGAAGGTGACCGGCACGCCGCCGATCGGATCACCGGTCTCGAGTGAGAGCAGTGCTCGCGTCGACGTCATCCATCCCGCGGTGAAGATCACCAAGGACGCCGAGCCGCGGCAGGTGCGGCCGGGTGAGCAGGTCACGTTCAGCCTGTCGGTGACCAACATCGGCGACGTGCCGCTGACCAAGGTGTCCGTTGTGGACGACAAGACCCCGTCGTGTTCGTTCACTGTGGACACTCTCGCGGTCGGCGCGACGGAGACCAGGACGTGTTCGATCTCCGCGCGCCAGGACGTCACGAACGTCGCGACCGTGACCGGGGACGATCCGACCGGGCGGCCGGTGACGGACTCGGCCAAGGCGTCGGTCGACGTCATCGGCCCCGGTCTCACGGTGACCAAGACCGGTCCGGCGAAACCCGTGCTGCCGGGCCAGAAGGTCACCTTCACGGTCGTCGTGAAGAACACCGGCGACGTCACCCTCACCGACGTCACGCTCGACGACAAGGTCGCACCCGGTTGCTCGAAGAACGTGGGGACGCTCAAGCCTGACGAGTCGGCCGCGCCGGTCACCTGCGAGGTGACCATGGGCGAAAACGACATCACCAACACGGTGCGCGCGATCGGTAAGGACCCGACGGGCAAACCGGTGGACTCGACCGCGGACGCCGTGGCGAAGGTGGCCAAGCCGGGCATCGACCTGGTGAAGAAGGCCGACACGTCGGTGCGCGCGGGCGGCACGGCGACGTTCACGCTGACCGTGACCAACACCGGCAACGTCGACCTTGTCGCGCTGGAACTGACCGACCCGACCTACCCGGCCTGCGACCGCTCCTTCGCACGGCTGGCCGTCGGGGAGCGCAAGGAATGGACCTGCACCGCGACCGCGCCGCAGTCCGGCGAGCTGACCAACCTCGCGACCGTGACCGGCAAACCGGACACCGAGCAGCCCGGTGACCCGGTCAAGGACACCGACAGCGTCACGATCAAGGTGATCACCACGCCGCCACCGAACCCGACCGTCCCGCCGAGTCCCGGCACCCCGGTCACGCCGCCGGGGCCGAACCCGCCGCCGTTGCCGAACACCGGCTACGACCCATGGCCCGCCGCCTTCACCGGCATGGGCCTGCTCGCGGGCGGCGTGCTCCTGCTGCTGCTTCGGCCCCTCCGGAACAGGCGCGGACGTTCCTGACCGCTTCGCCCGAGTCCGGCCAGGTGCCCTGAAAACCCCGGACTCGGCAACGCGGCGGCGCCACTTCGCGTTACCGATCCGACCGAAAGAAGGCGGAGACGGACTGCAGCCGATCGGCTTGTAGACACTCATTTCCGCCGTAGCTGCCGTCGGATTGGTAACGAATGGCACAGTATCTTCGTGACCGAGTGGCAGCGACGGACCGTGGAGCGTGCCGGATGACCCAGCCGCGGACGGACGGCCGAGGTTCGTCCTACGGCGCGGCCGAGCTGAGCGAACGCAACCTGAACCTGGCCATCGCGCGGTACGCCGTGTTCGTCCGCTCCGCCGTGGTCGCGGTGTGCGCACTGCTCGGCATCCTCGCGGCTCCGGCCGATCATCGAGCGCTGACCGCGGTGTTCGTCGGCGTCGCCGTCGCGTGGAGTGCCGCGTCCGCGTTCATGGCGCGGCGCGAGATCCCGGTGCTCGTCGTTGCCGTGATCGGGGCGGCGGCGGTGCTCGTCATCGGGCTCAGCCAGCTGTTGATCGGGCCGCAGCCGGTCAACAGCTGGGTGTTCGTCACGGTCTCCATCACCGCCGCGATGAGCCAGTTCGAATGGGGCACCAGGCCTGCCGTCGGTGTCTTCCTCGCCTTGCTCGGCGTCGGCGGTTACGTCGCGGGCATGACGTTGGCCGCGTCCGGGCGATTCGGGGACGCGCTGGGACCGGCGATCCGGATCCTCGTCGAGACCACCCTCGCCAGGATCGGCTACGTCGTGGTCCGGTCAAAGGCACGCACCGCGGGACGCATCATCGAACGGGCGGCGGCTCGTCGTCTCGACGCCTCGGTCGCGGCGGCCCGGCGCGCGAGCGAGCGTGAGTATCTGGCCACTCTGCACGACACGGCCAGCGCGACGTTGCTGATGGTCTCGGTGGGAGCGCATCAGGATCGTCCTGCCTGGCTGCCCGAACGCGCGGAACGGGACCTGGAGGCGCTCGCCACGGTGCCGAGCGCGGGAGCCAGCCGGATCGATCTGGCCGCGTTGCTGGGCACCGTCGGTGACCATCGGGCGGTGCGCGTCGAGACCGCCCTCGGCGACGAACTGGTGCTGCCCGCCGCTCCGGCGATCGGGATCCTGCACGGCGTCCGCGAGGCGGTGGGCAACGTCGAGCGGCACGCCGGAGTCGACAAGGCGACGTTACGCGCCGAGCGTGACGACCGCGGCCGGATCGTCGTCGAACTGCGGGACCGGGGCAGCGGATTCGACGCGGACGGCGTTTCGCCGCACCGGCGCGGAATTTCGGTGTCCATTGTGGAGCGAATGGCGAACACCGGCGGCCGGGCGACGGTCCGGTCCGTACCGGGCGCCGGTACCGCGGTGCGGTGGGTGTGGCCGGATGACTGACCTCGTCGCGCGCCCTGCCCAGCAGATCCAGGAACGGTTGCTCACCGGTGGCCGGATCGGGGCGCTCACCGTCGCGGTGACGGTGCAGTTCGTGCTGTGCCTCCCGCAGCTGCTCGCGAGCCGCGACCGGTTCCTGGCGCTGTGGCCGGAGGTCGTGGCGTTCGGGATGCTGACCGCGGTCGCCGCCGGAGCCGTGTGGTTCCTGGTCCGTGGCAAGGAGATGTCGCTCGTCTTCCGGTGGACGGGCGCGGGCGTTGTGCTGCTGGCGTCCGTACTGGCTTCCGCCGTGGTCCCGCCCGGCGAGTACCTGGGCCCGCCGCACTGGATCTTCGGCATCGTCGGCTGGTACGGCCTGGTGCTGCTGTTCGACCTCCCGGCGCCCGCGCTGGTCGGTTTCCTCGTCGCGCACCAGCTGCTGACCTTCGCCGAACTTGTCGTGGTCGGCCCGCCGGATCACCTGACGCTGGCGCCGATGGCGATCACCGCGGTCTCCGTCGGCGGCTTCCAGCTCGCGGTGGGACTGGCCGCGCAGGTGTTACGGCGCGCGGCGGCCGCGGCGGGTGACGCGGCCGCGGAGGAGGAGCGGATCCGCACGCAGGACCAGATCGCCGAGCACCTGCACCGGGATCACCACGCGCGGTACACCACCTTGCTCAGCACGACGATCCCGCTGCTCGCCGGGCTCGCCCACGGTTCGCTGGATCCGGCGGACGAGGACGTCCGGCGTCGATGCGCCATCGAAGCCGCCCGAATGCGGCGGCTGTTCGCGGAGAGCGACGAGGTGTCCGACAGACTGGTGCACGAACTACTGGCGTGCGTCGACGTGGCCGAACGCAACGGTGTACTGGTGCAGTTCGCCGTCCGCGGCGAGCCCCGGCGGTTACCGAGGGAAGTGCGCCGGGAGCTGCTCGACCCGGTCGCGGCCGCGCTCGCGTCGGCGGTCTCGAGCGCGCGGACGACCGTGACGAGGACGCGGGACCGCGTGCGGGTGAGCGTCGTCAGCGACGCTCCGCGGCCGCCGCAGGCCGGTCGCGAGCCTCGGCACGTCGAGGTCAACACCGTGTTCGACGAGGCCAGGCTGTGGGTGGAGGCGATATGGCGACCGACGTCATCACGGTGACCGTGATCGACGATCACCCGGCCATCCTCGCCGGCGTCGAGCATTGGTACGCCACCGCAGACCCGCCGATCCGCGTGGTCGCCACCGGGAACTCGGTGAAGGCCGCGTGGATCCCGCCGGGCGACTCGGCCGGCGTCGTCGTGTTCGACCTGCAGTTGTCCAGCCACGGGTCGCCGTCCTATGGCGAGCTGCGCCGGCTCGTCGACAGTGGACGGCAGGTCATCGTCTACACCATGCGGGATGACGAGCAGGCCGCGCTGACCTGCCTCGACATCGGGGCGTTCACGTTCCTCACCAAGGCGGAGGGCAAGGAACACCTCGTCGCGGCGACCGTCGCGGCCGCCCAGGACCTGCCCTACACGCCGCCCGCGCTGGCGGGTGCCTTCGGCACGAACAGCCGATCGGACCGGCCGCGGCTGTCGGACCGTGAGGAGTCCGTGCTGGTGGAGTGGTTCCAGAGCGAGTCGAAGGAGCTCGTCGCCGAGAAGCTCGGCATCACCGTCCGGACCGTCAACACCTACCTGGACCGGGTGCGCATCAAGTACGCCAACGTCGGCAGGCAGGCCAGGACCAAGGCCGCGCTGGTCGCCCGCGCGATCCAGGACGGCCTGGTGGAAGTGGACGATCTCTAGCCTTGTGGGTCGAGCGACCGGCACAGCTTCCGGCTCCGCTGCCCTAGTTTGGCGACAAGGGGGTCGGTCGGTACTCGCCGGGGAGGGGCGGGTACCGACCGAAATTTCTTCGCGGCGGCTGCGACTTTTGGGGGCTGTCGCCGTAATCGTTTCGTGATACGTTCCCGTGCCGTGTCCCCCATTAGTGGTAGAAGTCGCGTGCTCATGGTGTCACTGAGTGTTCTCATCGGCGGACTTGCCGCCGGTGGTGGGACGCTGTGGCTGCACCAAGGACAGAACGCGGACACATTGAGTAATTCCACGTTGGCGTTGCGGGTGCCGGACACCCGAGGCGGTCCTCAGGTCCGGGCAGCGGGTCCGCAGGGGACGCCGTCCGGCTCGACGACCTCGGCGCCGGCGACCTCCGGCACACCGGAGACCACGCCGTCGAAGGACGAGAAGCCACCGACGTCCGAGGCACCGGCCTCCAGCGCGAGCCCGGCATCGCAGCCTCCGGCCACGACGCCGAGCACGAGCCAGCCCAAGCCGAAAGCCGCCCCTGCGGGCGGCCCGGCGAGTCAGGTCGTCGACCTGGTCAACGACGAACGCGCCAAGGCAGGCTGCGGACCGGTCTCCGCGGAGTCACACCTGGCGACGGCTGCCCAGGGGCACAGCGACGACATGTCCGCCCGCGACTACTTCTCGCACAACACTCCGGAAGGCGCCACGTTCGACCAGCGCATCCGCGACGCCGGCTACGCCAAGCCCGGCGCGGAGAACATCGCGAAGGGGGCGACCACCGCGGCCAAGGTCATGCAGATGTGGATGAACTCCAGCGGGCACCGCGCGAACATCCTCAACTGCTCGCTGACCCGCCTCGGCGTCGGGGTCGCGACCGACGGCTGGTACTGGACTCAGGACTTCGGGTACTGAGTCCAGTTCGTCTCGCCGTAGCGGGCCAGCACGGTCGCGCGCAGTTCCGGATCCGTCCTCGGCACGGGTTCGATGAACACCTCGGTGACGTCGTTGAACGCTTCGGTCAGCTCACCGGCCATCCGCACGCAGGCGCGTTCGACGTCGGCTGCGCCGAGCGCGTCGTTGAAGTCCACCCGCGCGCACACCAGTACCTGGTCGGTACCCATCAGCATCGTCTGCAGGTCGACGACCGCCTCGATCTCCGGAGCCGCCGCGAGGTGGTCGCGGATGCCGAACACGATCGACGGATCCGCCTGCCTGCCGATGAGCAGACCGCGGTTCGTCCGGCCGAGCAGATAGGCGACACACGCGAGCAGCAGTCCGATCGCGATCGACGCGAGTCCGTCCCACACCGACGAACCGGTGAGCTGGTGCAACCCGAGACCCGCGAACGCCAGCACCAGCCCGATCAACGCGGCGGAGTCCTCGAACAACACGGTCTTCGGTGCCGGATCGTCGATCAGCCGCAGGTAGGTCCACAGTGACCGGTTCTCCGCTCGCGCCTCCTTGCGCACCTGCCGGAGGGATTGCATCCACGACACCGATTCCATCGCGAACGCCAGCGCCAGCACGATGTAGCCGACCAGCGGCCGCGTCTGCTCCGCGCTCTCCCCGAACACGGTCGAGAAACCTTCGTAGAACGCGAACATCGAACCGGAGGCGAAAATCGAGACGGCGGCGAGCAGGGACCAGAAGTACCGTTCCTTGCCGTAGCCGAACGGATGCTTCCGATCGGCGGGGCGCGCGGACCGCTTCAACGCCGTCAGCAACAGGACTTCGGTGAACGTGTCCGCCACCGAGTGAGCCGCCTCGGACAGCATCGCCGCGGAGCCGGTGAGGATTCCCGCCACCAGCTTCATCACCGCGATGGCGAGGTTCACCCCGCCTGCCAGCAACACGGTCAGCGTGCTCTCGCCGCCGGATTCCGCCGGGGCCTCGGATTCCTTGCTCACGTGCGGAAGCGTAATGCGCGCGGGGCTTTTACAACCGGTGAAGCCCGTGAAGCACCCGCTCGAGCAGCGCCAGCGCGGGCTTGCCGCTGTCGTCGGTCGTTTCGTGGATCGTGACGAGCCCGAGATCGGCCATGTCGTCGATCAGGACGCGGACGACGCCGAGCGGGACGCTCAGCGTCGCGGCGACTTCGGCGACCGAACGCGGTTGGTGGCAGACCCGGCGCACCGAACGGAATTCGCCGGGCACCTGCGTGCTGTTCCACCGTGCGCTGGAACAGCTCGAAACGAGCGCCTCGATCGCCAGGTGCCGGCGAGCCTGCGTGCGGCCCCGGGTCAGCACATACGGCCGGACGAGTGTGCGCGGGCCGAACGGGCCCGAATCGGCCAGATCCGCTTCAAGCGCCCAGTCCTCGTCCTGCTGGCGCTGGGTGGGAGGTGCGGCTTCGGGCAGCACCTCGGCTTCGGTGATCACCTCGACCGGTTCGGGAAGTGACGGCTTGTCCGGGCCTTGCTGTTGCGGGCCTTGCTGTTTCGGGACTTCGGTCAGCTTGGCCGCGGCACGCGCCGAAGGGAAGCGGGCACCGGCACGGCCGACGGATGAGCGCGCGGGCAGGGCGGGGCGTTCGGGTGCGGACAGTGGCGAGGCCTTTGTATCCGGAGTGTGGCGGGCCGCCTGTGCGGTGGTCGGAAAACGTGCACCGAAGCGTCCGGCCGATCCCCTTTCCCGGTGCCCACCCATGTCGCTTGTGCCCCCCGTTTTCTCGGTCGCCGAACCCGTCCCGCGGGCGGCGCCGGCTGCAAGGAAACGTCAGGATACGCCCATTGTCCAGTCTCCTGAACGGCATTAACAGGATTGCGCCGAGTGGGTGACGAAAAATTGTGACACGGCGGTAGGGAAACGTTTACTTCGCATTCACTGCACGGGCGTGCGCAATTGTGCGGAGTGCGTGCGAACGGCCGTGCAGGCCAGCAGTGCGAGCGTGGCGGCGACGAGTACCGACTGCTCTGCCGCGCCACCCGTGCCGACCTTGAGGGCAGGGCCGAAACCCAGCCAGCAGTAGGTGATCGCGGCTCCCGCGGCGAGCGGGAACACCGGGGGCCGGAGCCGGAGGACGGCGAACACGGTCAGTGATTCGAGGCCGAGCATGAGCGCGGTCGCGAGCCAGGCCGAACTGAACCATTCTGAATTGCGCATGACCACCTGAAACGCGGAGCTCACGCCGAGTCCTAATGCGAAACCGGCCCATCCGTTAATGCGGGGCGTCCCCTGAATCGGGAAGCGGAAAACACGCAGCGCGACGACGATCAGCGCGAGGGCGATGGCCGCCGACGTCGCCAGCTGGGCCGGATGTGCGAGAAAATGCCGTGCGCCCATGAACAGTGAAACTGTGAACGTCGCGGCCGCGCCGATGGCGAGCAGGACCGTCCACAGTGTGATTCCCAGCGGACGCAGCCAGGGATCGCGGCCGAACAGTGCTTCGGTGATCGCGATCGGCGTCGCCATGCTCCAGACCACGTGGAGGGTCAGCACGTACACCGTCCACGGCCCGGCGATGCCGAGGCCCGGGATGAAGCCCTCGTCCAGCAGATGCGCGTTGGCGTAGTCCGGGTTGAACAGTGACTGGGTCAGCAGTCCTTCTTCGAGGACGGCGTAAGCCAGCGACAGGGTGAGTATCGTCGGCCAGCCGCGCCCGGCGCGTCGCGCGATCTCGCGGATCAGGATCGCGCCCGCGCCGTAGAGCGCGACGAACAGCGCGAACATTCCGATCTGCCGGGGTGTCGGTGGCCCGACCAGATATTGGTCGCCCAGCAGAAATTCTGCCGTGAACGGCGAGAGGAACGCGAGGGTCGCGAGCGCGGTTTTCCTTCGTGGCATGAGAAAAGCTTCGGCCCGGGGACGCGGACGTCCCCGGGCCGAAGCTCACGGAAGCGCTATGACATCTGTCGTGGTCCGAAAGAGAGCTTCAGCTCTCGTCGTCGAGCGAGGGCGCGCCAGGGGCCACGGGGGCCGGGGCGGGCTGGCGCTTGACCGCGGTCAGCAGCAGCTGCGCGACGTCGAGGATTTCGACCTTGTCGGAGGCCTGCCCGTCGCTCTGCCGCGCGGTGAGGCCGTCGTTGAGCATCACCTTGCAGAACGGGCAGCCGGTCGCGATCTTCGACGGCGCGGTGCCGAGCGCCTCGTCGACGCGTTCGACGTTGATCCGCTTGCCGATCTTCTCTTCCATCCACATCCGCGCGCCACCGGCACCACAGCACATCGACCGGTCGCCGTGCCGCGGCATCTCGCGCAGCGTCGCGCCCGTCGCGCCGACGAGCTCACGCGGCGCTTCGTAGACCTTGTTGTGGCGCCCCAGATAACACGGGTCGTGGTAGGTGACGTCCTCCGCGACCGGCGCGACCGGCACCAGCTGCTTCTCGCGCACCAGGCGGTTCAGCAACTGCGTGTGGTGCACGACGTCGAACTGGCCGCCCAGTTCCGGGTACTCGTTCGCGAGGGTGTTGAAGCAGTGCGCACAGGTCACGACGACCTTGCGGGCCTTGCGTTCGCGGCCCTCGAACACCGAGTTCAGCACCTCGACGTTCTGCTGCGCGAGCATCTGGAACAGGAACTCGTTGCCCGCGCGGCGGGCCGGGTCACCGGTGCAGGTCTCCTCGGAGCCGAGCACGGTGTACTTGACGCCCGCGATGTGCAGCAGCTCCGCGACCGCCCGCGTGGTCTTCTTCGCGCGGTCCTCGAACGCGCCGGCGCAGCCGACCCAGAACAGATACTCGGCGTCGCCGAGGTCGCCGTCGAACACCGGGACCTCGAAGTCGAGATCCTCCGTCCACTGCAGACGGTCCTTGGCGTTCTGGCCCCACGGATTGCCCTTGTTCTCCAGGTTCTTGAACATGCCGTTCAGCTCGCTGGGGAACGCGGACTCGATCATGACCTGGTAGCGGCGCATGTCGACGATGTGGTCGACGTGCTCGATGTCCACCGGGCACTGCTCGACGCAGGCACCGCAGGAGGTGCAGGACCACAGGACGTCGGGGTCGATGACGCCGCCGTCATCGCCGACGAGCGCCTTCTGCGACTCGGCGATCGCGAGAACGTCGATGCCCGCGTACATGTTGTCGCCACTGAGGCCCACTTCGTCGCCGGCCATGTCGCGCTTGCCGCCCGCGAGCAGGTAGGGCGCCTTCGCGTAGGCGTGGTCACGCAGCTGGGTGATGACGAGCTTCGGCGACAGCGGCTTCCCGGTGTTCCACGCGGGACACTGCGACTGGCAGCGGCCGCACTCGGTACAGGTCGAGAAGTCGAGCCAGCCCTTCCAGCTGAAGTCCTCGATCTTGCCGACGCCGAAGGTGTCCTCGTCCGGGTCGGCCTCCTCGAGGTCGAGCACCTTGCCCTTGCTCATCATCGGCTTGAGGGCACCCAGCGCGACGCCGCCGTCGGCCTCGCGCTTGAAGTAGATGTTGAAGAACGCGCTGAACCGGTGCCAGGCGATGCCCATGGTCATCGTGCGCGAGATGACGATCAGCCAGATCGTGGCGCTCATCAGCTTGACGAACGCGAACACCGACACCAGGTTCGGGCTCGCGGGCAGCAGCTCGCCGATCGGGTTCGAGACGAACGCGGCCCAGGTCGGCGTCTCGTGCGCGCCGAGCGCGGCCTTCGCGGCGCGGACGCCGATGATGCCGACGCCTTCGATGAGCACGACGGCCTCGATGAAGTAGGCCCATTTGAAGTTCGAGCCCTGGAACCGCGACTGGCGATCGGCGCGGCGCGGGTGGTTGCGCTGGCGCACCACGATCAGCACCAGGATGCCGACGATGGTCCCGACGCCGAGCAGTTCCATGAGCAGCTGGAACGGCGGGAAGTCGTCGAGGATCGGCCAGCCCCAGTGCGGGACGAAGACCTCGCCGTACGCCTCGAACAGCGCGAGCGAGCCGATCAGGAAGCCCCACATGACCAGCCAGTGCCACGGGCCGACGCTGCGGACCTTGTTCATCCGCGTGTGCGCGGCGAACTCCGTGATCATGGTCTTCATGCGCGGCAGGAACGGCCCGTTCCGGGTGGAGTCGGGCTGGCCGAGCCGGATCACTCGCACGAAGCGGGCGATGGTCGCGAAGAACATTCCCCAGGCGACGATGCCGAGCAGGACCGAGAGTCCGCCCAGCGTCAGCTGTACAGCGCCCATCGTCGGGTGCCTTTCGTCCGGTGTGGTGGTGCAGCGCCGCGGTGTCCGGTGATCGCCGCGGTGCCGATGGTGCAGCAGACTAGTGGTGCTTACTGATGAGTAACCGGTGAGTGGCGCCTAAGTCCCACCGATGTGGTGTACGCCTCGCTAGCTATTGAGACGATCGTTCAGGTAGTTTTTGTGATGTGCTTGCGTACCTCCTCCTCGCCTTGGCCATCGGTGCCGAGGTCACCGCGACGATCTCGCTGAAGCTCTCCGAGGGCTTTTCCAAGGTCGGGCCGTCGATTCTGGTCGTGGCCGGGTACGTCGTGGCGTTCGTCGCGTTGTCACAGGTGCTCAAGGCAGGATTGCCGATCGGCGTCGCCTACGCGATCTGGGCCGCGGCGGGGGTGGCACTGGTGGCGGTCATCGGCGTGGTGTTCTTGAAGGAGCCGATCAACGCCGCGATGATCGCCGGGCTCGCGCTGGTGATCGGCGGTGTCGTACTGATCGAAGTCGGGAGCGCGCAGTGAAACTCCAGGTCGACGGACGGAAGGCGCGCGGGGACAAGCGGCGGACGGAGATCATCGAGGCGACGTTGCGGGTGATCGAGCGCGACGGCGTCGCCGGGGTCACGCACCGGACGGTCGCGGCCGAAGCCGGCATCCCGACCGCCTCGACGACGTATCACTTCTCGACCCTCGACGATCTCCTCATCGCGACGCTCATCTCGTGCGCGCGGGATATGGCGACCGAGGTCTACTGGATGATCGACCGCGCCCGGTCGCGCGGCAGCCGCGGCGCGGAAGAGGTCGCCGGGCTGCTCGCCGAGGCGCTCGGGCCGCAGCGCGGGCGGACCATGGCGGAGTACGAGCTGTACCTGCTCGCAGCGCGCAAGCCGGAGCTGCGCCCGGCCGCGCGACGCTGGCTCGACGTGCTGACCTCGATGGTCCGCCACGACAACGAGGTCGCGTTCCGCGTATTTCTCGCGGGTATCGACGGCCTGCTCATCCAGGGCCTGATCGACGACGAGCCGCCGTCGGCCGAAGAGCTGAGGCCGGTCGTGGACTACTTGCTCAAGCCCGCCTAAATAACTGGGCGCCGCGCGGGTGCTGGGTTACGTTGCCGCCATGCGGACAGTGGGTGCTTACGAACTGGACGACGACCCCGCACGGGTCGACCTCGACGTCGTGTGGAAGTTCCTGTCCACCGAGGCGTACTGGGCCCGGTGGCGGACCCGCGCCCAGGTCGAGGCGCAGGTGCGGAACGCGTGGCGGATCGTCGGCGCGTACGAGACGTCGGGCGGGCGCCAGGTCGGCTTCGGCCGCGCGTTCTCCGACGGTGTCGCGATGGCTTACCTAGCCGACGTGTTCGTCGTGCCGGACGCGCGGGGCACCGGTCTCGGCAAGGAGCTGGTCCGGGAGATGGTCGACAACGGTCCCGGCGCGAACTTCCGCTGGATGCTGCACACCTCCGATGCGCACGAGCTGTACCGGCAGTACGGCTTCGGCGAGCACACCGTCGGCCGCTACATGGAACGCGAAGCCGTCCACTGAATCAGATCTCCGGCAGGAACGCCCGGAGCAGGATGATCTCGCCGTCGTCCTCGTAGTCTCCGCCGTCGGTGGTGAAGCAGGGAGCGGCGCCGCCGGGGCCGTCGTTGAGGATGACGACGTCGTATTCCTCCCCGCAGTACGGCACTTCGTGCGCGGAATCGGCCTGCGCGGGGGTGGCCAGGATCGCCGGGGCGGCGGCCGCGGCGGTGAGTGCCGCGAGCAAGCCGATCAGACGACGTGTGTGCACGGAAACCTCCATGGCCGTGATCCTCGTGGCCGCCCGCGCCCGTGCCCGGCGACACACTGCACACGATCGGTTACCTGACGCCATGGGTTGATCCTCAGCCTCCCATTTACCTATAGTGCTAGGTAGATAGATAAATGGAGGAACCGATGATCGAGTTCCATCTGGACACCAGGTCCCGGCTCTCGCCGTACCAGCAGCTGGTCCAGCAGGTGCGGCACGCGCTGCGCCTCGGCCTGCTGAGCGAGGGTGATCAGCTGCCGAAGGTGAAGGACGTCGTCGCGCAGCTGGCCATCAACCCGAACACCGTGCTCAAGGCCTACCGGGAGCTGGAGCACGACGGGCTCGTCGCGGCCCGACCCGGTGTCGGGACGTTCGTGACGGCGACGCTCGCCGGGCCGCCTCCTGCCGTGCTCGGCGGGTTGCGGCAGGACCTGCTGAAGTGGCTGGCCGCGGCCCGGCTGTCCGGCCTCGACGACGAAGGCATCGAGGCGTTGTTCGCGACCACGTTTCGCGCCTCCGTCAGGAGGGACATAGCGTGACCGCGGTACTGGGGGCCAGGAACCTGGGCAAGGAGTACGGCCGGAAACGGGCGCTGACCGGCTGCACGCTGGACATCCCGGCCGGGCACGTCGTCGGGCTGGTCGGCCCGAACGGCGCGGGAAAGTCGACGCTGCTGAATCTCGCGGCGGGGATGCTGACGCCGACGACCGGCAGCATCGAGGTGTGTGGTGGGGTGCCGGGCAGCGGGCAGGCACAGCTGGCCAAAGTCGGCTTCGTCGCGCAGGAAACGCCCGTCTACAGTGGACTGACCGTCGACGGTCATCTGCGCCTCGGCGCCCGGCTCAACCCGGGCTGGGACGACGCGCTGGCTCGCGGCCGGATCGCCCGGCTCGGTCTTGATCCGCGGCAGCGCGCCGGGAAGCTGTCCGGTGGGCAGCGCGCCCAGCTCGCGCTCACCCTGGGCATCGCCAAACGTCCCGAACTGCTGCTGCTCGACGAGCCGGTCGCCGCGCTCGATCCGCTCGCCCGCCGCGAATTCCTGGCCGACCTCATGGAGATCGTCGCCGAGTACGGGGTCAGCGTCGTGTTGTCCTCGCATCTGGTGGCCGACCTCGAACGCGTCTGCGATCGCCTCGTCGTCCTGGTCGGCGGCGAGGTGCGGCTGGAGGGCGACGTCGAGGAAATCCTGGCGACCCATCGTCGGCTGACCGGCCCGCGCCGCGACGTCACCACGTTGCCCGCCGATCAGCACGTCGTCTCCGCGAGCCACACCGACCGGCAGACGACGCTGCTCGTCCGCACCGAGGCACCGATCCTCGATCCTCAGTGGACAGTCGGCGAGCTCGGCATGGAGGACCTCGTGCTCGCCTACCTGAGCGGCACCGAGACCGGCCGTCGTCCGGCGTTGGAGGTGCTCCGATGATCTGGCTGACCTGGCGCCAGTTCCGCGTCCAAGCCGTTGCGGTGTACGGAATTCTGCTCGTCCTCGCCGCGGTTCTCGTGCTCGCTGGACGGCCGTTGCCCGGTTCCCGCGCTCCGCTCGATCCCGGTCATGGCCTGCTCTACCACGGCGGAATCGTCGTGATGTACGCCCTGCCCGCGCTCATCGGCGTGTTCTGGGGCGCGCCACTGGTCGCTCGTGAACTGGAGGCGGGTACCCATCGCCTGGTGTGGAACCAGACCGTCACGCGGTCCCGGTGGCTGGGTGTGAAACTCGCGCTCATCGGGCTGGCCGCCGTGCTCGCGGCCGGGCTGCTCAGCCTCGCGGTCACCTGGTGGGCGGACGCGGTCGACAATGCGGTCACCACCGGCGACAGGGGCGGTTCTTTCGCGGTGCGCCTCTCGCCGGTGATCTTCGGCGTTCGCGGAATCGCGCCCATCGGTTACGCGGTCTTCGCCTTCGTCCTCGGCGTCGCGGTCGGAATCCTGGTGCGCCGGACGGTGCTCGCCATGGCCGTCACACTCGTGGTCTTCGCGGCCGTCCAGCTCGCCGTGCCCTTCGTCGTCCGGCCGCACCTCCTGCCCGCGACCGAGGAGACCGTGACGATCACGGCGTCGAACATCGCGCGGATGGGGCTCAACGACGCGGGTGAGTTCGAACTGCTGACCGTCTCCGGCCCGCAGGGCGCGTGGATGCTGTCCAACGAGACCGTCGACGGCGGCGGGCAAGTGGTGCGGCCGCCGTCGTGGCTCGCGGAGTGCATCCCACCACCAGGTCGTACGTCCCGTCCCGTGCCTGCGAAGGAGTGCCTCGCCAAGCTCGCCGACGACGGTTACCGGCAACGGATCACCTATCAGCCCGCGGCCCGATTCTGGCCGCTTCAACTGATCGAGACGGCGCTCTACCTCGTGCTCGCTGCCGCGCTGTCGGCGCTGTGCCTCCGCTGGTCTCGTACTCGCCTTTCCTGACAGCGAAAGGAAAACCATGAAGAAAATACTTCGCGGGCTGACGGTCGCCGCCGCCTTGCTGCCCCTCGCGATGGGCGTCGCGCCCGCCGCCGTCGCGGAAACCATTCCCGCCTTGCCCGCGCCCACCGGTCGCGCCCCGGTCGGTATGACGTCGCTGTATCTGAAGGACACGTCCCGTCCCGACCCCTGGGCTCCGGGGGTGAACGCGCGAGAGCTGATGGTTTCCCTGTGGTACCCGGCGAGATCGGCGGACGGCGCGCGGGCCCGGTACATGACGCCCGCCGAGTCGGAACTCCTGTTGAAGGACGGCAAGATCACCACCCTGCCGCCGGACATCCTGAGCTGGACGCGGACCAACGCCGTCGCCGACGCCCCGACAGTGGGACGACGGCACAGCCTGCCGCTGATCGTTCTCTCGCCAGGGTTCACCAAACCGCGCAGCACGATGACCGCGCTGGCCGAGGACCTGGCCAGCCACGGCTACGTCGTCGCCGCGATCGACCACACCTACGAGAACGTCGGACAGTCCTTTCCGGACGGTCGCGTCACCACGTGCCTGGCCTGCGGGAATCCCCGGAACGACGAGTTCTGGCGGAAGGTGGTGCGTGGCCGGGCCGCGGACGTCTCGTTCGTGCTCGACGAGCTGACCGGGCCCCGGCCGCAGTGGCGGAATGCGGGCCTGATCGATCCGGCCAGGATCGCGATGGCGGGGCATTCCGTCGGCGGCGCGAGCACCATCCCCGCGATGCTGGCCGACTCGCGGATCCGCGCCGGGATCGACATCGACGGGACGACGCAGGATCCGATCCCGGACACCACCGCGTTGTCGCGGCCGTTCCTGTTCCTGGGCAAGCCGGTGACGTACACGCCGGGCAGCGGGCGCCCCGAGGCGCTCAGCTGGGAGAACGACTGGAAGCACATGACCGGGTGGAAGCGCTGGCTGCTCGTGACCGGCGTCGTCCACCAGTCGTTCACCGACCTCGTGCTGCTGGGCGATCAGCTCGGCGTCGACTTCGGTGCCGAGCAGCCCGGCGCCCGCACGATGGACATCACCCGCGCCTACGCCCGGGCCTTCTTCGACGAGCACCTGCGCGGCCGCCCGCAGCCGCTGCTGGACCGGCCGTCGCCGCGCTATCCGGAGGTGCGCTTCTGCTCGGTGGAGCCCGCCGCCTGCACCTGAGTGTGTCGTGGGGCACGTCGTGTCACATCGGTTCCCGCCGGTCCGTCAGGGCAGCAGAACCGATCCTCGAGGAGGAAGCCATGACGTCGACCATCCTGATCACCGGCGGTACCGGCACACTCGGCCGCCTGGTCGTCCCGCTGCTGCGGGAGGCCGGTCAGCGGGTCCGGGTGCTGAGCCGGACCCGCCGTGCGGCCGAGGACGGCATCGAGTACGTGACCGGTGACCTGGTGAAGGACGAGGGCGTCGAGGCCGCGGTGGCCGGGGCCTCGATCGTGCTGCACCTGGCCGGTGGCCCGAAGGGCGACGACGTGGCGACGCGGAACCTGGCGCGTGCCGCGGCGGCGGCCGGGGTGCGGCACCTGGTCTACATCTCGGTGATCGGCGCGGACCGGGTGCCGCTGGCGTGGATGCGGTCCAAGCTCGCCGCCGAGCGCGCGGTGAGCGAGTCGGGGGTGCCGTGGACGACGGTGCGGGCCGCGCAGTTCCACGACCTGGCGCTCAAGATGGTGGCGGGAATGGCGAAACTGCCGGTGGTCCCGAAGCCGGGCGGGCTGCGGCTCCAGCCGGTCGAGGCACGGGACGTCGCGGAGCGCCTGGTGGAGCTGGCCCTCGGCGAACCGGCCGGTCTGGTGCCCGACCTGGCCGGTCCGCGGGTCTACGGCATGGACGAACTGGTCCGCGGTTATCTGGCGGCGCAGGGGAAGCGTCGGCCGATGCTGCCGGTGCGGATCCCCGGGAAGGTCGGCCGGGCGTACCGGGCGGGCGGCAACCTGACCCTGGAAGGCGCCTCACTGGGGCGGGGTACCTGGGAGGACTTCCTGGCCCGCCGCTCTCTCGCCGCCGCGTGACCCTCCACAAAGGACAAAAATGCCGTTAAGGCCACCTTACGGGCGTCAGACGCCCGTAAGGTGGCCTTAACGGCATGTGGCCCCGTGCGTTACGGGACGGGCACGGCGACGCGGGTGCGGCGGCGCATGATGGTGAGGTACAGGGCGCCGGGGACGATCAGGCCCAGCAGCCACGAGATGTCGGCGCCACCGAGGACGGGCGCCATCGGGCCGACGAAGATGCCTTCGACGTTCGAGAACGGGATCTGTACGGCGATGCCGATGACGTAGGCGATCAGCGCGGGGGCCGACCAGCGACCGTAACGTCCGTTCGGGTCGTAGACGGCTTCGAGGTCGTAGGTTTCCTTGCGCACCAAGTAGAAGTCGACGAGGTTGATCGAGCTCCACGGCGTCAGGAAGTACAGCAGGAAGTCCAGGAACAGCACGAAGTTCCCGAGGAACTCCCCGCGTCCGAGCACCGCGATGACGGCACCGAGTACACCGACGATCGCGATGTAGGCGATGCGTGCGCCCTGGGAAAGGGCGGCGCGGCGGCTGAACGCGGTGAGGGTGGTCGCGACGGTCATGTAGCCGCCGTAGATGTTGAGCACGTTCACGGTGAACTTGCCGAGCGCGATCGCCAGCAGCAGCGGGATCAGCAGCGCCTCGCCGCCGAGGCCGACGACGTACGCGACTTCGTGGCCCTTGAAGGCTTTGCCCGCCACGGCGTAGGCCAGCGCACCGAACGACATCGCCCAGATCGCGCCGAGCACCGTGCCGCCGTAGGTCCACCAGAACGTCGCGCGCACGGATGTCGTCGACGGCAGGTAGCGAGAGGTGTCGGCGACGTACGGGCCGAAGGTCAGCTGCCAGGACGCGGTGAGCGAGAGCGCGAGCAGGAACTTCGGGAAGTCGAGTGTCGGCATGGCGAGGACGGCGCCGAGATCGTGACCACTGACGAGCCGGATGCTCAGATACACGAACACGATCACCGAGAGCGCGGACGCGATCCAGCCGAACCGGTGGATGAGCTTGTAGCCGACGATCGCGATCAGCGCGGACAACGCCGCGTACAGACAGATCGAAACGTCGGTGGGCAGATGGGTGATCTGCGCGACGGCCTGTCCGCCGAGGACGTTGCCGCTCGCGAAGTACCCGAGGTACATCACCACGACGAGCACGAGCGGAAGCACGGCGCCGTACACGCCGAACTGCGCCCGCGACTGGATCATCTGCGGGATGCCCAGCTTCGGCCCCTGCGCGGCGTGCAGCGCCATCGGGATACCGCCGAGCGCGTTCCCCGCGACGACCGCGACGATCGCCCACAGCGGATGCACGCCGACCAGCACGGTGAGCGCGCCGGTGACCGCGGACGTGATCTGCATGTTCGCCGCGAACCACAGCGTGAACAGGCTGCGCGGATGGCCGTGCCGCTCGCTCGCGGGGACGGGATCGATCGAGCGTTGTTCCAGCGCCGCTGCCGCCATGGGACCTCCAGCCGTTCGTGCCTGGAGTCATTAAGGACAGCGAAGGCCGCTGGTCCTAGCCCCTTCCGGCGGATTCTGTCTGGCCGGCCAGACGTTCGCGACCGGCGCTCGTGAGCGGCCGCCGGTCGCGGCTTCGGGCCTGTCACACCTCGCAAACGGGCGGCTTCGGGACGTCATGATCGAGGAGCACCGGCGGCGGGCGGGGCCGTCTTGGGGTGTCGTGCGGCGTGGGGGTGTCCATGACG
The DNA here is from genome assembly GCF_042741125.1 of Amycolatopsis sp. NPDC058986. Lineage (NCBI taxonomy): Bacteria > Bacillati > Actinomycetota > Actinomycetes > Pseudonocardiales > Pseudonocardiaceae > Amycolatopsis > Amycolatopsis sp. NPDC058986. The sequence goes on along the minus strand of NZ_JBHYJW010000017.1, from coordinate 84,240 downwards.
AAAAGCATGGCATCGGGGTACGACAATCTCGGCGGGCCGGTTCACCAAAAAACGTTTCACTTCCGAAACGCAGGCTTCGTCGTCCCCGATAGGATGATTCCCCGCGTTCCCGCTGTTCATTGTGCGCCTTTTTCCCTAAAGTCTCTCCGCTGTGCGGTCCCTGCTCAGCCTCCTCGTCCTGCTCCTCCTCGGCGTGCTCGCCACGTCCTGCTCGGCTTCGGACGTGCCTGTCGTGCGTCCGGCCACCGCCGCGGTCATCCGCGTCCCGCAGGCCGCGCCCACGATCACCAAAGCCCTTGAGACAGCCCACGAAGGCGATCTCGTGCTCGTCTCGCCGGGCGTGTACCACGAGAGCGTGTACGTGCGCGTACGGGGTGTCGTCCTGCGCGGAGTCGACCGCAACGACGTCGTCATCGACGGCGAAACCAAGCGGGACAACGGAATCGTCATCGCGGCGCCGGGGGTGAGCGTGGAAAACCTGACCGTCCGCGATCACCGGGAGAATGGCGTGCTCGTCACCGGGGTCACCGGGTTCCGCGTCTCGTATGTGACGGCGAGCAATAACGGCAACAACGGAATTGCCGCTTCTCAGGCGCAGCACGGCGTGATCGAGCAGAATTACACGTCCGGAAGTGCTGAATCCGGAATCTTCGTCGGGGCGTGCGAGGCTTGCGAGACCGTCGTCCGCGACAACGTCGCGGAGCACGACGCCACCGGTTTCCAGAGCGCCCGGGCATCGCGGCTTCGGGTCACCGGCAACCGCTTCACCGGAAACCGGGTGGGGCTTCAGTCCACATCGGACACCAAGATCATGATCGCGGGCAATGTGGTGGGCAACGACGCCGAGCGGGCGGGCCCTGCCCGCTACGACGGGGTCTTCGGGCGGGGCATCGTCCTTGCGGGCGGGCGGCACAACGTGGTCACGAACAACCGGGTCACCGGCAACCCAGCGGCCGGGATCGTGCTCGACTCCACCGAGGATCTCGGGCCGGTGGGCAACCGGATCGTCGGCAACCTCCTGAGTGGCAACCGGGTCGACCTCGCCTACACCGCGTCCGGCGGACAGCCGGGTGGCGCGAACTGCCTCGCGGACAACCAGCTGGCGACCACTGTCCCGCGTGACCTCGTGATGCCGTGCCCGGCGGGCGGCAAGGAAGCCGTGGGTGAGCGACTCGACGCGGTCGACGCGCCGCGAGGTCAGGCCGCGCCCCGGCCACCTCGGCAGCCGGGCCTGCCGGACGCGGCGACCGCACCGCCCCGGCCTGCCTTCGGCCTGCCGGAAGCGGTGCGTGCCGGTTCGATCCGGGTGCCAGGGCCCGAACTGCTGGTCGACCGCGTCGGAACGGCCTAGCTCAGCCCTTGTTCTCGTAGATCGGGGTGATCGTGGCTCGTGCGATGCCGTGGCCGAAGAGGTTGAAGCCGAGGAACGCCGGCGTCGCGTCCTCGCCGACCTCCAGCTTCTCGACGTCGACCGCGTGCACGGCGAAGATGTAGCGGTGCGGCCCGTGGCCCGGCGGCGGCGCGGCGCCGAGGAACTGCTTGACGCCACCGTCGCCCTTGAGCGTGACCGCTCCCTCGGGCAGCCCGGACCCGCTCGCGTCGCCCGCGCCGGAGGCCAGCTCGGTGACCGACGCCGGGATGTTGAAGACGGCCCAGTGCCAGAAGCCGCTCGCGGTCGGCGCGTCCGGGTCGTAGCAGGTCACCGCGAAGCTCTTGGTCTCGGCGGGGAAGCCCTCCCAGGACAGGTGCGGCGAACGGTCCTCGCCACCCGCGCCGAAGATGCCGGACAGGTGCGGCGTCGCGAGCGTCTCGCCCTCCGCGACGTCGTTGCTGCGCAGGGTGAACGACGGAAGCTGGGGCAGGAAGTCGTACGGGTTGGCTGACTGCGGCATGGAACCTCCCGATCACGGAAAACCGACGCTGCCAGGCTAGGACCAGTGGTGCCGGGGCGCGGGGCCAGGCTGCGGTTCTCCTCAGGGATGATTGGGGGGCTTCCCGGATGTCGGAGGGTGCTCGCCGCTCCTACCCTCATCGGGACGCGAGTCGTACTGAGGGGAACTGAGGGGACAAGAGCATGGCGCGCCCGCTTCTGGCACTAGGTGGCATCGTTTTGATCGGCGTGGGGGTGGCCGCCGGATTCGGGTTCCTGTGGCCGTCGAAGGCACGAGCCGACGCCGAGGTCACGACGCCGATCACCAAGGTGCGGCTGGACAACGGCTCGGGGGAGGTCAAGATCCACACCGGCAGCGGCCCGGTGCGGATCCACCAGGAGTTCTCCTACCGGTGGAGCAAGCCGTCCGACAGCTACAAGGTGGACGGCGACACGCTCGTGCTCCAAGGCTGCGGGAGGAACTGCTCGGTGGACTACGACGTGATCGTCCCGGCCGGAGTGCCCGTCACCGGCAGGAACGATTCCGGCGGCGTTCGCATCTCGGGGGTGGCGAGCGTCGACGTCACCGTCGATTCCGGACGGGCGGAGGTCACCGATGTCGCGGGCCCGGTCAAGCTGGCCGTCGACTCCGGGGCGACCGAGCTGCGCGACATCGGCCAGGACGTCACCGTGCGGTCGGATTCGGGGTCGGTCACCGGCTCCGGGCTGCGCGGCAAGGTCGACGTCAAGGCCGACAGCGGTCGTGTCGAGTTGAAGATGGCCGCGTCGAACGACGTCAAGGTGCACGCGGACAGTGGGAGCATCGAGGTCGACGTGCCCGGCGGTCCCTACCGCGTTCTCGGGAACACCGACAGCGGGCACCGGGACATCGGGGTGGCGAACGACGCGTCGGCCCCGCACACCCTCGACCTGACCACCGACAGCGGCAGCGTCAAGGTGCGTGCCGCGTGAGGCTCTGGCTCGGGGTGGCCGCGGTGGCGGCCGCCCTGGTGCTGCCGTCCGCCGTGGGGCACGCGCGCGCCGAGTCCGAGCCGATCTGGAGGCCGTGCGCGACGGCGCAGGAGCCGGGCGCCGAATGCGCGTCGCTGCGGGTGCCGATCGACAGCGCGGACCCGGGAGCCGGTATGAAGACCGTCACCGTGAAGCGGGTTCCGACGCCTGGTACGGGCGGTTAGTCCCGTTCGCGTCACTGTGCATACCCGGGTGACCTGATCATGCTTTCGAGTGGCTTTCGGGGCACGCTGCTGGCGAAAAGCCTGGTCAACGGGGTTACGTTCAGTTTTTGGCGATCTCGGGAACAAGAGCCGCGACCTGCCCGTTAGCCTAGTACGAAGGTTGAGCGCATCCGACTCAAGTCTGCTTGACGGGGCGCGCGGAGGCCGGATAGAACTTGACTCGGGGCCGCTCAATGTGGACAGCGGCGGCGCCGAAGCAGCAGGTCACGAACAACAAGCAGTAGAGCTGCGTTACTCAGGAGGATCACACCATGGCGCGAGCGGTCGGCATCGACCTCGGCACGACCAACTCGGTCGTCGCCGTCCTTGAGGGCGGCGAGCCGACGGTCATCGCCAACTCGGAAGGTTCCCGCACCACCCCGTCCATCGTCGCCTTCGCCAAGAACGGTGAAGTGCTGACCGGCCAGCCGGCGAAGAACCAGGCCGTGACGAACGTCGACCGGACCATCCGGTCGGTCAAGCGGCACATCGGTACCGACTGGAAGACCGAGATCGACGGCAAGAACTACACCTCGCAGGAGATCAGCGCGCGCGTGCTGATGAAGCTCAAGCGCGACGCCGAGGCGTACCTGGGCGAGCCCATCACCGACGCGGTCATCACCGTCCCGGCGTACTTCGAGGACGCGCAGCGCCAGGCCACCAAGGAGGCCGGGCAGATCGCGGGCCTGAACGTGCTCCGCATCGTCAACGAGCCGACCGCGGCCGCGCTGGCGTACGGCCTGGACAAGGGCGAGAAGGAACAGACCATCCTGGTCTTCGACCTCGGTGGCGGCACCTTTGACGTCTCGCTGCTGGAGATCGGCGAGGGCGTCGTCGAGGTCCGCGCGACCTCCGGTGACAACCACCTCGGTGGTGACGACTGGGACGAGCGCATCGTCACCTGGCTGGTCGACAAGTTCAAGGCCGCCAACGGCATCGACCTCACCAAGGACAAGATGGCGCTGCAGCGCATCCGTGAGGCTGCGGAGAAGGCGAAGATCGAGCTGTCCAGCTCGAACTCGGCCAGCATCAACCTGCCCTACATCACCGTGGACGCGGACAAGAACCCGCTGTTCCTCGACGAGCAGCTGTCGCGCGCCGAGTTCCAGAAGATCACCTCGGACCTGCTGGAGCGCACCCGTCAGCCGTTCAACAACGTCATCCGTGACGCCGGTATCGCCGTGGGCGACATCGACCACGTCGTGCTCGTCGGTGGTTCCACCCGGATGCCCGCGGTGTCCGACCTGGTCAAGGAGCTGACCGGCGGCCGCGAGCCGAACAAGGGCGTGAACCCGGACGAGGTCGTCGCGGTCGGCGCGGCGCTGCAGGCCGGTGTGCTCAAGGGCGAGGTCAAGGACGTCCTGCTGCTGGACGTGACCCCGCTGTCGCTGGGCATCGAGACCAAGGGCGGCGTGTTCACCAAGCTCATCGAGCGCAACACCACGATCCCGACCAAGCGTTCGGAGATCTTCTCCACCGCGGACGACAACCAGCCGTCGGTGCAGATCCAGGTGTTCCAGGGTGAGCGCGAGATCGCCGCGCACAACAAGAAGCTCGGCATGTTCGAGCTGACCGGGCTGCCCCCGGCCCCGCGTGGCGTGCCGCAGATCGAGGTCACCTTCGACATCGACGCCAACGGCATCGTGCACGTCCTCGCGAAGGACCTCGGCACGAACAAGGAGCAGTCGATGACGATCACCGGCGGCTCCGCGCTGCCGAAGGACGACATCGAGCGCATGGTCAAGGACGCCGAGGCGCACGCCGAGGAGGACAAGAAGCGCCGCGAGGAGGCGGAGACCCGCAACCAGGCGGAGACGCTCGTCTACCAGACCGAGAAGTTCGTCAAGGACAACGAGGACAAGCTGCCCGAGGAGCTCAAGGGCAAGGTCAAGACCGCGATCGACGAGGCCAACGAGGCGCTCAAGGGCACGGACTCGACCAAGATCCGCGAGGCCATCGAGAAGCTGAACGCCGCTTCGCAGGAGCTGGGCACCGCGCTCTACGCCAACGCGAACGCCGACGGCGCGGCCGGTGCCGCGGGCGCTGGTGCCGCCGACGGCGCGGCCGGTGCGTCCGACGCGGGCGCCAAGGCCAAGGCCGATGACGTCGTGGACGCCGAGATCGTCGAGGAAGAGCCGAAGGACACCAAGAAGTGACCCACAGCTACGACGAAACCGAGGGCCGGGGCCCGGACGAACCGGTGGTCGTAAGGGATCGGCGGCGGATCGACCCGCAGTCCGGTCAGGTCCGCCAGCCCGCCCCGGAGAGCGAACAGCCGGTGGAGGAGCCCGTGCGCGAACCCAAGCACGCGGCGGGCCCCTCGCTCGGCGAGTCCACAGTGGACGAAGCCGTCGAGGCCGCGTCCGGCGTCGAGAAGGAGCTGGCCGAGCGCACCGCCGACCTGCAGCGCCTGCAGGCCGAGTACGCGAACTACCGCAAGCGGGTCGACCGCGACCGGGAGGCCGTGGCGCAGTCCGCGAAGGCGTCGGTGGTCGGCGACCTGCTGCCGTTGCTCGACGACCTCGAGCGGGCAGAGCAGCACGGTGATCTCACCGGCGCGTTCAAGGCCGTCGCGGACAAGCTGATCGGCTCGTTGCAGCGGTCCGGCCTCGAATCGTTCGGTGCCGAGGGCGAGCCCTTCGACCCGAGCGTGCACGAGGCGGTGCAGCACAACACCTCGCCCGAGGTGGCGGGCCCGACGGTCACCGTGGTCATGCGCCGCGGGTACCGCTTCGGGGAGCGGGTGCTGCGGGCCGCGCTGGTCGCGGTCACCGACCACGAACCGGGCGCCGCGCCGGTGGACCCGCCGGTCGGCGGCGAGCTGCCGCTGGACGGCCTCGATGAGCAGAACCAGCAGTAAGTCGTCACGTGAGGAAGGAGGAGACGTTCGGTGAGTGCGCGAGAATGGATCGGTAAGGACTTCTACCGCGAGCTGGGCGTCTCCTCCGACGCCACGGCCGACGAGATCAAGAAGTCCTATCGCAAGCTCGCCAAGGAGAACCACCCCGACGCCAACGCGGGCAACGCGGAGGCCGAGCAGAAGTTCAAGGCGGTCTCCGAGGCCTACGGCGTGCTGTCGGATCCGGCCAAGCGCAAGGAGTACGACGAGGCACGGCGTCTCTTCGGCTCCGGCGGCGCGGGCGGGTTCAACTTCCCGGGCGGTGGCTCGGGCGGCTTCGACGTCGGCGACATCTTCGGTCAGGCGGGCGGCCAGCAGGGCGGTTTCGGCGGGCTCGGCGACATCCTCGGCGGGCTGTTCGGCCGTCGCGGCTCGGCGGGCGCCACGGCGAACCGGCCGCAGCGCGGCGCGGACGTCGAGACCGACGTCCGGATCGACTTCGTCGAGGCGGTCAAGGGTGCGACCCTGCCGCTGCGGCTGTCGAGCCCGGCGACGTGTTCGACCTGTGGTGGCCAGGGCGCCAAGCCCGGCACCTCGCCGCGGACCTGCCCGACCTGTCAGGGATCCGGGCTGGTCAGCCGCAGTCAGGGCGCGTTCGCGTTCTCCGAGCCGTGCCGTGACTGCCGTGGCCGCGGGACGATCATCGACGACCCGTGCCCCGAATGCGGCGGCGAAGGCGTCAGCACTCGCACGCGGACGCTGACGGTCCGGATCCCGCCGGGTGTCGACGACAACCAGCGGATCCGGCTGGCCGGTCAGGGCGAGCCCGGCCGTGGCGGGGCGCAGGCGGGCGATCTGTACGTCCGCGTGCACGTCGCGCCGCACGAGCTGTTCGGGCGCAAGGAACTCGACCTGACGCTTTCGGTGCCGGTCGACTTCACCGAGCTCGCGCTCGGCACCACGATCACCGTGCCCACGCTGGAGGGCAAGGTGTCGCTGAAGGTGCCACCGGGCACCGCGAGCGGCCGGGTGCTGCGGGTGCGCGGCAAGGGCATCGCGAAACGGGACGGTTCACAGGGCGACCTTCTGGTCACTCTTCAGGCGGCGGTTCCCGCCAAACTGGACGACGAGGCGCGCGCGGCGCTGGAGACGTACGCCGAGGCGATGGCCGGGCACGATCCCCGGCCGGAGATCACCAAACTGCTCGAAGGCAGGTGAGTGCGATGTTCGGCGGACTGCCCCACGGCGCGGACGAGGACACGCCGGTGTTCGTCATCTCGGTGGCGGCACAGCTTTCCGGCATGCACGCGCAGACCCTGCGGTCGTACGACCGCCAGGGTCTCGTCTCCCCCGGCCGGACCTCCGGTGGTGGTCGGCGCTACTCGATGCGGGACATCGCGCTGCTGCGCGAGGTGCAGCGGCTCTCGCAGGAGGACGGCGTCAACCTCGCGGGCATCAAGCGCATCATCGAACTGGAGAACCAGGTCGACGCGCTCCGCTCCCGGCTCGCCGAACTGACCGAAGAACTCGCGGCCGCCTACGCCGCGGCGGAGCGCAGCGTCGCGGCGGTGCACGCTTCGTACCGGAAGGATCTGGTGCCGTTCCAGCCCCAGACCTCGCTGGTCGTGTGGAAGCCAACGAAACGCCGGTAGATTCCGGCTTTCGGCGCGGATGGGGCGTCCGGTCCTCGTGACCGGGCGTCCCATTCTTTCGTACCCGGTTCACCTCGGCCGAAGTCCGTGATGTCCGCCGCAAGGTCGTGAACGGTCCGCTGAGGATGTTGTAGTATCCGGATATCGGGGTAGAAACGTGCTCCCCGGGAGCACGCGCATACGCGGTATCGAGCGATCCGTCACTCCTTCACCTCGAAGGAGTGCGCAATGCATCCCCCTGTTCATCGACAATCCCGCGCGACGCCGAGTACCCCTCGGTCGCTGGTCGAGGTTTGGCCTGCGCTGGCCGGGCTCTCGGCCGTGTTCCTGTTCGAGATGCTCGACAACTCGGTCCTCAATGTCGCGTTGCCGACCATCGGCCGTCAGCTCTCCGCCTCGACGACCACCCTGCAATGGGTGACCGGGGCGTATTCCGTGGTGTTCGGCGGGCTGATGCTGGCGTTCGGAGCGCTGGCCGACCGCGCCGGCCGCCGCAAGGTCATGCTCGTCGGCCTCGTGCTGCTCGGCGTGGCGAGCCTGGCCACGATGTTCGTCACCGTCGCGTGGCAGCTCATCGCCGTCCGGGTGCTCATGGGTGTCGCGGCCGCGATGACGACGCCGGGGTCACTCGCTCTCGCGTTCCGGCTGTTCACCGATGACAAGCTGCGCGTGCGCGCGACCACGCTGATCTCGACGGTGGGCCTGGTCGGTCTCGCTGTCGGCCCCACCGTCGGCGGTTTCGTGCTCACCTTCGCGCCGTGGCAGGTCCTGCTGCTGGCGAACGCGCCGGTCGCCGCGCTCGCGTTCATCGGCATTCGCGTCGGTATCCCCGCCGATGACCCCGCCGACCTGCACCGTGATCCGATCGACGTCGCGGGCGCTGTCCTGGGTACCGCGACGATCGTCCTCGCGCTTCTCGCCCCCACGTTCTTCGTCGAAGCAGGCGCCGCCTCGGCGCTGCCCTGGGTCGCCACCGCGGCGGCCCTCGTCGTCGGGACCTGCTTCGTCATCCGCGAGAAGACCGCCCGGCACCCCTTGCTCGACCTGAAGCTCGTCGCGCGCCCGCTCGTGTCCAGTGGTCTGGCGCTCAAGGCGGCGGCGGGACTGGCCACGGCCGGGCTCAGTTACCTCGTGACACTGCAGCTTCAGCTCGATCTGGGCTGGACACCCGCCCAAGCGGCCATCGGGATGCTGCCCCAGGTCGTCGTCCTGATCGCCGGGGGTGCGCTCATCAGTCCCCTGATCACCCGCGTCGGGCTCACCAAGGCCGCCTGGCTCAGCGCCGTCGCGGTCGTGTGCGGACTCGCCGTCTACACGGCACTCGGCAGGCTCGGCTACGTCTGGATCGCCGCCGCACTCGTCCTCGTCGCGGCGGGTATGCGCGTGGTCGGTGTCGTGGCGGGCAACAATGTGATGCGTGGCCTGCCGGAGAACCGCACCACCATCGGAGCCGCGCTCATCGATACCGCCAGCGAGGTCACCACCGGGATCGGCATCGCCCTCAGCGGCACCATTCTGGCGGCGATCTTCCCCGGCGCGCTGACGAAGGCCGTTTGGAGCGCCCAGCAGACCGTCGACTTCGGGGACGCGATCACCTACGCGGGTCTCGCGCTCACCCTGTTGTCCGCGACTCTCGTGGGATGGGGCATCGTCCGCGGTCCTCGTGCCGAGAGCGACGTGCCCGCATCGTCCACTCCCGACGCGACAGACGCTTAGAGCGGCCCTTGAGGCGGTCCTGATGTCCTCGATGACGCGTACGACCGCGGCGTCTTCGGGCATCGCCTCCGCACGAACGGACCGTTCGTGCGCCTCGAAGTCCGCGAATGCCACATTGAGGGAATCAGAGTCCCTCAATGTGGCCTCCACGGACACGATTCCCGTGCCGCGCCGTTTCCACGGGAACCGTCCGTTGTGGACAACTAGTGCCCTGCGCTGTCGAAGTCGGGGTTTTGTCGGTGCCGGGCGATAGAATGGTGCAGGGACGTCCCCCAAGGGCGGGTGGGGGGTGCCTTGGTGGTGGGGCAGGGGCGTCAGGTGGTGTAGCCGAGGAGCTGCTTGATCTCGGCGGTGCGGGATTCGACGATGCGGTGGGCCAGATCGCGGGCGGCGGGGTTCTTGCCTGTCGAGGTTTCGGTCTGGGCCATTTCGACGGCGTTGTGCTGGTGCCCGGCGAGGATGTCGAGGAATCGGCGCTCGAAGTCCTTGCCGGGAGCGGACTTCAGCGCGCCGACCAGATCGGGGTCGGTCATCCGCATGCCACCGTGTGCCGCGTGCGCACCCGCGTCGGCCGTGGCGGGCTGGCCCCAGTCACGCAACCAGCCCTTCATGCCCTCGGCCTCGGACCGTTGCGTCGTCTCGATCGCCGCGGCGAGTTCGGCGACCGCCGGGCGCACCGGATGGTCACGCGCCAGCCGGACGATCTCCACGCCCTGCTCGTGATGCGGGATCATCATCTGCAGGAACATCACGTCGGCGGCGTTGAACTCCGGCGCGCTCGACGGCGTGCGTACCGGTGGTGGGGCCGCCGCGCCCCCGGAACATCCGGTGAGCACCAGAAGCGCGACAGCCAAACCCAGGAAGAGCCGGAACCTCACAGTTTCTGCCACAGCGCGGGCGTGCTCGACGGTTCCCAGCCGGGCAGCGCGGTGTGGGCCTGGAGGCATTTGTACGTCGCGCCGTTGTAGGTCACTTCGGCGCCCGGCTGATACGCCGTGCCCGCGGTCCACGTGCCACCGGTGGGTGGCGTCGTGGGCGTCGTGCTCGGCGGTGTCGTCGGAGGGGTGGTCGGGGGTGTCGTCGGCGGAGTGGTGGGCGGAGTCGTCGGGCCGCCACCGCCGATCTGCAGGTCGACGCACGCGTAGAAGGCATTGGCCGTGTCGGCGATGTTCCAGATGGCGAGCAGCTTCTGCCTGCCGGTGAACGAGCCCATGCTCACGGTGTGCTGCACGGTCGCGCCCGGCTGCCTGCCGTGGTCGTCGAACACCGCGAGCCGCGTGCCGCCGATGTAGTACTCCCAGGTGCTGGTCGCGTGCCGCGCGGTCAGGACCCAGTTGAACGACACCGAGTTGCCGACCGACGTCGACGGCCACGGCTTGGATTCGTCGTCGAGTTCGGAGAAACGGCCGACACCGCCGCTGCAGCTGCGCAGGCCCTTCGGCCCTTCGACGCTTTGGGGCTCATAGATGATGTCGCCGCAGTTCGGCACCTTGCCCTGTGCGCACATCGCCTGCCTGCTCGGCGGCGAGGAGACGTAGCCGTGCGCGCTGGCGATGGTCGCCGGCAGGGCCACCACGATGAGCGGGGCGAGTGCGGCACCGGCCGCGGCCGCCCCGAGTTTGTGCTTCCACGTCATATCGGCTCCTCGAACAGCTCTGTTCCAGAGGGCGAAGCGTTTCCGTCTCTTGGCGGAAGACGTGGTCTAGACCATAGAAGTAAACGCATACAGTGGTCAACGAAGAGCCACTGAACGGCCGTTCGCGCAGGTCCGAACGGCTCACTCCGTTCGGACGAGGTGCTCGTCGAAGAACGCGGTCACCCGGCGCCACGCGTCTTCACTGGACGCCTCGTGGTAGCCGAACCCGGCCACCTTGATCAACGCGTTGAGCGGGCCGAGCCGGAACTGGTTCGCGAAGCTGTGCCCGGCTTCGGGATATTCCTTGACGTCGTGGGGAATCCCGGCTTCGGCCAGTTTCACTTCGAGCTTGGCGGCGGCGCCGCGCAGGCTGACGTCCTTCTTGCCGAAACTCGCGACGACCGGGCAGGCGCCGTCCAGGACGGAGAGGTCCTTCGGCAGCATTCCGTAATAGGGTGCCGACGCGTCGAATTCCCGGGTCGCCGCGATCAACGCGAATCCGCCGCCCATGCAGAACCCCACGACACCGACCTTGCCGGTGCAATCCTCCCGCGCGGCGAGCAGTTGACGCGAGGCTTCGATATCGTCGAAAGCGCGTCCTTGCTGCGCGAAAAGATTTTGGAAAACGCCTTTCACGCAGCGGACGAGCCCGCCGCGCGAGTACATGTTCGGGCTCAGCGCGAGATAGCCCTCCGCGGCGAACCGATCGGTGATGTTCCTGGCGTCCTGCGAAAGGCCCGTCACGTCGTGGATGATCACGACGGCCGGATGCGGGCCGTCGCCTTTCGGCTCGGCGAGGTAACCGTCGATGGGGCCGCCCGGTGCGGGGACGCTGATCTCCATGTCGCGACCTTAGGCCGAAACCGCCGGTTTCGCCATACCCACGGTATCCGGAATGCGCGGACACTTCAGTCCAGCGTGAACGGGTCGTAGGAGATCCGCTCCAGCTCGGTGCCCGTCGCCAGCAACTGGGCGATCGTGGCGCGGATCATCGGCGGCGATCCGGACACCAGGATGTCGTGGGTGTTCCACGCACCGCGCTGAGTCACCGCGGTGGCCAGCGATCCCCGATCGCCACCGGGCACCGCGCCCTCTTCGGTCACCGGGGTGATGGTCAGCCACCTCGCCGTCGCGGCCAGCTTGCGCAGATCACCCAGCGCGTAGAGGTCTCCTGGTCTTCGACCGCCGAAGAACAGGTGGACGCGCGGGTTGTGCTTCCAGCAGGACAGATCGTCGAGAATGGACAGCAGCGGCGTGATCCCGGTGCCGCCGCCGATCATCAGCAGCGGTCGCGGCCGGGCGGACGGCTGGACCGACAGCGAGCCCATCGAGGGTCCGATCCGCCACACCTCGCCGGGCCGGGTGTGGTGCACGATCGCGCGGCTCACCCAGCCGCCGGGGACGGCGCGGACGTGGAACGTCAGGATGCCGTCGTTGCGCGGGGCTGTGGCCGGGGAGAGGTAACGCCACAACCGCGGCCGGTGCGGGGTTTCGACGCTCACATAGCCGCCGGGGTGGTACGGCAGCGGCTCGGCGGTCCGCAGCCGTACCAGTGCGACGTCGCGGGTGAGCCTGCGGTGTTCGACCACCGTCGCGGACCACCACGACGGTCCGGCTTCGGCCGCCGCTGCCTCCCGCATGGTCTTCGCGATCAGTCCGTACGCCGTGGTCCATGCGGCCTCGATCTCGGCGGTCCAGCGGTCTTTGAGAAAGCGTTTCAACGCCGCGACGAGTGCGGTCCCGACGGCGTCGTAGTGACGTTCCAGCACGTCGAACTTGCGGTGGTCGCGGCCCAGTTGGCGCAGGAAGGTGACCAGCTCGTCCGGCCGGTCGACCATCTGGACGATGTAGACCAAGGCCCGCAGCAGTCTGTCGCGCTGGACGGTCATGGTGATCGGGAACAGCGCCCGGGTTTCCGGCGCGATCGTGAACAGCACGCCGTAGAAGTACCGCGCGACTTCGTCGGCTTTCGGCTCGACCGCGGCGAAACTGTCGCGGACGAGTCTTGCCATCCGCTGGCTTTCGGCTGCCGGAACCGGTGGCAGAGGTGTTCGGGCATACGTCATCGGCTCAATCATCGGGAACGGGTATCTCCAGTTCTGACAGGCATTCCTGCGATCCAACGCATCGCATCCGCGGTGCCCGCCCCCGAGCTTTCCCGACCCTATGCCCATTCCCCGGAAAAGACGCGGAATTGGCGTACTTCCGCTCGAACGGAGCAATTTCGACACGCCTCGTCAACCCCGAATGTCGCTGAGTGAAAACGATCTTTCGAGGTTTTTTGTTGGCACGACAGGGTTTTCACCGGGTAAGAACCGGCGAATTGCGTGCGGTGCCGGCTCAGTCGATGGTGAACGGGTCGTACTGGATCTGGTCCAGCGCGCTCCCGGCGACGAGCATCCGCGACACGGTCGCGCGGATCATCGCCGGTGACCCCGCGACCAGGATGTCGTGGCCCTCCCACGCGCCGTAGCGGGTGACGGCCTCGGCGAGCGTGCCCTGCTCGCAGCCCGGCGCGTCGTCACCGCGTTCGACCACCGGCGTGATGGTCAGCCACGGATTGGTCGAGGAGAGCGCGCGAAGCTCGTCGAGGTCGTAGAGGGAGTCGCGGGTCGGGCCGCCATAGAACAGTCGCACCTTCGGGTTCTCGCCCCACAGCGCGAGGTGGTCGAGAATGGACCGCAGCGGCGCGACGCCGGTACCGCCCGCGACCATCACGACGGGGCGCCCGCTTTCCCGGTCGATCGCGAGCCTGCCCAGCGGCGGCCCGAGCCGCCAGACGTCCCCGGGCTGCGTGTGGCTGACGATCGTGCGGGAGACCCAGCCGCCGTCGACGGCGCGGACGTGGAACTCGATGCCGCCGTCCTCACGCGGCGCGTTCGCCGGGGACAGGTAGCGCCACAGCCGCGGCCGCTGCGGCACCTCGACGCTCATGTACTGCCCTGGCAGATACGGCACCGGGTGCTCGGGCATGACCCGCACCAGTGCGAGGTCCCAGGTGAGCCGCCGGTGTTCGAGCACGGTGGCCTGCCACGACGCCGGGTTCGCGTCGGCCGCGGCCGCCTCCTGCATCGCGCGCGCGACGATGGTGAACGCCTCGGCCCAGGCGCGCTCGACCTCCGGGGTCCACTCCGGACCGAGATGGTTCTTGAGCGAAGCGAGCAGCGCGGTGCCGACCGCTTCGTAGTGGCGCGGCACGACGCCGAACTTGCGATGGTCCCGGCCGAGCTGCCGCAGGAACGGCACGAGGTCGTCCGGCCGGTCCACCATCTGCACGATGTGCACCAGCGCGCGCACCAGCCTGCCGCGCTGTACCTCCATGTTGATCGGGAAGAAGTCGCGGGTGGCGGGCGCCAGCGTGAAGAGCATCCCGTAGAAGAACTGCGAGATCTCCGGGATGAACGGTTCGGACTTCTCCCAGGTGACCCGGATGAGCCGCACCATGGCGGTGACGGCGGGCGGGGCCTCCCGGGGGGTGGAGGAGCGTGGGAGCGGGCTGACCGAATCGGCTGTCATGGGCAGGTATTCGCTGGTCGGGAGTGCGGGCGAGCAGGGTGGCGACTATTCACGAACTGCCCGAGGGTGAAGACGGCAATTCTCGCCGTACTGGAACGCCAGGGGGCCTCCGGAGGAATCGACCACTACTCCACCTCTTCGATTGAACCGGGCCACACCGATCGCGGTTCGTGGCTCGTCCGCAGAGTAGCCGCCAAGCGGCTCTTTGCCTGCATCGTTGCTCCGGACGGGTGTATCGCCGGGACACGGACGTGGGGCAGCTCACCGGGTCGATAGTTGTGCTACGCAACCTTCTGGAGATATAGTTGTATGGCGCAACCAAGTGAGGGTAGGGAGACTCCGATGGGCAGCACGACCGAGGGTGAGGACGTCCGGCTGGAGCTGGTGCGCGAGCTCAGGGCCGCCGCCCTGATCCAGCACGCCTGGATCATCCAGGCCTGGAAGACTCAGCCCGACCTGCACCCCGCCGCCGTCATGCTCCTCTCGGACCTCGCGAAGTCCGGCGAGGCGCGGCCGTCCGAACTGGCGAAGCGCCGGTTCGTCGACCTCTCGGTGATCAGCAGGCAGGTCGCGCAGCTGCGCGAGGCCGGGCTGATCGACCGGCGTCCCGCCCCCGACGACGGCCGCGCGACGCTCATCAGCGTCTCCGAACGCGGTCACGCGGAGCTGGGGCGCTGGCGGGCCACCTATCTCGAATTCATGAAGAACGCGCTGGACGAGTGGGACGAGGAGCGGATCACCACCCTCACCACCGGCCTGGCGGAGCTGAACGACGCCCTGCGGACGACGCTCGGTGCTCCCGGAGGCTGTTTCGCCGCGGCGGACAAGGAGAAAGTGAGCAAGGAGTGAGCACGATCGATTCGCAGGCCGGTGGGCAGGAGATGTCCCACCGGCAGATCATGAAGGCTTTTTCCGGACTGCTGCTGGCTTTGCTGGTGGCGATGTTGTCGTCGACGATCGTGTCCAACGCGCTGCCGACGATCCTCGCCGACCTGCACGGCACGCAGGGCGAGTACACGTGGGTCGTCACCGCGATGCTGCTCACCTCGACCGCGACGACGCCGATCTGGGGCAAACTCGCCGACCTCTTCAGCAAGAAGCTGCTCTACCAGCTGGCGATCGCGATCTTCACGATCGGTTCGGTCCTCGGCGGCATCGCGCAGTCGATGCCGGAGCTGATCGCCTACCGGGCACTGCAGGGCATCGGGCTCGGCGGCCTCCAGGCGCTGGTCCAGATCGTCATCGCCGCGATGATCCCGCCGCGGGAACGCGGCCGCTACTCCGGTTACATCGGCGCGGTGATCGCCGTCGCGACCGTCGCCGGCCCGCTGGTCGGCGGCCTGATCGTCGACTCGCCGCTCGGCTGGCGCTGGTGTTTCTGGGTCTGCGTGCCGATCGCGGTGATCGCGTTCGTCGTGCTCGGCAGGACGCTGCGGCTGCCGGTGGTCAAGCGCGAGGTCAAGATCGACTGGTTCGGTGCGACCCTGCTCGTCGGCGGCGTCGCCCTGCTGCTGGTGTGGATCTCCTTGGCGGGCAAGAACTTCGCCTGGGTTTCGTGGTCGACGCTGGCCTATGTCGGCGGCGCGGTGCTCGCGCTGGGGCTGGCGGTGTTCGCCGAGACGCGGGCCGCCGAGCCGGTGGTACCGCTGCGGCTCTTCCGGAACCGGACGTTCACCCTCGCCGTGCTGGGTTCGCTCGCGGTCGGCACCGGGATGTTCGGCGCCTCGGTGTTCCTCGGCCAGTACTACCAGCTCGCGCGCGGTTTCACGCCGACGCACGCCGGCCTGATGACCATGCCGATGCTGCTCGGGCTCGCGGTGTCCTCGACGGTCGCGGGCCAGATCATCTCCCGCACCGGCCGGACGAAGCAGTTCATGGTGCCGGGCGCGGTCCTGCTCGTCGCCGGGCTGTTCCTGCTCTCCACGATCGACCACGCCACGAACCTGACGCTCATGGGCGGCTACCTCGCGCTGGTCGGCGTCGGTGTCGGGCTGCTCATGCAGAACCTGGTGCTGGTCGTGCAGAACGGCGTCGGGATGAAGGACATGGGCTCGGCCTCGTCGGTGGTCACGTTCTTCCGCTCGCTCGGCGGGGCGGCCGGGGTGTCCGCGCTCGGTGCGGTGCTCACCTCGCACGTCTCCACGAGCATCGCGGAGTCGCTGGCGAAACTCGGTGTCCCGGCGGGGGCGGCCAAGGGCGGGGGCACGCTCGACATCAAGTCGCTGTCCGGGCCGATGCAGACGATCGTGCACACCGCGTACGGCGACGCGATCGGCAAGGTCTTCCTCATCGCCGGCTGTATCGCGGTGGTCACGCTCGTCGCCGTGCTGCTGATGAAGGAGGTCCCGCTGCGCCGGTCGCTGGACGTCGAGACGGTGGTCGTCGACGAGGTTGTCGAGCGGACACCGCTGGGGACGTCCGTCTCGATTTCGGTTTCGCACCTGCACGGCAGGGTGTTCGGGACGAACGGACGGCCGGTGGAGGGCGTCGTCCTCACTCTCACCGACGCGTCCGGACGGCAGGTCGACCTCGGGCACACCGGTCCCGGCGGCGAGTACCGGCTGACCGCGCCGGGCCCCGGTGATCACGTGCTGCTCGCGACCTCGGACGCGATCCGGCCGCAGGTTTCGACCGTGCGGCTCGACGAGATCCCGCTGCGGCACGACTTCCTGCTGGAACGCACCGGCGGTCTCGGCGGCAGGGTCCGCACCGCGGGCAGGCACGCGGCGGTCGCGGGCGCGGTGGTGACCGTGACGGATGGTCAGGGCACGGTCGTCGACTCCACGCACGCGGGCGGCGACGGCTGGTACGGGATTTCGGGTCTCACGCCGGGGGCGTACACGCTCACGGTGGCCGCGCCGGGGCACCAGCCGCTCGCCGGGGCGTTCACCGTCGGGGCCGGAAGCCGGACCCGATACGACGTCGAACTGGCACCGGTCCCGCGTGTCGGAGCACGCCGCGCGGGCTGAACACGAAAGGGATTCCCGGTAGCACGCGAAGTGCTACCGGGAGTGTCATTTACGCTGGAAAAAGGCGGCTTTCGGACCTGCCTCCGCACCGTTTTCCGGCAGTAGCGTTTGGCGCGTGACAGGTGTCCGGGCGGCGCTGCTGTGCGCGCTGGGTATCGACAATTTCGGCTCGGGACTATTCCTTCCCCTGGCGCTCGTCTACGTGACGCGGGTGGTCGAACTGCCGCTCGCGGTGGCCGGGACGGCCGTCACGGCGGGCACCCTCGCCGGCCTTCTCGTACCGCCGGTCGCCGGGCGGCTCGTCGATCGGATCGGGCCACGCTCGGTGGTCGTCGGCGCTCAGCTCGTCCAGGCCGCGGGGCTGCTGTGCTACCTGCTGGCCGGCGGCTTCGGCATGGTCGTGCTCGCCGCGGTGCTCCTCACGACAGGTCAGCAGCTGTTCTACAGCTCGCTGTACGCGCTGATCGCGCAGGTCGCCGGGGACGTGCCGAAGGACCGGCCGTTCGCAGAGGCCGGGATGGTGCGGGCGGGCGCGTTCGGCCTTGGCGGGGTGGCCGCCGCCGTCCTGCTCACCGGCATCGAGCAGGACGGCTACCGGATCGTGGTCGCCGCCGACGCCGTCAGTTTCGGTGTCGCGGCGCTGATCCTGGCGGTGTTCGTGCGCACGGTGCCGCCGCGGCGCACCCGGCGGCGGATGTCCGCGCGGGTCTGCCGGAACCGGCCCTACCTGGCGTTGATCGTGTTCAGCGGACTGTTCGGGCTGTCGCTGGACTTCTTCCTCGTGGGCACCCCGGTGTTCGTGCTCGAGCAGCTGCGCGGACCGGTCTGGCTGCCCGGCGCCATCCTGGCCCTGCTGACCGTGTTGACCAGCGTCGGCGGGACGTACGCGCTGCGCCTGACCCGCTGCCTGAGCCGGATCGCCGCGATGCGGCTCGGTTCGGCGTTGTTCGCTGCGTGGTGCGTTGTCAGTCTCGGCGTGCTGCTCCTGCCCTCAGGCTGGGAGGTGCCGTACCTGCTGGCGGCGACGCTGGTGTTCGCGGCGGGCGATCTCGTGTTCGGCCCGCGCTCCGGGGCACTGGCCGAGGCCGCGGCGCCACCCGAGGCCAAGGGCCGCTACCTGGCCGCTTTCCAATACGCGTTCACCGTCGCCCAGGTGCTGGCCCCGGCCATCGTCGCGCTCTTCGCCGTCGCCGTGTGGTTACCCTGGGTGCTGGTCGGGATCTGCGCCTGCCTCGCCGTCGCCGGGCTCGGCAGGCTCGGCCCCCGGTTGCCCGCGCACGCCGTACAACCAATTCAGAGTTGAGCGGAACAGACTCAAGTTTCCTGACGTTATACCTGTCGAGAGGCATCGCGATCTGCGGTGACCAGGACTTTTGACCAGACTACGCACGAAGCAGTACCCGAGCACGAGGTGAGGGATGGACGCTTTCAACCCGACCACGAAGACCCAGCAGGCGATTTCCTCCGCGGCGCAGGCGGCCACGATGGCAGGCAACCCGCACGTTGCGGCGGCACACCTGCTCGGCGCCCTGCTGGCGCAGGGTGAGGGGCTCACCGCGCCGCTGCTGACCGCGGTCGGGGCCGACCCGGAGCAGGTGCACAAGGAGCTCGAACCGATCATCGGCGCGTTGCCCTCGGCGACCGGGGCGACGGTGTCGACCCCGCAGTTCGACGCGCCCGCCGTCAAGTCGCTTTCCCGCGCGCAGCAGCTCGCGACCGAACTCGGCGACGAGTACGTCTCGACCGAGCACCTGCTCGTCGGGCTGGCCACCGAGGGTGCGCAGGTCGCCGACCTGCTGCGCCGCCACGGCGCGACGCCGGACGCGCTGCGCGAGGCGTTCGCCAAGGTCCGCGGTTCCGCGCGGATCACCAGCCCGGACCCGGAAGGCACGTTCAAGGCGCTGGAGAAGTACGGCGTCGACCTGACCGCTCGGGCCCGTGCGGGCGAACTCGACCCGGTGATCGGCCGGGACACCGAGATCCGCCGCGTCGTGCAGGTGCTTTCGCGGCGTACCAAGAACAACCCGGTGCTGATCGGCGAGCCGGGCGTCGGCAAGACGGCCATCGTCGAAGGGCTCGCGCAGCGCATCGTCGCCGGTGACGTGCCGGAGTCGTTGCGTGGCAAGCGGGTCGTGGCGCTGGACCTCGGTTCGATGGTCGCCGGCGCGAAGTACCGCGGGGAGTTCGAGGAGCGGCTCAAGGCCGTGCTCAAGGAGATCACCGACTCCGCGGGCGAGGTCATCACGTTCATCGACGAGCTGCACACCATCGTCGGCGCCGGGGCGACCGGCGAGGGTGCGATGGACGCCGGGAACATGATCAAGCCGATGCTCGCACGCGGCGAGCTGCGGATGGTCGGCGCGACCACACTGGACGAATACCGCGAGCACATCGAGAAGGACCCCGCGCTGGAGCGGCGGTTCCAGCAGGTGCTCGTCGGCGAGCCGTCGGTCGAGGACACCATCGGCATCCTGCGTGGCCTCAAGGAGCGGTACGAGGTGCACCACGGTGTCCGGATCACCGACGCCGCGCTGGTGTCGGCCGCGGCGCTGTCCGACCGCTACATCACCGCGCGGTTCCTGCCGGACAAGGCGATCGACCTCGTGGACGAGGCGGCGTCGAAGCTGCGCATGGAGATCGACTCGCGGCCGGTGGAGATCGACGAGGTCGAGCGCGCCGTGCGGCGGATGGAGATCGAGGAGATGGCACTGTCCAAAGAGGACGATGCCGCCTCCCGTGAGCGGCTCGCCGCATTGCGTGCCGAACTGGCCGAGAAGCGCGAAACGCTGACGGCGCTGACCGCGCGCTGGCAGAACGAGAAGGGCTCGATCGAGAAGGTCCGCGAGCTGAAGGAGCAGCTGGAGCAGCTGCGCGGCGAGTCGGAACGGGCCGAGCGCGACGGTGACCTCGGCAAGGCCGCCGAGCTGCGGTACGGCCGGATTCCCGTGCTGGAGAAGGAGTTCGAGGCCGCGACGGCCGCGAGCGAGGTCAGTCAGCAGAACGTCATGCTTAAAGAGGAGGTCGGCGCGGACGATGTCGCCGACGTCGTCAGCGCGTGGACCGGCATCCCGGCCGGACGGCTGCTGGAGGGCGAGACGGGCAAGCTCCTGCGCATGGAAGAGGAGCTGGGCCACCGCGTGATCGGGCAGGAGGAGGCCGTGAAGGCGGTGTCGGACGCGGTACGCCGCGCCCGCGCCGGGGTCGCCGACCCCGACCGGCCGACCGGTTCGTTCCTGTTCCTCGGCCCGACCGGCGTCGGCAAGACCGAGCTGGCGAAGGCGCTGGCGGAGTTCCTGTTCGACGACGAGCGCGCGATGCTGCGGATCGACATGAGCGAGTACGCCGAGAAGCACTCGGTGGCCCGGCTCGTCGGCGCGCCGCCCGGGTACGTCGGCTACGACCAGGGCGGGCAGCTGACCGAGTCCGTCCGCCGCCGTCCGTACTCGGTGGTGCTGCTCGACGAGGTCGAGAAGGCGCACCCGGACGTGTTCGACGTGCTGCTGCAGGTACTCGACGACGGCAGGCTGACCGACGGCCAGGGCCGCACGGTGGACTTCCGCAACACGATCCTCGTGCTGACCTCGAACCTCGGCTCGCAGGCGATCGCCGACGCGTCGCTCGACGAGCGGCAGCGGCGGGATGCCGTGCTTTCGGTGGTGCAGCGGCAGTTCAAGCCGGAGTTCCTGAACCGGCTGGACGACATCGTCGTGTTCCACGCGCTCGGCACCGAGCAGCTGACGTCCATTGTGGACATCCAGATCGCTCGGCTGGCGTCGCGGCTGGCGCAGCGCCGGTTGCACCTGGAAGTCACCGACGGTGCCCGCGAATGGCTGGCGCTCAACGGTTTCGACCCGATCTACGGTGCCCGTCCGCTGCGGCGGCTGGTGCAGTCGGCGATCGGTGACCAGCTGGCCAGGAAGCTGCTCTCGGGCGAGATCCGGGACGGCGACACCGTGCGTGTCGACCTGCCGGACATGGAAGCCTCCGACGCGCTGACCGTCAGCAAGGTCTGACGCGCTCCGTCCGATTGGGCTGTGAAGGACTCCTTGCCGGCGCTGGACGCCGGTAAGGAGTCCTTCACGGATCCCGGCGCGGGTGCTGCACCGGAGGCATGTCGCGAAGGGGCCATTGTGGACGTTGAACGTCCTGAACGGGCCATTCGTGACCTCGGCACAAGCCGGACCGGGCCCAGCGGCGGCAGCGCATGTCCCCAACGGCGCGTTCGGGACGTTCACCCTCCCCTGCGCGTCGTTCTGGACACCAGGCGCTGACAGCGTTGTCACCGCCTCCCGCGAACGTCGCGTTTTCATCCGGATGGAGCAGTGCGTCTGGCGCTCCGGAACGGCGGCGGCGGGCGATTGGCTCGAAAGGGGCGGCGCGACACGGCGCGGGCGATCATCTCTCGCGGGTCGAGGGCGATACCCTGACCTTCGTGGGTATTCCTACGTGGATCTGGTTCGTCATCGCCGCCGTCGCGCTGGTGGCGGGTCTAGGGCTGCTCGCCGCCGACCGGGCGAAGGAGGGCTCCCGCAACCGGGAGCGGATGCGCTGGGCCCAGCTGCGCGGCTGGCAGTTCGTCGAGGAGGACGAGCGGTTGCCGCGGCAGTGGTCCGGCGGTGCGATCGGCTACTTCGGCGCGGACGCCGCGGTCAACGTCGTGGCAGGCTCGACCTTCACCTCCGACGGCCGCCGCCCGGTGTTCATCTTCGACATCGAGTCGGAGGGGCAGATCCCGGCGGTCGTGGTGGCGGTGCGCTGCAACAAGGTCCACCGGATCCCGATCGAGATGTGGCTGTCCAGCGTGCCGTTCCAGCGCGCCGACATGCCCGAGATGCTCGGCCCGATCGGCCAGCGCTACGCGTTCGCCGACGACGCCGAGGGCGCCCGCCAGGTCATCACCCAGGATCTTGTCGACGCCGCGGACCAGCTCGGCGGCGACGTCGGCGTGGCGTGGCTGGAGAACGAGTGGGTGCTCGCCAGCGTCGTGCCGAACGCGGGCCCGTCGCGGCTGGAGCGGCTGCTGCGCGACCTCGGGGAGATCGCCGACATCGTCGACCCGTTCGACGAGGAGGCCTACGACAGCTCCGGCGGCCGTCACTGGCAGCCCGGTGACACCGGCCAGCAGCCTGCCGTGCCCGCGCAGCCGCAGCAGCAGACCCCGGCGCCGGTCCCCCCGGCGGCGACCCGGCAGTTCCAGACCCCCGAACCGCGCTCGCCAGAGGACCGCCCCGGCTCCTGACGGGGCCCGACGATCGGGGCGCTTGCCTCAGCGGAGCGGGCTACAGCGTCAGTGCGGGTGGCGAGAGGTCGACAGGCGGCTGATCGGCGACGCCGGCGCTCAGCGACTGGACCCGTGTCGCGTGCGGCTGGTCCGGCAGGACGCCGCGCACCGACGTCGTCGTCCCGCCCTGCACCCGCATGACGTGTTCGATGCCGAGGTCGCCGCTGATCGAGTCGGTCAGGTCACCGTCGACGCGAGGCGGGGTCTCGTCGGTCGAGGCCCGGTTGGCGAGATTCGCCGCCTGGGTGGAGCCGACGTTGCCCGACACCGACCCGGCGTGACCGCCGAGCACGTGTGCCTGCTCATAGGTGCCGTTGGTGATCCCGGCGAGGCGCTGCGACAGCGTGCCGGACTTCGCGGCGGTGAGCGTGCCGCTGAACTGGCCGCGTCCATGTTGCGCCGACGTCGTGCCGAACGCCGCGACCTCGCCGAAATCGACGGCCTGCCCGGAGGAACGGGCGCCGTCGAGACTGCCGCCGAGGTCGCCGGCGAACCGGCCTTCACCGGAAGGGCCCGTGTCGAGCGTGGCCGAACGGGCGAGGCCGGAGTCGAGCCGCTCGGCGTTTTCTGTCAGCAGATCGGTTCTTTCCGGGAACCAGACGCCATGGCGGCTGGATTCCCCGGCGCCCAACAGACGCCGTTCCTCTTCGTGCGTGCGCGCGGCACCGGCGGTGGAGTCGACCGAAAGGGCGCGCGTTTCCGTCCGGCGCAGCCATTGGTCGTTTCCCGCCGACGCCACCAGTTTCCCGAGCCGCGCCATGTGGACCTGGCTCTGCCGGGCGCCTTGGCTGTCGTCGGTCGTCCGCGACGTGCCGGGCGCGCCGCGGGGGTCGGTGACGGTCGTGTCGCGGTCTTCGTGACTGCCGCCCGCGGCGTGCCGGAGGTCCGAGACGACGCTCGCGGCGCCGACCTGCTTGCGGTACACGTCATGGCGGACGACGTCGACCGAGCCGTGGGACGCCGAAGTCCTGGCGTCGGAGTTCGACGTCAGGTCGCGGGTGATGCTGCTGTCGTGCTGGTGATCCAGCGGGAGCGGCAGGAGATCGAGGGGAAGGGTGGCGGCTTCGGCGGGGGCGATGAGTGCGGTGGTGGCAGGGGCTGCGAACAGGAGAGCGAGTGGTGCGGCACCGGCAGCGACCTTGGGCAGATAGGGCGCTTTCCGCTTGGTGTGCTTACCCATGCGCGGACCATACGACGCCACGCCGATGACCGCACCTTATGGCCTGACCTGGGGGTATGTTCACCCACATGACCACCACCGCCGTGATCACCGGAGCCACCGCGGGCATCGGCGCGCAGTTCGCGCGCACGCTCGCCGCCGAGAAGTACGACCTGGTGCTCGTCGCCCGCGACACCGAGCGCCTCGCCGCGTTCGCCGGAGAAATCACCGAGCGCCACGGCGTCAACGTCGAGGTCCTGCCCGCCGATCTGTCCGAAGTGGACGGACGGGCGAAGGTCGAGGAGCGGCTGACGAGGCCGGTCGACCTGCTCGTCAACAATGCGGGATTCGGGCTCAACGGGGATTTCTGGACCATTCCGCCGGACGCGCTGCAACGCCAGCTCGACGTCAACGTCACCGCCGTGCTCAGGCTGACCAGGGCCGTGCTGCCCGGGATGATCGAGCGCGGTCGCGGAGATGTGATCAACGTCAGCAGTGTCGCGGGGTTCTTCAGTGGCCGCGGCTCGACGTACACCGCGAGCAAGAACTGGGTCACGTCCTTCACCGAGGGCATCGCGGCGTCGTTGCCGCCCGGGGTACGGATGATCGCGTTGTGCCCCGGCTTCACGAACACCGAGTTCCACGAGCGTGCCGGGATCGACAAGCCGGGGCCGAAAGCCTTCTGGCTCGACGTCGAGCAGGTCGTCACGGAGGCACTCGCCGATCTGCGCCGTGGCAAGGTGATTTCGGTGCCGAGCCTGCAGTACAAGGCCCTCGTCGCGATCGGCGGGCTGCTCCCGCGCGCGGTGCTGCGCCGGGTCAGCGGCGGCTTCGGCGGCAAGGGACGCACCTGAGGTAGGGCCGTCCCTACCTCGCGAAGGCGCGCTGGCACCAGGGTCAAACCCCACCGCGCTGTCTAGCGTTTCCGCCATGAGAACTGGGTGGAACGGGACGGGCGACGCGGTGCGGCTGGAGGCCGTCCGCAAGGACTACGGAAACGGCGTCGTCGCGCTCGGCGGGGTCAGCCTCGCCTTCCCGCGTGGTGAATTCACCGCGGTCATGGGGCCGTCGGGATCGGGCAAGAGCACGTTCCTGCACTGCGCCGCCGGGCTCGACCGGCCGACCTCCGGCACGGTCACGCTCGACGGCCAGGACCTCGGCGGGCTCGGCGAGACGCGGCTGACGAAGCTGCGCCGCGACCGCGTCGGGTTCATCTTCCAGGCGTTCAACCTGCTCCCGGCGCTCACGGTCGAGCAGAATGTCGTGCTGCCGCAACAACTCGCGGGCCGCCGCCCGGATCGCAGGCTGGTGAGCCACATTCTGGAGCGCGTCGGCCTCGCCGGACGGCGCCGCCATCTGCCCGGCCAGCTTTCCGGTGGTCAGCAGCAGCGGGTCGCCATCGCCCGCGCGCTCGTCACCGATCCGGCGGTGGTGTTCGCCGACGAGCCGACCGGCGCGCTCGACACTCGCACGGCCGCGGAAGTCCTCGCACTGCTGAGGGAATCCGTTCGGGCCAGCGGCCAGACGGTGATCATGGTGACGCACGACCCGGTCGCCGCGTCCTATGCCGATCGCGTGATTTTCCTTGCGGACGGCCGGATCGCCGGTGAACTGCCGAGGCCGACCGCGGACGCCGTCGCCGAGCGCATGACGCACCTGGGTGCCTGGGCGGCGGTGGGTGCCTGATGCTGCGGCTCGCACTTCGCACGCTCCGCCTGCGCAAGGGTGGTTTCCTCGCGACGTTCGTCGCGGTGTTCTTCGGCGCGGTGCTGGTTTCCGCGTGTGCCGGGCTGATGGAGACCGGGATCCGCTCGGAGGCGCAGCCGCAACGTCTCGCGGGCGCGCCGATCGTCATCGGCGGGCAGCAGAGCATCGACATCGCCCGTGAGGACCCCGCCGAATACGACGCCACCAAAGGCAAGGACCTGAAGACCCGGACGGGCACGCTGCCCGAGCGCGTCCGGCTCGATGCCGGGCTCGTCGACCGAGTCCGATCCGTTCCCGGCGTGACCGATGCGGTCGCCGAGGTTTCCTTTCCCGTCACGCTCCCCAAGGCGGCCGATGTCCTTGGCCACGCTTGGAATTCCGCCACGCTCACGCCGTACGCGCTGACTTCCGGCACCGCGCCCGCACCCGGCGAGGTCGTCCTCGACGCCGGTCTGGCGCGCAACGCGGGACTGTCCATTGGGGACCGTATCGACGTCGCCGCGCACGGCAGTGCGAGCGGGTACCGGGTCGCCGGGATAGCCGCGGCGCCGCGTGCGATGACGCAGTCCGCGTTGTTCTTCGCGTCTTCCGACGCCGAACGGCTTTCCGGACATCCCGGCCGTGTCGACGCGATCGGCGTGTTCGCGACCCGGGACGTCGATGCCGTGGCAGCGCGCGTCAACAACGTCGTCCGGAACGCGAACGCGGTGGTGCTGACCGGCGTCGACCGCGGGCAGATCGAGTTCCCCGAGGCGAACGCGAGCGGCGAGAAGCTGATCGTGCTCTCCGCGGTTACCGGCGGATTGTCGGTGACGGTCGCTATCTTCGTCGTCGCGAGCACGTTGGCGCTGTCCACCCAGCAGCGGCAGCGTGAACTCGCCCTGCTGCGTGCCATCGGTACGACACCGCGTCAGCTGCGGCGGATGGTGCTCGGCGAGGCGCTGGTCGTCGGGCTGCTGGCCACCGCGCTCGCCGCGGTGCTCGGCCCGCTCGTCGGCGGGCAGTTGTTCGAGCAGCTCGTGGCGAACGACGTCGTGCCGTCGGTGGTGGCGTTCCACCAGGGCTGGCTGCCCGCCGTCGTCGCGTCGGGCGCGGCGCTGCTGTCCGTGGTGCTCGCGTCGGTCGTCGCCGGGTATCGGGCGGGCCGGATCCGCCCGACCGAGGCGCTCGCCGAGTCCGCCGTGACTGTGCCGATCGTTACTAATCCGACCACAGTCACGGCCGAACGGCTTCGTAAGAACGGTTACGTGCGGCGCGGGGGGCGGCCTACTTTTGGCCGGATTAGTAACGCCCGCTGGGTCACGCCGACGCGCGTCATCCTCGGTGCGTTGTGCTTCGCGGGTGGCACCGCGCTGGCGATCGTCACCGTGGCCGTGATGAGCGGTCCGGTCGCGGCGAGCACGGCCGGTCCGGCGGTGATGTTGTGGGCGATCGGGGTCGCGACGATCAGCCCCGGCGTCACGAAGGTGACGGCCGCGCTGCTGCACGCGCCGGTGAAGCTGCTCAGCGGTATCAACGGCTGGATGGCGCTGCGCAACACCCGCGTCGGCGCGCTGCGCGTGTCCGGCGCGGTCACCCCGATCATGCTCGCGGTCGGCATCGCCACCGGGAACATCTACCTGCAGACCACGCAGGAAGCGGTGTCGAACCAGGCGTTCACCGAGGATCTGCGTGCCGACGCCGTCGTCAGCGGTCCCGGCGGCGTCGCGCCGGAGTTGGTGCGGCGTGTCCAGGATGTTCCTGGTGTGGCGGGCGCTTCGGAGTACGTGACGAGTTCGGTGTACGTCGAGAAGCCGTACGAATCCGGGCAGAACGACGAGGGCTGGCCGGTCGTCGGTCTGACCGCGAAGGGCGCCGCGCAGACCACCGCGACGCAGGTGACCGCGGGCGGTCTCGACGCGTTGTCGGGCAACACCGTCGCGGTGCCCGCGAAGCTCGCCGCGGACCTCGGCCGGGGCGTCGGCGACAGCATGACGTTGCGGCTGGGCGACGGCGCCCGCGCCGACGTCCGGATCGTGGCCCTGCTGACGCAGCGGCCGGGCTTCGAGAACTTCGTGCTGCCCGCGGAACTGGTCGCCCCGCACACGACCGCGGGCCTCGCGCCGCAGCTGCTCGTCCGCGCCGCCCCCGGTGTCGACACGGCCACACTGACCACGCGGGTGCGAGAGGCGACCACGGGTTTTCCGGTGCGGGTCGGCGACCGCGACGCGCTGATCGCCGCGCACACGAAGGGCAACGAGGTCGGCGCGTGGGTCAACTACCTGCTCGTCGGGATGATCATGGCCTACACCGTGATCTCCGTCGTGAACACGCTCGTGATGGCGACCATGCGGCGGCGCCGGGAGTTCGGCCTGCAGCGGCTGTCCGGGTTCACCCGGGCGCAGGTGCTGCGCATGGCGGGCATCGAGGGCGGGCTGACCGCGTTCATCGGGATCGTGCTCGGGACCGTCGTCGCGGCCGGGTCGATCGTGCCGTTCTGCCTGGTGGCGAGTGATTCGCTGCTGCCGTCCGGTCCGGTGTCGATCTACCTCGTGGTGATCGGGCTGGCCGCCGCGCTGGTGCTCGCCGCGACGTTCGTCCCGGCCTGGTTCGCCACGCGCGGCCGGCCGGCCGAGGCCACGGCCATCGGTGAGTGACGGCGGGGCCACGCTCCGGCGTGTGTAAGACTCTCGGCCGTGGCGATTCCCGCGTTGGACAAGGCAGCGAAACTCGAACTGGCCAGACTGGTCACCGAACTGGCCGTAGTGCACGGAAAGGTGACCCTGGCGTCCGGCAAGGAAGCCGACTACTACGTCGATCTGCGGCGGGCGACCCTGCACCACGCCGCCGCCCCGCTGATCGGCAAGCTGCTGCGGCAGCTCACCGCCGACTGGGACTTCGTCGCGGCGGGCGGGCTGACGCTGGGCGCCGACCCGGTCGCGCTGGCGATGCTGCATTCGGCCGCGAACGACGACGTCGTGCTCGACGCGTTCGTCGTCCGCAAGGCCGTCAAGGAGCACGGCATGCAGCGCCGCGTCGAGGGCGTCGAGGTTCGCGGCCAGCGCGTGCTGGCCGTCGAGGACACCTCCACGACCGGCGGCAGCGTGCTCACCGCCGTCGAGGCGCTGCGCGAGGCGGGCGCGACGGTCGTCGGCGTGGCGACCGTCGTCGACCGGGACACCGGCGCGCGGGAGGCCGTCGAGAAGGAAGGCCTCGAATACCGCTACGTCCTCGGCAAGGACGACCTCGGCCTGAACTGAGCGAGCTGAAGGACGCCTTCGGTGCACTCAATGCACCGAAGGCGTCCTTCACTGCGCGGGATGCACTGAAGGCGTCCTTCAGCACACCCGGCCCGCCTACTTGCGGAAGGTGTCCTTCACCTTCTCCGCCGCGTCGCCGACGGCGTCCTTGACCTTCTCGGCGGCGTCCTTCAGCCCGGCCTTCGCCTGGTCCGTCTTGCCCTCGGCCTGCAACTGCTCGTCCCCGGTGACGTTCCCCGCGGCCTCCTTGGCCTTCCCGCCGAGGTCGTCCGCCTTGTTGCTGATCTTGTCGCCCCACGACATCAGGCACCTCCGGTGTTCCTCGGTCGCATCCCTCGCGGACGCGCTCACCGGTACGACACCGTCACCCAGTGGAACGGCACGGATTCGCCGGGGTGGCGATGATCACCCACAATCCACCCGTGACGTTCTCCGCTCCCGGGTGTCCTCCTTCCCGAGGAGGTGCCGTGACCACGACCAGTGCGGAGCCCGGCACGCCGCTCGACGACGCGACCCTGGTCGGCCGCGCCCGTGACGGCGACGTCCGGGCGTACGAGCAGCTCGTGCTGCGTTACCAGGGTCCGATGTTCAAGCTCGCGTCGCGGATGCTCGCGGATCGCGCCGACGCCGAGGACGTCGTCCAGGACGTCTTCCTCACGGCGTGGCGCAGGCTCGCGCAGCTCAACGACGACGCGGCGTTCGTCGGCTGGCTCTACCGGACCACGACCAACCGCTGTCTCAACGTGATCAGGGCGCGCCGTCCGCGCGCCGACGTCGACCTGGACACGGCCGAGTCGCCGCGGGCGGAGACCCGGCCCGAGCACGCCGCCCAGGTGTCGAGCCAGCTGGCGGCGCTCAACGAGGCCCTGCAGCGGCTCACTCCGCCCCAGCGGGCGTGCTGGCTGCTGCGCGAGGTGCACGGCCGGTCGTACGACGAGATCGCCGAGATCGTCGGCGCGAACGCGGTGGCGGTCCGCGGTCGGATAGCGCGGGCGCGAGCCCAGTTGGCCGAGGTGATGAAGCCATGGCGGTGAACAACACGACCGAGGAGTACGAACTGCCGTGCGGCCGGGAGCTGGAGCGGGTCTGGGAGCGCATGGACGTCGTCGGCGCCGGTCTCGCCGACGAGCACGAGCTGTCCTGCCCGCACTGCCGCGTCGCTCGCGAAAGCCTGCTGGCGCTGCGCGAGGCGACGCAGGAGCTGGTGGCCGAGCCGGAAGCCACACCGCCCGACCTGGTCGGCCGGATCATGTCCGCCGTCCGCGCCGAGGTCCGGCGCGGCCAGATGCTGAGCCTGCCGTCGACGGAGCTGGGCCCGGTCGAGGTGAGTGAACAGGCCGTCGCGGTCGTGCTGCGGTACGCCGCGGACTCCGTCGGCGGCGTCCGGGCCCGCCGGTGCCGGGTCCGCGCTGTCGGTGAAGGGCCGCACGGCGAAAGCGTCGTGGAGGTCGAACTCACCCTCGCGGTGAGCCTGCGGAACGCGGCGGGTGGCGAGGCGTTGTCGCAAGTGCGGGACCGGGTCACCGCCGCGGCGGCGGCGAGGGTCGGCCTGGTACTGGCGAAACTCGATCTGGTGATGGTCGACGTGTACGAGGAAACCGCGGGGGACGATCGATGACCGTGTCCGACCTGACCGACCTGCCCCGGCCGGGAGCGGAGTTCGTGATCGCCGATCCGGTGATCGCGAGCGTCGCCGCGCGGGCCGCGGTCGAGACGCCCGGCGTGGTGCGGCTCGAACCCGGACTGCGTGGGCTGGTCACCGCGTGGACGCGGGCCGCCCGGCAACGCTGGAAGGGCCTCGATCCGGCCCCTTCCGACGGCGTTCGCGTGCGCCGCGCCGACGACGGGACGCTGAGCGTGTCCGTCGACCTCGTCACCTCGGCGGTCGACCAGGCCGCCGCGGTCGCACAGGCCGTGCAGCGCGGCGTCGTCCGGGTGGTGGCCGAGCAGACCGGCCTGACGGTCGGCGAAGTGTCCGTGTCCATTTTGGACATCGAGCCGGAGCAGTGGTGATGTCGGCGGACGAAGTCACCGAGAAACTCGTCGGCGCGGTCAAGGCGATTCCCGGTCTTCGCCCGGCGACGCCCATCGCGGAGGAAGCCACCACGTGGCTGCCGTGGGACTGGGACGGGTTCGCCGTCGAGCTGAGCGCCGAACTCGTGGAGATCCGGCTGATCGCCACCCGGCTGCCGCTGCC
Source organism: Amycolatopsis sp. NPDC058986 (assembly GCF_042741125.1). Classification (NCBI taxonomy): domain Bacteria; kingdom Bacillati; phylum Actinomycetota; class Actinomycetes; order Pseudonocardiales; family Pseudonocardiaceae; genus Amycolatopsis; species Amycolatopsis sp. NPDC058986. The sequence goes on along the minus strand of NZ_JBHYJW010000017.1, from coordinate 53,224 downwards.
GCCGTTGCTGGCCAGGGCGACCGAGGCGGTGCGTCCGCTGCTCGCGGGAACGGAATGGGAGAAGGCGACGCTGCGGCTCGTCGTGACCGACATCGACGGCGCCGCGTTTTCCGGAGGACAAAGCGATCCAGGTCACACGATCGGGCAGTGACGAACACTCCGCGATCGTGTCGATACAGGTGAAGGGGACACAAACCCTTGTGCCCCACCAGAACGCAGGGAGGACGGCATGACCAACACGGCTACCGGCAAGACCGCTGAGGGCACCTCCGCCAGGAACTCGACCGGCACCCTGGTCACCACCAAGGAAGACGGGCTGGTCACCAAGCAGGGCACCACGTCGATCGCCGACGTCGTCGTGCAGAAGATCGCCGGCCTCGCCACGCGTGAGGTGTCCGGCGTGCACGACGTCGGTGGCGGCGCCGCCCGTGCGTTCGGCGCGATCCGCGACCGGATCCCCGGCGCGTCGGCCAGCGTCGGACAGGGCGTCTCGGTCGAGGTCGGCGAGAAGCAGGCCGCGGTCGATCTGCAGATCGTCGTCGAGTACGGCGTGAGCATCGCGGATCTCGCGCGTTCGGTGCGGCGCAACGTGATCACCGCGATCGAGCAGATGACCGGGCTGGAGGTCGTCGAGGTCAACATCAACGTCAACGACGTCTACATCCCGGGCGACGACGACGAAGAACCCGTCAGCGATCGGGTGAAGTGACATGAGCGACGCTTGCGAGCGAATCATGGATGTCATGCGCCAAAAAGAATTCAACACTGTCTCGCGGAGCGAGGCGATCGCATGAGTGCGACGTCGATCGGCTTGTTCACCGGGCTGGCGCTCGGGTTCGCCGCCGCGTTCGGCGGATTCGGCGCCTTCGTCATCGTGCTGGTGCTCGGCGCATTGGGTCTGCTGGTCGGGCGCTGGCTCGACGGCAAGCTCGATCTGTCCTCGCTCGTCGGGTCCGTCCGGGATCGGAGGTAGGCCATGACCGCCGCCGCTGTGCCCGCGGACGTCGCTCCGGAGGACCGCGGACGCACCACACTGGCCGACCGCGCCGTCCGCCGCATCGCCGCGCGGGCGGCGGGCGAGGTCGACGGTGTCGGCGAGGACGTTCAGGTCAGTGCCAGGATCGACGCGGAATCGGCCACTTTGGACGTTCGGCTGCCGGTGCGCTATCCGGCGCCGATCGCCAGGACCACCGAAGAGGCCCGTGCGCACGTGTCGGCCCGGACCGCCGAACTGACCGGACTGACCGTGCGCCGCGTCGACATCACGGTGCCCGCGTTGCCGAACGAACCCGTGACGAGGAGGAGGGTGCAGTGATCCGCCGTCCGCGGCGCGGGCTGCCCGCGTCACTGCTCGCACTGGTACTGCTCGCCGCGTGCGTGCTGATCGTCGTCGCGCTGGTGCAGCGGCTGATCGGCGAGCGGCCGTTCCTGTCCTACGACGCGATCGCCGACCGCGTGCACGCCACGACCTGGAACACACTGCCCGTGCTCGTCGGGGGCGGGGCAGCCGTGCTGATCGGGCTCGTGCTGCTGGTGCTGGCCGTGGTGCCGGGCCGGCCGACCGTCGTGCCGCTGACCGAGGAGGCCGGATTCGACTCCGGCATAACCCGCCGGGGCGTGTTCGTCGCCTTGCGGAACGCCGCGAACTCGGTGGACGGCGTCGCCGCTGCCCGGATCCGCTTGGGGCGTAAGAAGGTCGTGGCCCACGTGCGGACCAATCGCGACAACACCGAAGGGCTCGCCGACGCCGTCCGCGTGACGCTCGCCCGCCGGATCGAGGAGATCGGGCCCGAAAAACCGCCCGAGGTCCGGGTGCGGGTCCGGGCCGTGACCACGCGAGGTGTCCGATGAGCCGTGTCAATCGCCCTGCCGGGCTGAACCGGACGTTGCTCGCGCTGACCGGGCTCGTGCTGCTCGCGGGCGGCGGGTTCGCCGTCGCGACGTACTTCGGCTGGCTGCGGGTGCTCGATCCCGCATCGCCGCTGGTCCCGGGCACCGCGGCGCCGCCGGCCTGGGCGTTCTGGGTGACGGTCGCCGTCGCGGTCGTCGTCGGGCTGCTGTGCCTGCGGTGGCTGGCCGCGCAGGCGTTCCGGACGCCGAAGTCCGTCGGCTGGCGGCTGGAGGAAAACCCCGAGGACGGGACCACCACGATGGACTCGTCGGCCGCCAACGCTCCGGTCGCCACCGACATCGAGGGGTACGACGGCGTGAAGTCGGCGTCGGCGTGGGTGTCCGGGTCGCGGGACGAGCCCGAGCTGTACCTGCTGGTCACCGCCGAACAGGACGCCGACATCGCCGCGCTGCGGCACCGGATCGCGGCGCACGCCGTCGCCCGGCTGCGGCAGGCACTGGAGGTGGAGACGCTCCCGGTGCGCCTCGAACTCCGCTTCACCACGAAGACCACCAGCGCCAGGGCGCTCTGAACCGTTCGCCCGTGGCGGACGAGGCTTGTCCCGGCGTGCCCCGGGCGTACCGTCGAACGCGTGGAAATCCCGGAACCAGGCAAGCCGCCCGAGCCGCCCGAGCGTCCCGGCCACCAGCCGTCGCATCCGCGCCGGAAGCCACCGCCCGGCTATCCGCACGAGGAGCCGACGCCCTATCCGGGTCTGCGCCCCGAAGGGTTCCCGGAGTTCCCACCCGGAGTGACGCCGCCATCACCCGGAGAGTGAACAGGTTGCGTCAGTAGGTCGAATATCACAGCTCCGAGATCCTTTTGTCGGCTTTCTCCTGTGAGGTGAGAGTAAAGTCGCTGGTAGAGGGATATGGGGAAGGGGGCGGTGATGGCGCGAGTTCTGGCCGACTTGACCGTGTTCGTGCATATTCTGGCCCTGCTGTTCATCGGCCTGGGCGGCTTTCTCGCCTGGCGCTGGCCCAAGGTCGTCTTCGTCCACGTCTTCTTCGCCATCTGGGGTGTCCTGGTCAACGTGACACCGATTCCCTGCCCGCTCACCGCGCTGGAGAACTACTTCCGGCACGAGCAGGGCCTCGGTGACCTGCCCGGCGGCTTCAACGCCTACTACCTGTACGACACGGTGATCCCGCGCGCGGCGCTGCCGGTGGTCGTCGTCCTCGCGCTCGCGCTGGTGATCTTCTCCTACGCCGTCGCCTACCAGCGGTGGCGTCATCGCGACCACCACGGGGCACCGGCGCATTCGGTCGTCCACCACTGAGCGACAATCGTCGCGTGAAGGCGCGATGACAGGGCAGGTACCCGAGGCCGGTCCCACCGAATGGGTGAGCCGGGAGGAGGTCGGTGTCGGACCGTGGCCGGGTGAGTGGCCCGCCGGCGACCGGTACGACCCCGAGCTGCTCGCGAACGGCGACCGCCGCAACGTCGTCGACGCCTACCGCTACTGGCGGCGCGAGGCCATCGTGTCCGATGTGGACAGCCGACGGCATCCGTTCCACGTCGCCATCGAGAACTTCCAGCACGATCACAACATCGGCACCGTGGTCCGGACGGCGAACGCCTTCGCCGCGGCCGAGGTACACATCGTCGGCCGCCGCCGCTGGAACCGGCGCGGCGCCATGGTGACCGACCGCTACCAGCACCTGCGTCACCACGAGGACGTCGAGGGCCTGGTGACCTTCGCCGCGGAGTCCGGCCTCGAGATCGTCGCCGTCGACAACACCCCGGGCGCGCAGCAGCTCGAAACCGCGAAGCTGCCGCGCGCCTGCGTGCTGTTGTTCGGTCAGGAAGGGCCGGGGCTGTCCTCCGAGGCTCAGTCCGCGGCGTCGTTGGTGGTGTCGATCGCCCAGTTCGGGACCACTCGCTCGATCAACGCCGGGGTCGCCGCCGGGATTGTGATGCACGCCTGGGTCCGGGAGCACGCCGATCTGTCGGCTTCCTGGTGATAATGCGGAGATGGATCATACTGCGCCGCTCGTTACTAATCCGACCACAGTCACGGCGGAAACAGGTATCTCCGAGCAGGTCGGTTGCGGCCCGTGTCCGCCTACTTTTGGCCGGATTAGTAACTGGGCACGGAAGTTCGTCGACGGCTGGGTGACCGCGTGGAACGCCCACGACCTCGACGCCCTGATGACGCACTTCGCGGATGACGTGACGTTCCGCTCGCCGGTGGCGGCCCAGCTGCTCGGCGGCGATGGCGTCATCCGCGGCAAGGAAGCCCTGCGCGCCTACTGGGCGGAGGGCCTGCGGCGCATCCCCGACCTGCGGTTCGAGGTCCTGGGCAGCTACGTCGGCGTGGACAGCCTGGTCATCAACTACCGCAACCAGAAGGGCGGCCTCGTCAACGAGGTGCTGCTCTTCGACGGCCCGCTCGTGGCCGAGGGATACGGCACCTACCTCGGCACCGACACGAATCCGGCGGGCGCGACCCAGTCCTGAAGCGGAAAGCGTCCGGTGCTCCCCCGGAATTGAACGCCGGGGGAGCAACCGGGAAGGCCGCCGCGATGAGATCGTTCGCGGAGAATACGTCAGCAGATTTCCGACCGCCTCAGCGCGAAACCAGCGATGGAACTTACTTCGTCTTGATGTCCGAGACCACGTACCACTTGCCGTCCTTGCCGGTGTCGCAATTCCGGCCCTGCTCACCCTTGATCGGCGGCAGCGCCCGCAAGGCATGGACGCACGCGTCGAAGTCGGGGTACGGCCCCGCAACCGGCACCTCCACGGCGGACGCACTACCCGCACCCAGCAGCGAAATGCCGATGGCGGCCGCACCAATCACCAACGCGGCCCTGAACTTGCTCGTCTTCACCGTTTTCATCGTGGCTCTCCCTTGTCTGGAATCCTGCTGACAACTGTCTGGATGAGCACCTCCCGGCCCGTCCACGCAAGATCATTACCCGCGTCGGTTCGCACCGAATCGCCGTTGCCTGTTCGACTAACGGGAGTTGACCGAATAGGCCACCCCATCGAGTGAGTCGAGCTTCTTGACCAGCGAAAGGAATGCGGCGGTGACAGGTCAGGGTGGGAGCCTCGACCGTCGGCCAGTGAGAAAAGGCCCAACTCTCCGAGTACAAGGGGCAATGCTGACACATCGAACGCGCACAACGATGGCGGCCAGTAGCTCGGTGGCGCTTTGCTGGTCCTCGTCAGGCCCAGAGCGTGGAGATTTCGGTTCACCCGAGCGGGAATCCTGCCACTGGTTCCCACCGGAAGTGTCAGCAAAACCTATGGAGGAACTATGAAGTCGCTGCGTGCTCGTGTCGGCGCCGGTCTCGCAGTCGGGGCCGCCGTTGCCGTCCTTCCGCTGACCGCGGGCGCCGCCTTCGCCGACGATGGCCCGTTGGTGGTCGCCGCCGGCGGATACAAAACCGAGGCAGCCTGCAACCACGACGGAGACCTCGATATCGCCAACGGCACGGCCACCTACCGGGTGTGCGTCTACAGCACGACAACGAAGACCTTTACGCTTTTCGAGAAGCTCAAGCGCTGACTCAGGCGGGATCAGGCCGGGGCGACTTCGACCGGGATTCCGTTCAGCACGGCCGTTCCCGAGAGCGTGTCGATCAGCTGCTCATCGGCGACAAGGTTCGAGTTGACGCCGGGATGTGCCCGCGCGACCCGCGTCCGCACGCCGTCGACGTCGTGTCCCCAACCGTGCGGGATGCTCACGACGCCCTGGCGCACCTCGTCGGTCACTTCGACCGGTGCCTCGAGCTTCCCCGCCCGTGACGTCACCGACGCGAGGCCGCCGTCGGTCAGTCCGAGCCGGGTCGCGTCGGCCGGGTGCACCTGCACGGTGCACCGGTTGGTTCCGCGGACCAGCGGCGCGAGGTTGTGCATCCACGAGTTGTTCGAGCTGAGCTGCCGCCGCCCGATCAGCACCAGACCCTCCGCCGGAGAGCCGGTGAGCGACGCTCGCAACCGCGCGACGTCCGCGGTGATCACCGGCGGCGCCAGTTCGATCCGGCCGCTTTCGGTGCTCAGGACGGCCGGGATCCGCGGCTTGAGCGGGCCGAGGTCGACGCCGTGCGGTGCCGCTTCGAGGTCCGCCAGCGTCAGGTCGTACGGTCCGGCGCGCAGCATCAGGTCGACCAGCCGCTCCGGCCCGACCCGGTTCGCCGCGAGGCCCACATCGACGCCGTTGCGCCGCGCGGCCTCGGCGGCCACGAAGTCGTCCAGCGCCGCGATGTCGGCGTTCGGGCCCTGACCGGTGACGATCCCGGTCAGCCGGAGCGCGGTCTGCCACTCCTGGGGCACGTCCGTGGGCAGCGTCGCCGGGGTCCAGTTCGCCACGTTGCGCACAGCGAGCTGGTAGAGCGCGAGATCGTAGTGCGGACGCTCCAAAGGGGACGGTCCCGGCAGGATGACGTCGGCCTGGCGCGAGGTCTCGTTGAGGTAGATGTCCAGCGACACCATGAAGTCCAGCTGCCCCAGCGCCTGGGACAGGCGTCCCGCGTTCGGCGTGCTGACGCACGGGTTCCCGCTGATCGTGATCAGCGCGCGGACCTGGCCCTCGCCCGGCGTCTCGATCTCGTCGGCGAGCGTGGCGACCGGCAGTTCGCCGAACACCTCGGGATAGCCGCGCACCCGGCTCGCCCAGCGGCCGGTGGTGAACGCCCGTGACCGGCCGCTCGGCCCGGCCGCGGCCAGCGGGAACATCGCGCCGCCCGCGCGGTCGAGGTTGCCGGTGAGCACGTTCAGCACGTCCACCAGCCAGCTCGCGACCGTCCCGAACACCTGTGTCGTGGTCCCGATCCGGCCGTACACGGCGGCGCTCTCGGCGTCCGCGAGGTCGAGCGCCATCCGCCGGATCGCGTCGGCGGCAATGCCGGTGTGTGGCGCAACGGCCTCGGGCGTGAACGGACGGGCCAACTCGCGGACCTCGTCGACCCCGGCCACGTGCTCTTCGAGGCGGCCGAGCGTGACGCGATTTTCCGCGAACAGGACGTTGACCAGCGCGAACAGCAGCAGCGCGTCGGTCCCGGGCACGATCGGGTGATGGTCGTCGGCGAGCGTCGCGGTCCGCGTCCGGCGCGGGTCGACGACAACGATCCTGCCGCCGCGTCGCTGGATCGCCCGGAGTTTGCCGCGCGTGTCCGGCGCGGTCATCAGGCTGCCGTTCGACACCAGCGGGTTCGCACCGAGCATCAGCAGGTGCCGGGTGCGGTCGAGGTCGGGCACCGGGATGGCGAGCGGATCGCCGAAGAGGTAGCCGGACGAGAAGTGCTTCGGGAGCTGGTCGACCGAGGTCGCGCTGTAGAAGTTCTTGGTACCCAACGCTTTGTAGAGCACCCGGCCGTAGAGGATCAGCGCGAGGTTGTGGGCGCCGGGGTTGCCCGCGTACACCGCGACGGCGTCGCGGCCGTACTGCTCGATCAGCGGTGGCAGCCGCCGGCCGATCTCCTCGAACGCCTCGTCCCAGCTGACCTCGACGAACTCGCCGTCGCGCTTGACCAGCGGTTTCGTCAACCGATCGGGATCGTGGTGCAGTGCGCCGAGCGAGGCACCCTTCGGACAGATGTAGCCCTTCGAGAAGACGCCCGCGGCGTCGCCCTGGACACGGGTGACCTGCCCGGAGCCGAGCGTCACCTCCAGGCCGCAGGTCGCTTCGCACAGTGGGCAGGTCACATAGGCCGTGGTCATGGGCACCTCGCGGTCCGATGGCTGGACACCGAACATACCGAGCGGTATGTCGCACGGCAAGGAAGGATGTCCTCATGTATGCGGAGCGGGCCGCCGCGGCCGAACGGGCGGTACACGAGCGACACCTCCGCCGGGTGTGGGCCCTGCCGGGCACCGTGCTCGGCCGCAGCGGCTGGCCGCCGGATCCGGGGCAGCGCCTGCACTGGCACTGGAACTACTGGTGGCAGGCGCATCTGCTGGACTCGCTCGTCGACGCGCAGTTGCGTGCGCCGTCGGCCGAGCGCGCGAAACGGATCGAGCGGTTCGCGAAGTCGGTGCTAGTGCGTAACTTCGGCCGCTGGATCAACGACTACTACGACGACATCGCCTGGCTCGGCCTTGCACTGCAACGGGTTCGCGCACTGGGGATCGACGGCTTCGATGGCGCGATCGACGCCATCGGTACGCGGCTGCACGAGGGGTGGACCGACGAGGCGGGCGGTGGGATCTGGTGGCGCCGCGGTGACCGCTTCAAGAACGCCCCCGCGAACGGCCCCGCCGCGATCTTCCACGCCCGTGGTGGCGAAACCGAGTACGCCGCATCGCTGACGAACTGGATGACCAGCACTCTCGTCGACCCGGAGACCGGTCTGGTCTGGGACGGTCTCCGGCTCGACACCGGCGAGCTGGAGAAGAACATTTACACGTACTGCCAAGGGGTCTACCTCGGCGCCTGTGTTGAATTGTCCGAAGTGGACAAGGCGGCGCGGACGGTGCGTGCCGTTGCCGGGCACTGTGCGCCCGGCGGTGTGCTGCGTGGCCAGAACGGCGGCGACGGCGGCTTGTTCGGCGCGATCCTCGCGCGCTACCTCGCGCTCGCGGCGCGGCGTTTGCCGGACACCGAGATCGCCGCGACCGCTCGTGAACTCGTCCTCATCTCGGCGGAGGCGTGCTGGTCCGGCGCCGTCGAAGCGCCCGGCGGTCCGCTGTTCAGTGCCGATTGGTCCCGCTCCGCGCCTTCGCTTCCCCTTCCGCCCGAGGCTCCCGAACGAGATCTTTCGGTGCAGGTCGGCGCCTGGATGCTGCTGGAAGCCGCTGCTTCCCTGGAGTGAGAGAACCTGGGCCAGGAATGTTGTCCAAAGGGGTCAAGAAGCTTGACGCGTGGAATGCCTCCTGTGAGCGTCGTGACCATCTACGCATCGCAGAAGGAGTTTCGCGTGAACGTTCCGCCGCCACCCTTGGCTCCCGCCGAATGGCGTGAATTTCTGCGGAGTTACAGCTCCGAGTTCCTGGAATCCCCGTTTCTGCGTGAGATGGCGGAGGAGGGGCGAGACGACCTTTTCGCCAGCGAAACCGAGCGGGCCAACCGGTGGCTGGGCTACGAACCGGCGACCGAAGACGCGATCGCCGCCGCCGAGCGGAGGCTGGGAATCCGGCTTCCGCCGAGCTACCGGAATTTTCTCCTGGTCAGCAACGGCTGGCATACGATCTCCTACGCGGTGGACCTGCTTGATCTCACTGAGATCGGGTGGTTCGCGGACCTGGAACCCAGGCTTATGGAAGCCTGGTCGGACTCCGGAGCCTACGACGACTGGATCGAAGTACTCAAGCGCTCTGTCTTGATTTCGAACGACGACGGGGGCAGTGGTCACTACCTGTTCCTGCACGCCGACAGCGTCGCGGACAATGGTGAGTGGACCGCGTACGAATGGTGGCCCGGCGACGGGGATGATCCTGAACCCCATGCCGACTTCGCGACAATGGTGACAAGCCTGTGGGAAGACGAGAAGCGGTATCGCGCCGCCGACAGGTAATGGCAGCGCTCCGGAATGGGGTAACCAGGACGGAGAGCCGCCGCTACACTGTATGAAGGATGAGTAAGGTCGTCGAGGAAATGAACCGGCGCATGCTGCGCGCCCGCGACGCGATGGACCGCGCGTTCGCCGAGCCGCTGGACGTCGCCGCGCTGGCCCGGCTCACCCACCTCTCGCCTTCACACTTCACCCGAACCTTCCGCGCGACGTTCGGCGAAACCCCGCACCGCTACCTGCAACGCCGTCGCGTCGAGCGCGCGATGGCGTTGCTGCGCCGGACCGATCGCAGTGTCACCGAGATCTGCGTCGACGTCGGATTCGGCAGCCTCGGCACGTTCAGCCGCACGTTCCACGACATCGTCGGCGAATCCCCGACGGCCTACCGGGCCCGCGGCGCTGCCCCGGCGGCGCCGGTGCCGACGTGCTTCGCGATGGCCTGGACGCGGCCGCGCGGCTGACTCGCCGGGCACAGTCGTTTTGGATAAGCCATCGGCGGCGAGGGCTGATTAACCTTCGCGGCATGATGAACGCGATCACGCTCTCCTCGCTCTTCGTGCTCGACCAGGACGAGGCGCTCGACTTCTACGTCGGCAAACTCGGCTTCGAGGTGCACACCGACGTCGACCTCGGCTTCATGCGCTGGCTCACCATCTGCGTGCCGGGGACACCGGCCCGCGAGATCCTGCTGGAGCGGCCGGGGCCGCCCGCGCACGACGAGGCGACCGCCGAACGCATCCGGGAGCTGGTCACCAAGGGCGCGACCGGTGGCTGGCTCGGCTTCACCACCGACGACATCCACAAGACGCACGCCGAACTCGTCGAGAAGGGCGTGGAGATCACGCAGGAGCCGGCGGTGCAGTCCTATGGCACGGACATGGCCATCCGTGACCCGTTCGGCAACGCGCTCCGCATCCGCGAAGCACCGGCGGCCTGAGTCACCAGACGTCGCCGTCCCGCCAGTCGCAGGCCAGCGGCGCGTCCGGATCGAGGTCGGCGCTCACCGGCAGCACGAACACGCCGCCGTCGTCCTCCTCGGTCCGGACAAGGCCCGCCGGGCCGAACACCGAGGTCGGCCCGCGCCACAGTTCCCAGCCGCGCGCTCCGTAGAAGTCCAGCGCGTCCGACGACGAAGACAGCGCGCCGACCTCGTAGCCGCCCCGGATCAGACGCTCCACAGTGGACATCAGCGCCGCGCCGTGACCCCGCCCGCGCCGATCCGCCCGGACCGCGACGGCCTCGACGTACCCGGTACGCAACGCGCGTCCTTGGTGCAGCAACCGGCGCTGCACCACCGAGGCGTGCCCGATCAGCTCGCCGCCCTCCCAGAGCAGGGCGTGCATGCCGCCGAGCCCGTGTTCCCAGTCCTCGTCGGTGAAATCGCCGTCGAACGAGGCATCGAGCAAGGCGCGGGCGGCGATCTGGGTGGCGGCGTCGAGGTCGGCGGTGTGGGCGAGACTGATCATGCTCCCAGTCTGCCGGAATTTCCGGGAAGCCAGGCGGGCAAGGGTTCGCACGCGGCGAGCCACTCGCCCGGAATCGGGGCGCTCCCGGCGCCGAGTACCCCGCCGACGATCGCGCCGACCGTGTCGACGTCCTCCGCGAGCCGCGCGACTGTCCACAGTGCATCGACGTAACTCGGGGCGGTACAAGCGATCCACAGCGCAAGTGGCACGGTGTCGTGGGCGGCGACCTCGCGCCCGATGCCGAGTTCGTCCGCCGCGTCCCGTGGATCGGCGTGGACGAGCTTCAGCGCCTTGCCCAGCCGTGTGCGGACTTCGCCGGGGGGTACCAGTGGGACGACCTGCTCCAGGACAGCGGGACCTCGGAGTCCCGAGGCGGTCAGCGCCGCGGCGGCCGCGACGGCGCCCGCGACACCGTCGAGATGCGAGTGGGTGACCACCGCCGAAAGCTCGGCCTGACGCAGCACCTGCGGCAGGTCGTGGCAGAACCACGCACCCAGCGGGGCGACCCGCATCGCCGCGCCGTTGCCCCAGGAGCCCTTGCCGCCGAACGCCGCGGCGGTCAGCTGCTGCCACGGCTGACCGGCGCGGATCTGGTTGAGCAGGCGCGAAACGCCCGAGCCGTAACCGCGGTCGGCGTCGTAGCGGGCGGCGAAGTCCGCGGCGAGTGCGTTCCGGTCGACGTGGCCGTGGCGGGCCAGGACGCTGACCAGCGAACACGCCATCAAGGTGTCGTCGGTCCACTGCCACGGCGCGGCAGGCAGCCGGCGTTCCAGGATGCTCGGGTGGTCGCCGGGCATCAGGATCTGCGCACCGAAGGCATCCCCCACCGCGAGCCCGGTCAGACTGGCGTACGCCAGGTCGGCACTCATGCCGACCACCCTAGCGGCCCAGTGGGGCGCAAACGCTTTCAGCAGCCGCAGGACGCGCGATGCTCGAACCGCGGCGCCAGCCGGACCGCCTCGGGACGGCGTTCCGGATCGGTGAGCCGCGACAGCAGCAGCTGCACGGCCTTGCGGCCGATTTCCGCGATCGGCTGCGCCATGGTCGTCACGCCGGGGGTCACCTGCCGTGCCCAGTCCATGTCGCCGTAGCCGACGACGGCGAGTTCCGAGCCGATGTGGATGCCGCGCCGATGTGCCTCGTACTGCACCCCGATCAACATCGATTCGCTCGCCACGACCAGCGCCGTCGGCGACGGCCACGCGTCGAGCAGTTTCGCCGTGGCCCGCGCGGCGCCGCCGGGCGTCGACTGTCCACATGCGACCAGTGACGACGTCCAGCGCAGTCCCGAGCGGCCGAGCCCGAGCCGGTAGCCGAGCGCGCGTTCCTCGCTCGTGGTCAGGCCTTCGTCCCCGGAGATCAGGCCGATCTTGCGGTGCCGCCGCTGCGCGAGATGCCGGACCAGCGCGGACACCGCCTGGATGTTCTCCGAGCCCACCTGGTCGACGTCGTTGCGGCCGGCGATCCGGTCCACCAGCACGGTGGGCACGCCCATCCGCACGAGTCCGTTGATCACCGCGTCGTCCCCGGCCGCCGGGACCAGCAGGACGCCGTCGACCCGGTCGGCACGCAGCGCGCGGATGACCGCGGCCTCCTCGCTGACGCTGTCGCCGGTGTCCGCGAGCATGACCTCGCACCCCGCCTGCGCGGCGGCGACCCTGATCGAGCGCAGCAACTCACCCGAGTAGGGGCTCGCGTGCATCCCCATCGCGACACCGAAACGGTGGGTTACCGGAGGCTCCCAGAGCGGGAGTTCCGGCGAAAGTGCGGTCATGTCCTCTGGCCCTCACATGTGTTCAGGTGAAGGTAGTCGCCAGGGGCCGCGACACGCGTGACACCGCTCGTAAACGTCTCAGAGAATCACCGGTGTGAGTGACCCGGCGGTGTGCTCGTCACGGAGTGGATACGCCCGGGCAGCCGCAGGACTCGCGGTGCCGCAGCGTCGGCGGGAGCCGCACGGTCTGTGCCTTCCGCGTCGGGTCGTTGATCCTGCCGAGCAGCAGCCGCACCGCCTGCCGCCCGATGTCTTCGATCGGCTGCGCCATCGTCGTCAGCGGCGGATCGACCAGATCGGCCCATTCGACGTCGTCGTAGCCGACCACCGGAAGATCGCGCCCGATCCGCAGCCCGCGTCGGCGTGCTTCGTGCAGTACGCCGACCATCATGCTGTCGTTCGCCACGACCAGGGCCGTCGGCGGCTCGGGCAGCGCGAGCAAGGTGTTCAGCGCGAGCGCGCCGCCCGCCCGCGAGGACTGCCCGCACACCACCAGTTCCGGCGCCCAGGTCAACCCCGACCGGCCGAGGCCGAGCCGATAGCCGAGGGTCCGCTCCTCGCTCGTGCTCAACCCGGGCGCACCGCTGATCATGCCGATCCGCCGGTGCCCGAGCGTCGCCAGATGCGCGGTCAGCGCCGACGTCGACTGGATGTTCTCGACGCCGACCTGATCGACGTCGCCGCGCGTGGCGAGCCGGTCGATCAGCACGGTCGGCACGTCGAGCGAGACGAGTTCGCCGATCACCGAGCCGTCGCCGGGTGCCGGGGTGATCAACAGCCCGTCGACGCGGCGCGAACGCAGTGTGCGTACGGTTTCGCGCTCGGTGTCGACGGTGTCGTGCGTGTCGGCGAGCAGCACGGTGTACCCGGCAGCCGCGGCCTCGCGCTCGATGGCCTGCATGAGCATCGCGAAGTACGGGTTCGCCAGCAGGGAGATCGCGATCCCGATCGACCGCGTACCGCCGGTGACCAGCGATCGCGCGATCGCGTCGCCGGTGTAGCCGGTCGTCTCGATCGCCCGCAGCACCGCGGCTTTGGTCTCCTCGGCGACCGCGCGGGTGCCGTTCACCACGTGCGATACCGTCGTGATCGAGACGCCCGCCAGCTCGGCGATGTCGCGCTGGGTCGGCCGTGACGACTTCGGCTGCGGCATGTCCACCCTTCGGAATTGCAGATCACTCGCAAGCGTTTGCGCAAACGCTTGCGCCCTGGCAGTGAGTCTGTCTACCTTCCCGTCCATCGGCAAGCCTCGATGATGAAGGTGAGCAAAAAACATGAGACAGCGCAGTCTCGTCGCAGCGGCGCTGGCCCTCCTCGCTGTAACCGCCACCGGCTGCACCGTCGAACGCCACTGGGGTGGCGGTTCGCAGGCGGGCGGGGGCGGGAAGGCCAAGGTCGGCCTGGTCACCAAGACCGACACCAACCCCTACTTCGTCGAGCTCCGCGCCGCCGCGAAGGCCGCCGCGGACGCGAACGGCGCCGGCTTCAGCGCGCTCGCGGGCCAGTTCGACGGCGACAACGACGGCCAGGTCCGCGCCATCGAGAACCTGATGCAGCAGGGCGCGAACACGATCCTCATCACGCCGAGTTCGTCCACCGGCGTGCTCGACGCGATCGACAGGGCCCGCAAGTCCGGCATCCTCGTGATCGCGTTGGATACCGCGACCGAACCGGCGAGCGCCGTCGACGCCACCTTCGCCACCGACAACTTCGAGGCGGGCCGCCAGCAGGGCGCCTACGTCAAGGCCGCGCTCGGCGGTCAGGCGCCGAAGTTCTTCATGGTCGACGGAACCGCGGGCAGCACCGTGGACACGCAGCGGCACGGCGGTTTTCTCAAGGGCATCGGGCTGACCGACGCCTCGCCCGAGATCAAGGGCAAGGTCGCGGCGAACGGTGACCAGAGCATGGCGCAGCAGGGCGTGGAGAACCTGTTGCAGCGCACCACCGACATCAACTCGGTGTACACGATGAACGAGCCGATGGGCCGCGGCACCTACGCCGCGTTGCAGGCTCGCGGGCTCGTCAGCAAGGTCGTCATGGGCTCGATCGACGGCGGCTGCGAGGGCGTCCACAACGTCAAGGACGGCCAGTACGCCGCGACCGTCATGCAGTTCCCGAAGAAGATGGCCGAACAGGGCGTGCTCGCGGCCGTCGAATACGCCAAGACCGGCAAGAAGCCGAGCGGGTTCATCAACACCGGATCCGTGGTGATCACCGACAAGCCCGTGCCCGGGGTGGACAGCAAGGACACCGCCTGGGGCCTGCAGAACTGCTGGGGGGCCAAATGACCACGGCTACCGCACGCGCACAGGACCGCGCGAGCATCGGTGAGTTCTTCCTCCGCGCGCCCGCCGTCGGACCGGCGCTGGCACTCGTCGTCGCGGTCGTGGTGTTCTCGGTGTCCACCGACACCTTCCTCGACCTCGACAACCTTTCCCTTGTGGTGCAACAGTCCCTGGTCGTCGGGACGCTCGCGCTCGGTCAGACGCTGATCATCCTGACCGCCGGGATCGACCTCGCCAACGCCGCGGCAATGGTGCTCGGCACGCTGATCATGGCGAAGCTCGCGGGCGGCGGAGCAGCCGGGATCTGGGCGCTGCTGCTGGGCATCGTCGCGACGGTGGTGATCGGGACGGTCACCGGTTCGCTGGTCACCCGGATCAAGCTGCCGCCGTTCATCGTCACGCTCGGCCTGCTGACCGTGCTGACCGCCGCGGCGAAGCTGTTCGCCGGCGGGCAGGCGGTGCCGGTGACCGACGGCCTGCTGAAGTGGCTCGGCACCCGCCGGTACCTCTTCGGCGGCATCCCGATCACCTACGGCATGACGCTCGCGCTGCTGATGTACCTCGGACTCTGGTACGCGCTCACGAAAACCTCGTGGGGCAAGCACGTCTACGCCGTCGGCAACGCGCCGGAATCCGCGCGGCTGTCCGGGATCAAGGTCAAGCGGACGATCCTCTCGGTGTACGTCGTGGCCGGGGTGATCTTCGGGATCGCGGCGTGGCAGGCGCTCGGCCGGGTGCCGAACGCCGACCCGAACGCGTTCCAGCTCGGCAACCTCGACTCCATCACGGCGGTTGTCCTTGGTGGCGCAAGCCTTTTCGGTGGCCGCGGTTCGGTGCTGGGCACGATGATGGGCGCGCTCGTCGTCGCGGTGCTGCGGTCCGGGCTGACGCAGCTCGGTGTCGACGCGCTCTATCAGGACGTCGCCACCGGCGCGTTGCTGATCGCCGCCGTGGCTGTCGATCGTTTCGCGAGGAGGCAGCAGTCATGAGCGAAGCTTGCGAGCGAATCATGGATATCATGCGCCAAAAGGAATCGAACACTGTCTCGCGAAGCGAGGCGATCGCATGAGTCCTGAGGCCACACTGTCCGCACGCGGACTGGTCAAGCGTTACGGCCGGGTCACCGCGATCGACGGCGCCGACTTCGACCTCTACCCCGGCGAGGTGCTCGCCGTGGTCGGCGACAACGGCGCCGGGAAGTCCAGTCTCATCAAAGCCCTTTCGGGTGCGGTGATTCCGGACGCCGGAGAGATCAAAGTGGACGGAAAGACCGTCCACTTCAAGTCCCCTTTGGACGCCCGGCACTACGGGATCGAGACGGTGTACCAGGATCTCGCCGTCGCGCCCGCGCTGGACATCGCGTCGAACATGTTCCTCGGCAGGGAAAAACGCCGCGGCGGCGTGTTCGGCGGGCTGTTCCGCAAGCTCGACACGACGACGATGCGGGCCGAGGCGCAGCGCGTGCTCGACGAGCTGGGCATCAACGTCAAGTCCATCACGCAACCGGTGGAGACGTTGTCCGGTGGGCAACGGCAGGGTGTCGCGGTGGCCCGCGCGGCCGCGTTCGGCACCAAGGCCGTGATCATGGACGAGCCGACCGCCGCGCTCGGCGTCGCCGAATCCGGCAAGGTGCTCGCGCTGATCGACCGGATCCGTGAGCGTGGCCTGCCGGTCGTGCTGATCAGCCACAACATGCCGCACGTCTTCGAGATCGCCGACCGCATCCACGTGCACCGGCTCGGCAAGCGCGTCGCGGTGGTCTCGCCGAAGACGCACACGATGAACCAGGTCGTCGGCCTGCTCACCGGTGCGCTGAAGATCGGCGAGAGCGGCGAGGTCGAGGAAGTCGCGTCGGCCGTCCACGCGGGACTCGACTGATGACGCGAGTGCTGCTGGCGGGACTGTGCACTGTGGACGTTGTGCAGCGAGTCGCCGAAATCCCGTCACCGGGCGAAAAGGTGCAGTCGCTCGCGGTGGCCGTCGCGGCCGGGGGGCCCGCGACGAACGCCGCGGTGACTGTCGCCGCGCTCGGTGGCGAGGCGACGTTGCTGACCGTCCTCGGTGGACACCCGCTGGCAGCACTCGCGCGGGCGGACCTCGACGCGCACGGTGTACAGGTCGTCGACCTCGCGCCGGAAAGCGCCGCACCACCCGCGGTCAGCGCCGTCACGGTCCGCGACCACGACGGCGAGCGGACCGTGGTGTCCCGCAACGCCGCCGATCCGTCGGCGGAGTTTTCCTTGCCCAGCCTGGATTTCCTGCCACCTCCGGACGCGGTGCTCGTCGATGGTCACCATCCGGAACTGGCGCTGGAAGTGGCGAAATGGGCGCGCGGGCACGGCGTTCCGGTGGTGCTCGACGCGGGCAGCTGGAAACCGGTGCTCGACGAACTCCTGCCACTGGTGGACATCGCCGCGTGCTCGGCGCACTTCCGCGCCCCGGAACCCGGGCTGCACGAGCGCGGCGTCGCCACGGTGATCACCACCGCGGGTCCGGAGCCGGTGCGCTGGTCGGCGGGCGGGGAATCCGGCGAGGTGTCCGTTCCGGCGGTGACCGCACGGGACACACTGGGCGCGGGCGACGTCTGGCACGGCGCGCTGGCCTACGCGGTCGCGCGCGGCGGGGACGTGGGCGGCCGGATCGAGTTCGCCAACGAGGTGGCCGCCGAACGGGTGCGGCAGGTGGGACCGAGGTCGTGGACGGCCGAGGTCGCGAAGATGGGAGAGGGACAACGATGACGGGGATGGACGACCTGCTGGCCAGGGCCGAGCGGATGGCGCAGCCGGGCAAGCGCTGCGTGCTGGGCATCGTCGGGGCGCCCGCGTCCGGCAAGACGACACTGGCGTGGACGATCGCGAACGCGCTGGGCACGCGCGCGGCGGTTGTTGGGATGGACGGCTTCCACCTCGCCCAGGTCGAGCTGCAGCGGCTCGGCCGGACCGAGCGCAAGGGCGCGCCCGACACGTTCGACGCCGCCGGGTACGTGCACCTCATCCGTCGTCTCGCCGAAGGCCGCGAGACCGTGTACGCGCCGGAGTTCCGGCGAGAGATCGAGGAGCCGATCGCCGGGGCCGTCGCGGTGCCACCCGGTGTGCAACTGGTGATCACCGAGGGCAACTACCTGCTGCTACAGGACGATCCGTGGAGCGGCGTCGAACCGCTACTGACCGAATCGTGGTTCCTCGCGCCGGACGAGCCTGAGCGGATCGAGCGGCTCGTGTCGCGGCACCGCCGCTATGGCCGTTCGCTGGTCGAGGCGCGCGCCAGGGCGCTCGGTTCGGACCAGCGCAACGCCGACCTCATCGCGCAGACCCGTGATCGTGCCGATCTCGTGCTGGAGAACCTCCCGCTGGTCAACTTCGCGCTGTAACAAGGTTGTGCCCGTGCCGTGTCCTGGTTGGATGACTCCATGACTGGGGTTCTCATCGTGACCGGTGGCAGCCGGGGCATCGGCGCGGCCGTCTGCCTGCTCGCCGCCGAACAGGGCTACGACGTGGTGGTCGACTACTCGGGCGACGCGGCGTCCGCCGAGAAGGTGGCCGCGCGGGTGCGTGAGCTGGGCAGGAAAGCGCTTGCCGTACGCGCGGACGTCACCGATGAGGAGGACGTCCGCGCGTTGTTCGACGCCGCGGCGCGGCTGGGACCGCTGGCCGGGCTGGTCAACAACGCCGGTATCACCGGGAACACCCCCGGCCGCGTCGACGAGCAGGACGTCGCGACTGTGCGGCGGGTGTTCGACGTCAATGTGACCGGGGTGTTCCTGTGCGCGCGCGAGGCGGTGCGGCGGCTGTCGATTCGTCACGGCGGAGGTGGCGGCGCGATCGTGAACATCAGCTCGACGGCGGCCCGCACCGGTTCGGCCGGCGAGTGGGTGCACTACGCGGCGTCGAAGGCGGCGGTCGACACGTTCACCTTCGGGCTGGCACAGGAGGTCGCGGGCGAAGGCGTGCGGGTCAACGCGGTCGCGCCCGGCCTGGTGCGGACCGGCCTGCACGAGGCGGCGGGGATGCCCGACCGCATCGAGCGGTTCGTCCCGGCAATCCCGATGGGCCGCGCCGGGCATCCCGGGGAGATCGCCGAAGCGGTGTTGTGGCTGCTCTCGCCCGGTGCGTCGTTCACCGCGGGGGCCGTGCTGGAGGTCGGCGGCGCCCGCTGATCAAGTCCATCTGGTGAGACCGTCGGCGACGGTGAGATCACGATTCGTGGGGGAACTCGGTGAACCCGGGTTTGGCCGCGCGTTCGCTGTGCGAGGCTGATGGGGCCTCGGCGGAACAAGATCTCCTTCTAGCACGGGCCGGGGGGACGGTGTGTCACGGGGTCCGTGACCTCCGTGATCGTGCGAACGCTTTGATATGCCACGGAGTGCGCCGCCGGGGGATGTGCGAAAGGACGGCCACGAAGTCATGCCCAAGCTCACGTCTGTGCACCATCTGGCGCTCACCGTGACCGATGTGGACCGCAGCGTGCCCTGGTACGTGCGGGTGCTCGACCTCGAGGAACACACGCGTCGCGAGGATCCGGAAACCGGGCTGCGCAAGGTGGTTCTGCGCTCGCCGGGGGACGAGTTCGCGGTGATGCTCGTCCAGCACGCCGACACCGGGAGACGTCTTTTCGACGAATGCCACACTGGTCTGGACCATGTCGCGTTCAAGGTCTCGTCGGTCGCGGAACTGGCCGAATGGGAAGCACGTCTCGCCGAATTCGGTGTGCAGTACACGCCAGCCGCCCCGTCGCGGACCCTCGAAGGCGCGATGGTGATCGTCTTCCGTGACCCGGACGGGATTCAACTCGAAGTGTGGGCCGACCCCGCCCTCTGACGGCTCTGACGCGCTGGGCTCAGGCGCGGGCGTTCGAGTCGTCGTTCGCGGTGACCTCGACAGGGCGGCGCATTTCGCGCCGGTACCGCAGGAAGCCGTAGCCCGTGCCGAGCACGAAGAACGCGATGCTGGCCCACAGCGCCGCGGTCTTGAGCCAGGGCAGGGCGTCGAGCAGCCCGGCGCCGTAGTAGCCGAGCAGCACGAGCGTCGGTACCCAGAGCAGGCCGCCGAGCGCGGTGGCGAACATGAACCGGCGCGGATCCATCCGCGCGGTGCCCGCGATGAGCGGGGCGAGCGTGCGGATCCACGGGATCCAGCGCGCGGCGACGATCGCGAAGAAGCCACGCCGGTCGAGGAACCGTTGCGCGCGCTCGAGGTTCTCCCGGTTGAGTACCTTGCCGCCGCGTCGCGCGATCAGCTTGGTCCCGGTGCCTCGGCCGATGTAGTAGCCGACCTGGTTGCCGAAGACGGCGACGATCAGCGCCGCACCGGACAGCAGCCACGCGTTGGCGTCGGAGCCGTGCTGGGCGAGCACCACCCCGGCGCCGAAGAGCAGCGAGTCTCCGGGCAGGAAAAGGCCGATGATCAGTGCGCATTCGACGAAGACGAAGCTCAGCACGATCACCCACACGAGCAGCGGGCCGGCCGTGTCGAGCCAGCCGACACCCATGCCCGCGGCCTCGATGCTCACCACGCTCACCTCCTGAGCCTACGTGGCGAAGGTTGCGGACCAGGGTGCCACGTGCGAAAAGCCGGAAAAAGTGCTGGTCAAGAAGCTGTAAAGGCTCCTTGACAGCGGTCGGCGCCGTGAAGGAGTACTTGAACGCGCCCGCCCCGCACCCCCCGGGAGTGGAGGAAAAAAAAAAAAGCGGCCGCGCCACGCCCTGGACGGCCTCGATGTCCAGCTCGACCTTCACCGTCGTTCCGATCGCCGCGACCCCGGCCCGCACCATGGCGTTGTAGTTGATCGCGAACTCGTTGCGGTGCAGTTGCGTTTCCGCGTGGAACGCCGCGCGCACCCCGCCCCACGGATCCGGCCCGTAGCCGCCGTAGGTCAGGTCCAGCTCGACCTGCCGCTTTTCCCCGTGCAGCGTCAGCTCACCCGACAACGTCCACGAGTCGGCACCGCGCTGGCGCAGCCCGGTGCTCGCGAACGTGATCACCGGGTACTTGTCGACGTCGAGGAACTCCGCCGAACGCAGGTGATCGTCGCGCATCTTGATCCCCGTGTCGATGCTCGACGCCCCGATCTCGGCGTACACCGAGGAGCGCTCCGCCGGACGTCCGACGTCGATCCGGCCGCTCACCTCCGGGAACCGCGCCTTGATGCTCGCGATGCCCAGATGCCGCGCGGTCACCACGACCGACGAGTGCATCGGGTCGATCGTCCACGGCCCGGCCGGCGGCAGCTCGACCGCGTCCGCGAGCGGGGCCAGCACGACGTCGCCGAGCGACGCCGAGCCGTTCGAGCCGACCAGCGCGGTCCGGGCGACCGGCCCGTACCCGGCCGCCGTGACGACGACGGTGTACCCGCCAGGGGGCAGCGACTCGACCGCTACCGCCCCCTTCGTGTCCGTCTCCTCCCGCGCGACCTGACGGCCTGCCGGGTCGGTCACGGTCAGCACCGCGTGTTCCACCGCCCAGCCCTCGGCCGTGCGGATCGACGCTCGCAGCCCGCTCACGACCGGTCGACCAGCTCGTCGAGTGCCTGGTCGTAGCTGAGCCGGACGTCGTGGGCCGCTTCGCCGTCCGACAGCTCGACCCGGCTCGTGGCGGGCGGGTAACCGCTCGCCACCACCGTGTAGGCACCAGCGGGCAGATCACTCACCACGTAGTGACCCTCGGCGTCCGTTCGCGCCACCGCCGCGACGTTGCCGCTCTCGTCGAGCACGGTGATCCGCGCGTCCGGCACGATGCGGTCGCCGTCGGTCCGCGCGATGCCGGTGAGCAGCACGGCCCCGGTCAGCTCGACGTCGTGACGCAGCACCCCGCTGTCCGGCACGGTCAGCGTCACCGCCACCGGCCGGTAGTGCGGACCGGCCGCGACCAGCGTGTACCGCCCCGCCCCGACGCCGGCGAACGAGTAGAGCCCGTCCTCGCCGGTGATCGACGCGCCGTTGACCTCGCCGCGTTCGTCGGTCAGCGTCACGGTCGCGTTCGCCAGCGGCGTGCCGCGACCGGCCGCCCGGACCACGCCGGTCAGCTCGCCCGAGCCGGTCAGCGTGACGTCCAGCTTGGCAGGGCCGCCGCTGACGACGACGCTCGAGGCCTGCGGCTGGTGCCCGTTCGCCGCGACGATCAGCACGTACGTGCCGGGACCGGTGGTCGGGACCGAGTAGCTGCCGTCGGCGTTCCCGGTCGCCCGCGCGACCTGGTGGCCGCGCTGGTCGATCAGGGTCAGCGCGGCACCGCTGACGTTGGTGCCGTCCTGCCGCCGGACGTGCCCGGTGATCGGCGGACCACCGGCGCCCACGGGCAGGTCGGAGCCTGCGGACGCCGAAATCGGCATCGGCAGCGCTCCCGACACGGCCTTGTAGTCACCCTTGCCGTTGCCGTTCAGCGCGTGCTTTCCGGCGCCGACCAGCGCGGGTTCCCTCGGCGTCTCGGCGACCGGGGCGACCGGCTCGACGATCTCGGTCGGCTCGTCGTCCATCTCCAGCAGCGCTTCGCCGCCTTCCACGGCGGCAGCCGCCGCCGAAGGACCGCCGACCAGCGGGATCTCCTTCATGAACAGCAGCACCAGCGTGGCGAGCAGGGCCACGCCACCGGCGACGTAGAACACCGTGGTGATCGAGTCGGTGAACCCGATCAGCACCGGGGTCCGGATGTCCGGCGGCAGGTTCTGGATGCCGCTCGTGTTGCTCTGCAGGTCGGCGAGGTTCCCGCCGCCCCCGGCGGGCATGCGCCCGCCGAACGCCTTGGTGATGTTGCCCGGCAGGACGTTGAACAGAATCGTCAGGAACACCGCGACACCCGCGGTACCACCGATCTGCCGGAAGAACGTCGCCGCCGCGGTCGACACGCCCATGTCGCTGCGCGGGCCCGCGTTCTGCACCGCGATGATCAGCGTCTGCATGCACTGACCGAGGCCGAGGCCGATGATCGCCGCGGCGACCAGCGGGTGCCAGAGCGCCGAGTCGTACTTGACCTGCGCGAAGAGGAACGCGCCCCCGGCGATCAGGATCGTGCCGACGATCGGGAAGACCTTGTAGCGTCCGGTCGAGCCGGTGATCTTGCCGGACACCACCGAGCTGAACATGATGCCCGCCATCAGCGGCAGCATCAGCAGCCCGGACTCGGTCGGCGTGTAGCCCTGCACGACCTGCATGAACTGCGGGATCATGGTGATCGCGCCGAACATCGCCACACCGACGATGACACCGCCGATGATCGCCACGGTGAACGTCGAGTTCTTGAACAGCCGAAGCGGGATCAGCGCGGCGTCCTTCATCAGCTTCTCCACCACGATGAAGGCGATGACGCCGACACCGCCGATGACGTAGCAGAGGATCGCCTTCTGGTCGCCCCAGCCCCACTTCTGGCCCTGCTCGGCCACGATCAGGAACGGCACGACGGCGACGACCAGCGTCAGCGCGCCCCACCAGTCGATCTTGTGGTCGTGGCGCTGGTGCGGCACGTTCAGGACCTTGGCGACGACGAACAGCGCGATGACGCCGATCGGCACGTTGATCAGGAAGACCCAGCGCCAGCCGTGCAGGCCCGCGAGGTTGTCGATGCCCGCGAAGAAACCGCCAAGCACCGGGCCGAGCACGGTCGACAGGCCGAACACGGCCAGGATGTAGCCCTGGTACTTCGCCCGCTCACGCGGCGGCACGATGTCACCGAGGATGGTCATCGCCAGCGACATCAGACCACCGGCGCCGAGCCCCTGCACCGCGCGGAACGCGGCCAGCTCGTACATCGACGTCGAGAACGTCGACGCCGCGGAGCCGACCACGAAGATGCCGATCGCGGCCAGGTAGAACGGCTTGCGGCCGTAGATGTCGGACAGCTTGCCGTAGATCGGCGTGACGATCGTCGAGGTGATCAGGTACGCCGTGGTCGCCCACGCCTGCAGATCGAAGCCGTGCAGGTCGTTGGCGATCTTGACGATCGAGGTACCCACGATCGTCTGGTCGAGCGCGGCGAGGAACATGCCGCACATCAGGCCGCTCAGGATCGTGACGATCTGGCGGTGAGTCAGTCTTGGCGCTTCGTCGTGTGACGCGCTTTGTGGTGGTTTCTCAGTGGTCGCTGTCATGCTTCGGGCCCCCTAGCCCTGTGTCGCCGGGTCGGAGTCGGCGATGTGTGGAAGGCTCTTTTCGATCCCCGAGTTGAGCCGGTTGAACAGTTTGTTGAGGCTCTGGCGGTCCTCTTCGGGCCAATCCCCGAGTACCTCGGCAAGCCACTGGTTACGCTGCTTGCGGTTCTCTTCGAACACCCGCAGTCCCTCCGCGGTCGGCGCGAGCAGGCAGGCCCTGCCGTCCTCCGGATCCGCCTGCCGCTCGACGAGACCGTGCTGGACCAGTGAGCTGCTCTGCCTGCTGACCGTCGAAATCTCGGCGTGCATCATCTCGGCGAGCTTGCTGGTCCGCTGGGGGCCTTCGTGGATGAGCGTGAAGAGGATCGCGTAGGCGGCTCGCTCGATCCCGTCCGGTCCCTGCTTCGACACCTGGGACTTCGCCTTGTTGATCAATCGGACGAGGCGCACGAGCTCATGACCGAGCTGATCGGCGACGTCCAGCTCGGACTTGGGCCTGGTGGTGCCGTTGTTCATTGGCATGGTGTCTTCCCCGCGGTCCCGGCCGTTGATTGGCCCCTGCAACTAGTTGCCTAGAGCAAGAGTGTGCCTAGACGGACGAAACCGCAAGCGGTTATGACTGCGGTGTGTCACAAGCCACTTTAGTTGCCACATGCAAGCAGATTATTCGTGTCCGATCGTCCTATTCATCCCTTGTGGAAAACCTGGACCCGGGTTGTGCGCGTAGGCTCGCTCGTGATTCGTCCGGGTGAATTGGGGGCTCGTGGTGAAGGTGTCTCAGGTGCGGCGCTGGGTGTTCCGCAGGCATTCCAACCCGTGGAGCGCGTGGACTCGCTGGCTGACCACCCCGCTGGTGCTCGTCCCGATCTGGAACCGTGACTGGCGGCAAGGCGCGGTGGTTGCCGCGTGGCTGGCCGCGAACCCCGTCGTCTTCCCGGAGCCGCGCGACGACAGGGCGTTCGCCACGCGCGCGATGCTCGGCGAAGAACTGTGGGTCGTCCGGCGCCCGCGTGACGCTGCGATGGCGAGCAACGCGGCGGGGATGGCGCTCGGCGTGCTCGCCGTGGTGGCGGCGCGGCGACGCCGGCTGGGGCTCACCGTTGTCGCGACCGTCGCGGAGATGGCTCTGCTGATGTTCTACTGGCGCCAGATGGCTGCTTACTACGACGAAAACCACGGTACGGGGAACAACGACGCCGCCGAAGTGGCTTGATGCCGGTATGAGCGAAGCTTGCGAGCGAATCATGGATGTCATGCGCCAAAAGGGATTGGACACTGTCTCGCGGAGCGAGGCGATCGCATGAGCGATGCGCTTTACGACTTCCTCGGCTCTGCCAAGCGCGGGGTGCTGGCCACGATCAAACGCGACGGTCGTCCCCAGCTGTCCACGGTCACGCACCACTACGACCCCGAGACCAGGACCATCCAGGTCTCGATCACCGAGCCCCGCGCCAAGACGAAGAACCTGCGCCGCGATCCCCGTGCCACCTATCACGTGAGCAGCGAGGACGGCTGGAGCTTCGCCGTCGCGGAGGCCACCGCCGAGCTCACGCCGCCCGCCGCGGCCAAGGACGACGCGACCGTCGAGGGGCTCATTGCCCTGTACCGCGAGGTCGCGGGCGAGCACCCCGACTGGGACGAGTACCGCGAGGCCATGGTCGCCGACCAGCGTGTACTGCTGACACTGCGCGTCACGCACGTTTACGGCCAGGTGCGCTGACGTCGCGAAAGCGTCGTTCGGGGCATGCTCAGCGTCCCGGGACGAGGGGCCGAGGGGATGCCTTTGGCGCGCGAGCTGGATCTCCCTCAGGACGCATCAGCCCAGGTCGGCAATGTCTCAGCGGTGTCGCGAACGACGCGTTGAGGACGTTCACTGTCTCGAACGGAGCGTTCGAGACATCGCGATTGCCGCGACCGGCGCAGCGGGCCGCGACCAGGTCGGTCCGTTCGCGACGTTCGATGGTGCCCGGTAGTCGGTCGGCGTGGCCGGTGCTGAAGGACGCAGTGCTGCCGGACGCACTGAAGGCGTCCTTCAGTCGTCCCGGATCCGCCGTTCGCGGGACCGGCTCGGCCCTCGCGGCGGGAACCGGTCAGATCTGCGCTTCGATCCGGCTGATGATGGCGTCGACCTGGCCGAGGATCGGGCTCTCCTTGCCCTCCATCGCGGCCCGCAGCCACAGGCCGTCGCCGACCAGCACCACGAGTTCGGCCGTCAGCGGATCGTCCACCTCGGCCACCATGACCTCGCGGACGGCCGCCGAGCAGCGTCGCAGGGTCTCGCTCACCCGTGGCTCGGTGGACAGCAGCAGGATGGCGGCCGTCATCGTCCGGTTCAGTGGCACGTTCTCGGCCACGTCCGTGATGGTCGAACGCAGGTAGTAGCGCACCACTCCCTCCGGCGCCTGTCGCGCCAGTTCGAGATCCTCCTCGTTGAGCCTGGCCAGCCGTTCCAGTAGCCCGTCGACCAGCGCGTCCTTCGAGCCGAAGTGGTACAGCAGGCCACCCTTCGAAACGCCGGCCTGTGCCGCGACCCCCTCCAGTGTGGCGACTCCGGGGCCTTGGTCGATCACCACTTGTTCGTAGGCGTCGAGGATGCGTTCACGGGCGGAGGGCTTCGGCATGCGTTTGACTATACCGTCCGGACGGTATAGTGTCGAGACACCTGCGAAACTGCACCGTCTGGACGGTGCAAGAAAGGATGAGTGCGCCATGCCGTCGCTGGAGCGAGGGCGCAAGCGTTGGTGGGCGCTGGCGGTGCTGGCCCTCCCGACACTGCTGATCAGCGTGGACATGACGGTCCTCGGCTTCGCGCTGCCGTACCTGAGCGAGGACCTCGCGCCGAGTGGTGCCGAACAGCTGTGGATCGTCGACATCTACTCGTTCGTGCTCGCCGGGCTGCTCGTGTTCATGGGCACCCTCGGTGACCGCGTCGGGCGGCGGAAGCTGCTGCTCACAGGTGCTGTCGCGTTCGGTGTCGCCTCGGTGCTCGCCGCGTTCTCGACGTCCCCGCTGATGCTCATCCTGGCCCGCGCGCTGCTCGGTGTCGGTGGCGCGACCCTGATGCCCTCGACGTTGTCGCTGCTGCGGGGGATCTTCACTGATGACCGGGAGCGCCGGATCGCGATCGCGGTGTGGAGTTCCGCGTTCTCCGGCGGGATGGCGCTCGGCCCGGTCGTCGGTGGCTGGCTGCTCGGCCACTTCTGGTGGGGCTCGGTCTTCCTGATCAACGTGCCGGTGATGGTGCTGCTGCTGATCGCGGGCCCGTTCCTGCTGCCGGAAGCCCGTGACCCGAACCCGGGCAGGTTCGACCCGCTCTCCGCTGTCCTGTCGCTGGCGACGGTGCTGCCGGTGGTCTACGGCATCAAGGTCCTCGCGACTGAGGGCTTCTCGGTCGTCGCGGTGCTGGGCATCCTCGTCGGTGCCGGGTTCGGCGTGGTGTTCGTGCGTCGTCAGCGGGCTCTCGAATCGCCGATGATCGACCTCGCGCTGTTCGCGAACCCGCGGTTCACCGGATCCGTGGTGACGAACCTGCTCGCCGTGTTCGCGCTGTCCGGCCTGCTGTTCCTGGTGCCGCAGTACCTGCAGCTCGTGCTCGGCAAGTCGCCGCTGGAGGCGGCGCTCTGGGTGCTGCCGTCGAGTGCGGCCAGCGTCCTCGGCGCGATGGCCGCGGTGTGGTTCGCCAAGCGGTTCCGGGTGCCGGTGCTGGTCTCCGGCGGTCTGGTCGTCGCCGCGATCGGCTGCGTCGTGCTCGCCGCGGCCGGGGTGGAGTCCGGTCTGGCGGCGGTGGTGATCGGGTTCGTCGTGGTCGGCGGTGGTGTCGCCTTGGCCGACACCCTGACGAACGACATGATCATCAGCGCGGCCCCGGCGGAGCGCGCCGGTGCGGCGTCGGCGATCTCCGAGATGGGCTTCGAGCTCGGTGGTGCGCTCGGCACGGCGATCCTCGGCAGCGTCGCGACGGCGGTGTATCGCGGCGGGCTGCCGGCGGGTACGCCGGAGGCCGCGCGCGAGACGCTCGGTGGTGCGGTCGCGACGGCTCAGCAACTCCCCGCCGACCAGGCAGGCGCGTTGCTGGGGGCCGCCAAGGAGGCGTTCGTGAACGGGCTGAACATCACCGCGCTGGCTGCCACGGCCGTGTTGGTCTATACGGGTGTTCAAGCCTTGATTCTGCTAAATCGGAAAAGTAATTCCGCTGTGCGGACAGAATCGGGCTTACGATGAGGGTATGAGCAACGACGCCCTCATCGCCCGGCTCCGTGACCAGGTCGGCAAGGACGCGGTCCTCACCGACGTCGACGTCCTTGCCTCCTACTCGCGGGACATGATGCCGCTCGCCCCCTCCGGCAAGCCCGTAGCGGTGGTCCTCCCCGCGGACGTCGAGGGTGTGCAGGCGACCGTCCGGGCCTGCGCCGAGGCGAAAGTGCCGATCGTGCCGCGCGGCGCCGGAAGCGGGCTTTCCGGCGCCGCGAACGCGATCGACGGCTGTGTCGTGCTGGTGCTGACGAAGCTGGACAAGATCGTCGAGATCGACGCGGGCAACCGGCTCGCGGTCGTGCAGCCGGGCGTGGTGAACCTGGATCTGCGTAACGCGGTCCAGGAGCACGGGCTGTTCTATCCACCCGACCCGTCGAGCTACGACTGGTGCACGATCGGCGGCAACCTGTCCACCAACGCGGGCGGGCTGTGCTGCGTGAAGTACGGCGTGACCACGGACTCCGTGCTGGGGTTGGAGGTCGTGCTGGCGGACGGCTCGCTGCTCAGGACCGGCAGGCGCACGGTGAAGGGGGTTGCGGGCTACGACCTGGCGCGGCTGTTCGTCGGCAGCGAGGGCACGCTCGGCGTGATCACCCAGGCGACCGTCGCGCTCAAACCGCTCCCGCAGGCACCCGCGACACTCGTCGCCGGGTTCAGTACCACCGAGGCCGCGGGCGAGGCCGTCGCGCGGGTGGTACGGGAGGGGCTGGTCCCGTCGCTGCTGGAGATCATGGACGCCTCGTCGATCAAGGCGTCCGAGACGTACCTGAACACCGACCTCGGTGCCGGGTCGAACTGCCGGGCGCTGCTGCTCGCCCAGTCCGACGCCGGTGGCGAGGTGGCGCGCCGCGAGCTGGCCGTGCTGGAGCAGATCTGCAACGACTGCGGCGCCGATCTCGCGTACGCCACCGAAGACCTCGAAGAGGGCAAGATGCTGCTTCAGGCACGTCGCGTGGTGCTGACCGCGTTGGAGACGTACGGGGTGTGGCTGACCGATGACGTCTGCGTCCCTCGCACGCGGATCGCGGAGCTGATCAGCGGCTGCGAGCGGATCAGCGAGGAGGTCGGGCTGCGGATCGCCGTCGTCGGGCACGCCGGCGACGGGAACATGCACCCCACGATCGTCTACCAGCCCGACGATCCGGACGAGTTCGCCCGCGCGCACAAGGCGTTCGACGCGATCCTCGACGTGGGGCTGTCGCTGGGCGGCACGGTGACCGGCGAGCACGGCATCGGCAAGATCAAGCGCGACTGGCTCGCCAGGGAGATCGGGCCGGTGGGCTTACGCGTGCATCGGCAGATCAAACAGGCCCTGGACCCGGACAACCTCTTCAACCCGGGCTCGATGTTCTCCCTGGCCTGACGCGCAGGCGGGACTCGGGCGCGAGTGAGGTTTCTCAGCGAGAGAGTTCCTCAGGCGGGGTCGGCTGCTGAGGGGTGCCCTGGGTGCGACGAGGGCGCCCCTGGGTGCGTCGAGTGCACGTTCCAGCCGTCACGCGAACCTCACGAGTAACACGCGCCCCACAGGTCACGCACACGGAGGTCGTGAAGGACCGCAGCGTGAAATCGCGGATCAGTCGCGGATGCGCGGGATCTGCTGCGTGATCTCGGGGTCCGCCGCGGCGGCCGCGGCGGCGCCCTTCTTCTCGCGGCGGGCCTTGAGGTATTCGAGAACGATCGGGACCACCGACACGAGCACGATCACGATGAAGATCGCGTCGACGTTGTTGGCGATGAAGGGGATACCGCCGAGCAGCGAACCGAGCACGGTGATGCCCGCGGCCCACAGGATGCCGCCGATGACCGTGTAGGTGAAGTAGCGCTTCGGGTCCATCTTGCCGATCCCGGCGATCCAGGTGATGAACGTCCGCACGAACGGGACGAACCGCGCCAGCACGACGGCCTTCGGGCCGTGCTTCTCCAGGAACGCGTGGGTCTTGTCCACGTACTCCTGCTTGAAGATCCGGGAATCCGGCCGGTTGAACAGCTTCGGCCCCACGAAGTGCCCGATGTAGTAGCCGACGACGTTGCCCAGCAGCGCCGCCACCGTCACCAGGACGCACACCAGCCACAGCGGCGCGTCGAGGGTGCCGTTCGCGATGAACAGGCCCGCGGTGAACAGCAGCGAGTCACCGGGCAACACCGGGAAGATGCTGCTCTCGATGAAGATGATCAGGCAGAGCACGGCGATCACCGGCGTCGCCAGCCCGTGCAGGAGGTGCTGCGGGTCCAGCCACGACGGCAGGAGGGACATGGTCGTCACTGTGCTCTGGGCGAGAATCACACCGAAAACGGTACAGGGTGACCCTGAGTGCTTTCACAGGGAGGAACCGCAGGTAAGAGCCGCGTCAAACGAGCGTCAGCAGGCCGATCACCGAACCGGCCGCCAGCCCCAGCAGCAGCGCCAGGAGCAGGATCCAGTGCACCGGCAGCGGCGCGCCCGCCGCGGCCTGCGGCGCGCGGACCGTTTCGGCCTCGGGCACGGGGGCGGGAATCGGCTGTGCGGGGCCCGGCTGGATGGGGCCCGACTGCGTTGGTTCAGGCGCGTCGCCCAGCTCCAGCGCCGCGCGTTCCAGGGACTCCGCGCCCGCGCCGGACAACAGCCCGTAGCGGGGCGGTAACTCCCCTTCGGTGGAATAAGGCGCGATGAACGCGGCCGACCCTGTCACGGAGCTTTGCTCGGTGCTCTGCTCGGCGACGGGCGTGTGGTCGACCTGCGGCGCGAACACCGCCTGGGCACGCAGGGCGTCGGCCAGCAGCCGCTCCGGGTCCTTCGGCTCGGTCATCCTGCGCGTCTCCCAGGGTCGGGCACGGGTCCTTACGTACTCAAGGTAGCCCGGCCGACCTCCGCGACCCACTCGCCCCGGCGCAGCACCTTAAGCGGACGCAGGTCGTCGTCCAGCACGACGACGTCGGCGGCGAACCCGGTCCGCAGCGAGCCGGTCCGGTTCGCGATGCCGAGCAGCTCGGCGGGCCGTTCGGAGGTCGCGCGGACGGCGTCGAGGATGTGCAGCTTCGCACCGAGCACCAGGTTCCGGAAGGCGTTGTCCATGGTGAGCGTGCTGCCCGCCAGCGAACCGTTGTCGGCGAGCGTGGCGACGCCGTCGTGGACGTCGACCTCCAGCCTGCCGAGGGTGTAGCGGCCGTCGGCGGCGTCGGTGGCCGACATCGCGTCCGTGATCAGCACGGTCCGGTCGCGCCCGGCGTGGGTGGCCGCGAGGTGGACCACGGTCGGGTGCAGGTGCACGAGGTCGCAGATCAGCTCGATGGTGATGCGCTCGTCGTCGAGCAGGACCCCGACCGGGCCGGGCTCGCGGTGGTGCAGCGGGCGCATGCCGTTGAACAGGTGTGTCGCGACCGTGGCCCCGGCCTCGATGGCGGGCAGCAGCTGCTCCTCGACGCCGTCGGTGTGCCCGATCGCGGCGATCACCCCGGACTCGGCGAGCTGGCGGACGGCCTTGATGCCGCCGTGCAGCTCGGGCGCCAGCGTCACCATCCGGATCGCGCCCTGACCGGCCCGCAGCAGCTTGTCCACGGTCCTGGTGTCCGGCTCCAGCAGCGCCATCGGGTCGTGCGCACCGCAGCGGGCCTTCGAGATGAACGGCCCCTCCAGGTGAATCCCGGCGACGTCGCCCTGCTCGACCAGCTCACGCAGCACGGCGATCTGCTCGCGCAGGATGTCGACGTGGTCGGAGACCAGGCTGGCGAGCATGGTCGTCGTCCCGTGCCGCCGGTGTGCCTGCACGGCGGTGTGCACCTCGTCCGGGGTGAGGGTGCTGAAGGACGCACCGCCCCCACCGTGACAGTGCGTGTCAATGAAGCCGGGGACGACCAGCGCCCCGGCGACGTCGACGGCGGGGCCCTCCGGCGGGGTCCCGGAACCCACACCGGCGATCCGCCCGTCGGAGACGGCCAGCCAGCCGTCGTCGAGTACACGGTCCGGGGCGGCAACGCGGCCGCCCGTGATCACGAAATCTCCGGCGCCTCTCACGCGCCCCAGCATATATTGGTCTGGACCAAGCATGGTGCCGCAACTCAGTGATCGGTGTGGTCCAACCGGGCTCAGTGTGGGGCCTGCATCGCCTTTTGCAGTGCTTCCAGCGCCCGGCTGGCGGTCGATTTAACCGTACCTTTGGAAATCCCGGCGGCTTCGGAGATCTCGGCTTCGCTTAGACCACCGTAGTAGCGCAGCACCAGCACCTCGCGCTGGCGGGGCGGCAGCTTCGACAGCGCGCTGACGACGGCCTGGTGCTCGCTCGAGAGCATCGCCAGGCTTTCGGCCGAGCGCGCGTTCACCGCGTGTGGCGGAACGTATTCGCGTGCGGTTTTCCTGCGCCGCAACACACTTCGTGACCCGTTGACCACCGCGGTGCGCAGGTAGCCGACGGCGGCCGCCGCGTCCCGCAACCGGCCCCAGTTGCGGTGGAGCCCGGTGAAGGCCTCCTGGACGACGTCTTCGGCGGTCGCCGGTTCGTCCACGAGCAGGATCGCGAGGCGGACCAGCCGCATCCGATGCTGGCGGTAGAGGTCTTCGAGAGTCAGCGGCGCGGCCGGCTGCGGCGGTGGCGCCGGCCCGTCCAGGACGCGCAGATGGCCGAGGGTCGCCTCGACACTGCGTTCCGCATTGCCTTCGAGCATGAACCCCTGCCTGTCTCGACCCCGACCATGCCGTGCTTCCGGCACCTTCTCTGGCACGCCGTGCTGGCTCGGCGTGCCGCTGCGGTTTCACAGCGTTCGCACAGCTCCCGGCGCAGGACCAGCCTATCGGGTCGGCCCGGCGGTGCCACCGATCGGATGCTGAGATTGCCCTCCCGTCCCCCGGTAACGTCACCAGCGTCACTGCCGCCCGCCCCGGGAGATCCTCATGGCCTGGTACCTCGTCGAGATCCGCTACGTGCAGGAGAAGCTGGCGGAGGTGCGGCCGCGACACCGCGAGTTCCTGCAGGGACTCGCCAAGCAGGGCCGGGTCGCGGTCGCCGGCCCGCTCGGCGACGGCACCGGCGGCATCACGCTCTACCAGGCCGACGACGAGACATCCCTCACCGAGCTGATCAACCAGGACCCGTATCACCTCGAAGGGGTGGTGGCCGAGCGCACGGTGCGTGAGTTCAAGCCGGTCATCGGCGCCTGGTTGCCCGAAGAGTCCTGAAAGTCTGGAAAATCGGGCAGGGTTACAGCTCCAGCGCGGCGTCGCCGCGATCGACGCAGATCCGTACCGAGCCGCCGCCGACGGCGGGCACCGCGCAGGTCCCGCAGAAGCCCTGGCGACACGAATAGGGCACATCGGGCATAACGTCCCGTACGACGTCCAGTGTGGACCGATCCGCGGGCACGTCCAATACCAGGCCGGACCGTCGAAGCTCGACTTGGAACGGCTTTCCGCCCACGATCGGCGGCGTCGAGAACCGCTCGAAGTACACCGCTGAGGCGCCGGTCATCGCCAGATCCACCCGGACGCCGGTGATCATCGGCACCGGCCCGCAGCAGTACACCGACGCCCCGTCCGGCATCCCTTCGAGCAGTTCCGCGCCCGACGCCGGGATGCCGTACTCGGTGTCCGGCCGGATCCGGACGCGCTCCTCGCCGTAGGAGGCCAGCTCGTCGAGGAAGGGCATCGACGCGCGGGAACGTCCTGTGTAGACAAGCCGCCAGTCGGCGCCGAGCGCGTCGGCCCGGCGCACCATCGGGAGGATCGGCGTGATCCCGATCCCGCCCGCGACGAACAGATAGTGCGGCGCGGTCACGAACGGGAAGGCGTTCCGCGGCCCGCGAACGGTCACTTTCGCGCCCGCGCGCAGCGTATGCACCTCGGACGACGCGGTGCCGATCCGCCGCACCGCGATCCGGTAGGTCGTGCGGTCGTCGGGGTCTCCGCACAGCGAGTACTGCCGCATCGCGCCGGACGGCAGCACGAGGTCGATGTGCGCGCCCGGCCGCCACGCGGGTAGCAGGCCACCGGAAGGCGGGACCAGCCGCAGGCTCACGACCTCGTCGGCCTCGGCACGCACGGCGTCGACCCGAAGCGTCAGGTTCCGGTCGACGGCGCGGACCGGGGTGCGGCGGCGTCCGCTGAACTCGCTGAGCCGCCGGTACACCGCGGCCGCACCGGCCAAAAGGGACAGTGCGCGGTCGGTGCCCGGTCCGCCGTAGAGCCGCTGCGGGAGGCTCACTTCGGCGCGTCGGCCGCCTGCGCGGCCGGCGAACTCGCCAGGTAGGCCACGGCCTGTTCGGTGTTGCCCGTTTCGGTCGGGTGGTAGCTCCGGCGGAAGTACGGCCGGATCTCCCGCAGCAGCTGCCTTCCGGTGGGCAGCAGGCCCTTCTTGGCCGCCTTGCGGTAGGCGCGGAAACTCGCCTTGCCCGGCGACGTCGGGTCATTGCGCATCAGGAACCTGGTGCCCCGCACGAAAATCCACGCCAGCGCCGGGGTCACCACGGCCATGCTTCGCACCCGCCGAGTGTAGCGCTGGTCGAGATGACGGAAGAGGTCGTAGGCGACGGAGCGGTGCTCGACCTCTTCGGCGCCGTGCCAGCGCAGCAGGTCCAGCATCGTCGGGTCCGCGCCCGCCTCGTCCAGCGCTTTCGCGTCCAGGACCCACTGGCCGAGGAACGCGGTGTAGTGCTCGATCGCGGCGATGACGCCGAGCCGTTCGACAAGCCATTCCTCGGCGGCCTTGCCGGTCAGGTCCCGATCGCCGAGCAGCTTGCGGAACAGCCATTCCATCTGCGCGATATACGGCCGCACATGCAGTCCGGCGGCTTCGAGGTGCTCCGCCGCGCCGTCGTGGGCCTCGGCGTGCATCGCCTCCTGGCCGATGAAGCCGAGGACGTCCTCCTTGAGCCGTTCGTCGCGGATCAGCGGCACGGCCTGCTTGAACACCTCGACGAACCAGCGCTCGCCCTCGGGCAGCGCGATGTGCAGCACGTTGATCGTGTGGGTCGCCTGCGGCTCGCCGGGAATCCAGTGCATCGGCAGCGACGCCCAGTCGAACTTGACGTCGCGCGCGTGCAGGACGATCTGCTCGTGGTCCTCCGCCGACGTATTTCCTCCCGCGGAGGCGGCATTGGACGCTGCCGCGGTGGTCACCGGGCCCGTCCGGAAAGCTCGTAGTCGCTCGGGTCGACCTTGCGGGTCTCCAGCCAGTAGCGCCAGGTGAACCCGGGCCAGATCGTGCGGTTGACACCCTTCGCGTCGAGGTACCAGCTCTTGCAGCCGCCCTGTGTCCAGACGCCCTTGACCAGCTTGTCCTGGATCTCGGCCTGGAACTGGTCCTGCACGCTGGGCCGGACGTTCAGCGCCGCGGCGTCCCGCGAGTCGGCGAGCTTGATCGCGTCGACGACGTACCGGGACTGCGATTCGATCATGAACACCACGGAGTTGTGTCCCAGCGCGGTGTTCGGGCCGAGCAGGAAGAACAGGTTCGGGAAGCCGGAGACCGTGATGCCCTTGTGGGTCTCCAGTCCGTTGGTGGCCCACGTCTTGGCGAGGCTGCGGCCCTCGACACCGGTGATGTCGAGGTATTCCAGCGCGTCGGTGACGTGGAAGCCGGTGCCGTAGATGATCGCGTCGACCTCGTGCTCGACACCGGCGCCGTCGACGACGCTGTGTGCCTTGACCTCGCGCACCCCGCTCGTCACGACGTCCACATTGGACCGGTTGAGCGCCGGGTAGTAGTCGTTGGAGATCAGGACTCGCTTGCAGCCCATGGTGTAGTCCGGGGTGACCTTGCGGCGCAGCGCGCGATCCTTGACGCCCTTGGCGATGTGCCGCCGCGCGATCAGCTCGCCCGCCTTCATGATCGCGGGATGGCCGTTGAAGCCGATCGCCCGCGCTTCGAGCAGCCAGTAGAGCGCGTTGCGGTACGCGCGTTGCGTGCCCGGCACGCGGCGGAACAGCGTCTGTGCCCAGCCGGGCATCGCGTGGTCGGGCTTGGGCATGATCCACGGCGGCGTCCGCTGGAACAGCGTCAGCTCCGCGACATCCGGCGCGATCCGGGGCACGAACTGGATGGCGCTCGCGCCGGTACCGACGACGGCGACCTTCTTGCCCTTCAGGTCGTACTCGTGGTTCCACTGCGCGGAGTGCCACTTCTGGCCCTTGAACTTCTCGATCCCCGGCAGCTTCGGGATCTGCGGGATGTGCAGACCGCCGACGCCGGAGACCAGGAACTGCGCGGAGAACTCCTGACCGGTCTTGGTCTCCACGGCCCAGCGGCGCTCGCCGTCGTCCCAGTGCGCCCCGGTGATCTCGATGCCGAAGCGGATCTTCTCGCGCAGCCGGTACTTGTCCGCGACGCCCTTGAGGTAGTCGAAGATCTCCGGCTGCGGCGAGAACGACCGCGACCAGTCGGGGTTCTGCTCGTACGAGAAGGAGTACATGTGCGACTGCACGTCGCAGGCGCAGCCCGGGTACGAGTTGTCGCGCCAGGTACCACCCACCTCGTCGGCCTTCTCCAGGATCACGTAGTCCCGGATACCGGCTTTTTCGAGCTGGATCGCCTGGCCGAGCCCGGAAAACCCGGTGCCAACGATCACGACCTTGAAGCGTTCGGTCATCTGACGGCCTCCGCTGCGCTGGGGTGCTCCGTCTATGACGTTACCTCAAGTAACAGTTACTTCCAAGTACTCCCTACTCGTCAGTACCTACAAATCAGTAGGCGCCTCCGAGCTTCGTGTGGTCCCAGCTCGCGGTCTTGGTCGGTCGCAGGATCAGGCCGATTCGCTTCGGGGCCTGGCCGCCGATGAACGTCGACAGCTCGTCGGGGACAGGGTCGCCGGGCTTCGCGCCGGCGTAACGCTGCATGAGCGCGATACCCATCTGAGTGACCTCGGCGGTGTCCTCGACGATCTCGACGTCGGCCTCGAACGAGACTCCGCGCAGCCGTTCGTACGACTCGCCGTCCTCGAGGAGCACGGTCGCCTGTAGCAGGCGGTAGAGGTTCTTCGCCTTCTGTGACGTGCGATAGGTCCAGGTCGCGACGCCGTTTTCGTGCGGGTAGTACCACAGCGGCGCCAGGTGCGGGCGGCCGTTGGGGCCGACGCTGGCGACGTTGATGACCTTCTGTTCGGCGAGGTAGTCGCGGACCTCGTCCTCGGTCATCCTGATCTGATCGCGACGCGACACGGACACCTCCGGGGCTCACGGGACTGTTGTCAGGTGGTCAACTGTGCCCCGAGGGTGGCCTGCTGTCGAGATCAAGACCGTTTCGTCGCCGCTCGGCCGCCGTGTCCGGTGACGGACGCTTCGTACGCTCCGCGTGCCTTGACGTCTTCCAGCGCGGCCTTGTCCGCGGCCGGGACGCGGCTGCGTGAGCCGATCTCGATGATCGGCGGCAGGAAGGCGCGGAGCAGCTTGAGCCCGCCGACCCAGCGCGGCACATGGATCGTCCTGGCGCGCCGGAGGATGCCCGCTTCGAGGTTGTCGAGCGCGACGTTCAGCGGATACGTCTTGCCGATCAGGCCGGGCATGCTCCCGCGGAGCTTGCCGAACACCGGATGCGCATCGGCGCTTTCGACGAGGTCGGTGCGGATCCATGTCGGATGCGCGACGCCGACCTTGATGCCGAGATGCGCGACCTCGGCGCGGAGGCTGTTCGAGAACGCCTCGACGCCGGCTTTCGCGGCGGCGTAGTTCGCCATGCCCGGCGCGTGGGTGATCGCGGCCAGTGAGGAGATCGCGAGCAGGTAGCCGCGACGTTCGATGACGTGCGGCAGCGTGACGCGGAAGGTGCGCCAGACGCCGAGCAGGTCGACCTCGATGACCTTCTCGAACGCGGCCGGGTCCACCGAGCGCACGAAACCCGCGGTCGCGATCCCGGCGTTGGCGATGACGACGTCGATCCCGCCGAAGTGCTCGACGACCCCGGCGGTGGCCTTCTCCAGCGCGGCCCAGTCGGTGACGTCGGCTTCCCACGCGTGCGCGTTGGGCCCGATCCGGTCGGCGACCTTCTGCTGTTCGGCGGCTTCGAGCCCGACGAGCGCGACCTTCGCCCCGTGCGCGGCGAGCCGTTCCGCGAGTCCGGCGCCGATGCCGCGGGCGGCCCCGGTGATCAGGACGACCTTGCCTTCGACCTTTTTCGGGCCGTTGAGCAGCGAAAAGGGATTGGCCACGATGCCTCCTCGGTTCCTGTGGCGGCACCGTACCTCAACCTACCCCGAGTAAGCTACTAGAAAGTAAGTTAGCCGACCCGGGCAGAAAACCGGCTTCTCCGGTGTTGGGCAGGGGCATGGGTATCGAACTGGGCAGGATCGGCATCTGGCGGCACGAGCAGGGGCTCACCCCCGAACTCGCCGTCGAACTGGAGAAACTGGGCTACGGCGCCATCTGGGTCGGTGGATCGCCCTCGGGTGACCTCGAACTGGTCGAGAAGGTTCTCGACGCGACCAACCGGATCGCACTGGCGACCGGCATCGTCAACATCTGGAAGGACGACGCCGCGACGGTCGCCGCGTCCTACCGGCGGATCGCCGCCAAGCACCCGGACCGCTTCCTGCTCGGCATCGGCGCGGGACACCGTGAGCACACGCAGGAGTTCACCAAGCCCTACGCGGCGCTGGTCGACTACCTCGACGCGCTGGACAAGGGCGGCGTCCCGGTCGAGGCGCGGGCGCTCGCGGCGCTCGGCCCGAAGGTCGTCAAGCTGTCCGGGGAGCGCAGCGCGGGCGCGCACCCGTATCTGACGACGCCGGAACACACCCGGCAGGCGCGCGAAATCCTCGGCGAAGGTCCGCTGCTGGCGCCGGAACACAAGGTCGTGCTGGAGACCGATCCGGCCAAGGGTCGCGAAATCGGGCGCGCGACCGTGAAGTTCTACCTCGGCCTCGCCAACTACACCGCCAATCTGCGCAAGCTCGGTTTCACCGACGAGGACCTCGCCGGTGACGGCAGCGACCGGCTGGTCGACGCGCTCGCCCTGCACGGCGACGCCGAGACGATCGCCGCGGGGATCCGCGCGCACCTCGACGCGGGTGCCGACCACGTGACGGTCCAGGTGCTCGGCGAGGACCCGCTGCCGGGCTACCGCGCGCTCGCCGAAGTCCTGCTCTGACGTTCCGTGAATGCCACATCGGGGGACTCTGATTCCCTCGATGTGGCATTCACGGACCTTGACAGGGAAACGGTTTGGCGACGGGGTACGGGGCCGGAGCAGACTGGTGGGCAGGACCAGACTGGGAGGCTGCGATCTTGCCCACCGACAACTACGTCGAACCGATCCTCGCCGCGCTCGCCACCGATCCGGACTGCGTGGTCAGCCGCCAGGACGGCGGCGAAACCTTCACCCGTGGTGAATTCGCCGCACTGATCTACCGCTTCGCCCGCGTCTTCGCCGAGCACGGTGTCCGTCCGGGCGCCACCGTCACGCTGTTGTCGCCGAACCGCGCCGAAGTCCTTGCCGCGCGCTATGCCGCCGGGCTGCTCGGCGCCCGTGTCGTTTCGCTCTACGAGGGCATGGCCGTGGCGACCCAGGCCGCCATTGTGTCCGATGTGGACACCGATCTGCTCGTGGTCGATCCCGCGTTGTCCGCCAACGCGATCGAAATCCTTGCTACCGCGCCGGTCAAAGCGGTGCTCGGCTTTGGGCCGGGGTCGCCGGGCGCGGATTTGCTCGCACTCGCCGAGGCCGCGGCCCCGAGTCCGCTGGAGCCGTACCCGGTCTCCCCGGACGACATCTTCAGCATCCGCCACACCGGCGGGACCACGGGACACCCCAAGGGAATCCTGCTGCCGTTCCGGTCCCCGCTGGCACTGGTCGACTTCGCGAGGTCGGTGTCGCCCGAGTCCGGCAAGGTCCAGCTGGTCTTCACGCCGCTCGGGCACATAGCGGGCTCCATCGTCGACGCCGTCCTTGTCAGCGGCGGTGAACTCGTGCTGCGGCAAGGGTTCGACGCGGCCGCCGTGCTGGCGGCGGTCGAGCGGTACCGCGTCACGGATCTCCTCGTGCTGCCACCGCACCTCTACGCACTGATGGACCACCCGGCGGCCGACAAGCACGACCTGTCCAGTCTCCGGCAGATCGGCTACGGCGGATGCCCGGCTTCCCCCGCTCGGCTCGCCGAAGCCGTCGACAGGTTCGGCCCGGTCCTCCTGCAGGTGTACGGCGCCACCGAGGCCGGGGGCATCGCCTTCCTCAGCCCCGAGGAACACGCCCGCCCCGAACTGCTCGCCACCGTGGGAAAACCGCATCCGGCCGCCACGATCGCGATCCGCGATCCGGAAGGCCGCGATCTGCCGACCGGCGAGCCCGGCGAGATCTGCGTCCGGTCACCGCTGGGCGGGCTCGGGTACTGGCGTGATCCCGAGGCCACCGCGCGGGTGTGGCGGGACGGCTGGGTGCACACCGGGGACGCGGGCTTCTTCGACGAGGAGGGCTATCTGCACCTGTCCGGGCGGCTCAGGGACATCATCATCGTGGTGGGCGGGCACGTGTACCCGTTGGAACTGGAGGAAATCCTCCTCGGTCACCCGGCGGTCGGCGCGGTGGCGGTGTACGGCGTCGCCGACGCGGACCGGACGGAACGGGTCCACGCGGCGATCGTGCCCAAACCGGGGCAAACCGCCGAACTCGGCGAGCTGCGCGAGTTCGTCACCGAGCGGCTGGGAGCGATGTACGCGCCCCACGAGGTCCACCTGGTCGACGAGATTCCGCTCACCGACGCGGGAAAGCCCGACCTGAAACTCCTGCGCTCGAAAGCGGGATAACGTCCATTCCGGCGGCCTTGGCGGAATTTTCCGTCGGATGACAGCGAATTCCTTGAGTTCAAGTTTACTTGAGGGTTCACCCTGGTTCGTGATCTTGAACCAGGGAGGAACCCATGACCGGTAACTACGTCGCCTCGATCCTCGCCGCGCTCGCCGTCGAGCCGGACACCGTGGCGTGTGTCCAGCCCGACGGCACCGAGGTGCGCCGGGGTGACCTGGCCGCGCTCGTCCACCGGATGGCCCGCGGGCTGGCCGGGCACGGTGTCGGACCGGGCTCGACCGTGACGACGCTGTCCGCCAACCGGGTCGAAATGCTCGCCGCGCGGTACGCCGTCAGCCTGATCGGTGCCCGCGTCGTCAACCTGTACGAGGGGATCGCGCCGGCGATCCAGACCGCCATTGTGTCCGATGTGGACACTGACGTGCTGCTGGTCGACCCCGATCTCGCCGTCCGCGCCAAGGAACTCGGCGAGCACCCGGCGATGGAGCTCACGTTCGACGACCTGCTCGCCTCGGCCACCGACACGACGCCGATGGCACCGCATCCGGTCGGCGAGGAGGACGTGTTCTGCATCCGGCACACCGGCGGCACCACCGGGCACCCCAAGGGGATTCCGTGGAGTTTCCGCACCCACGCCGGAATCGTCGAGTTCATGAGCACCTACATCAGCCCGGACACGGTCCAGCTCGTCTGCGCCACGCTCGCGCACATCGCCGGGCAGAGCGCCGACGCGATCCTCCTCGCCGGCGGCCGGCTCGTGCTGCTGGCGCGCTTCGACGCGGGCAAGGTCTTCGAAGCGGTCGAGCGGTACCGGGCCACCGACCTGATCGTGCTGCCACCGCTGCTCTACGCGCTGATGGATCACCCGGCGGTCGACCAGCACGACCTGTCCAGCCTTCGGCAGATCAACTACGGCGGATGCCCCGCCTCGCCGGAGCGGATCAGGGCCGCGATGAAGCGGTTCGGGCCGGTGCTGGCCCAGGCCTACGGGACCAACGAAGCAGGCGGCATCGCGCTGTTGAGCCCGGAGGAACACCAGCGGCCCGAGCTGCTCGAGACCGCGGGACGGCCCCTGCCCGGCATCGAGGTGGCGATCCGGGACGAAGAGGACCGGGATCTCCCGGCAGGCGAGCGCGGCGAGGTGTGTGTGAAGTCCGCGTCGAGTGCCACGCACTACTGGCGTAATCCCGAGCTGAGCGCCCAGGTGTTCCGCGACGGCTGGGTGCACACCGGCGACGTCGGCTTCCTCGACGACGAGGGCTATCTGCATCTGAGCGGGCGGATCAAGGACATGATCATCGTGGTCGGCGGGCACGCGTATCCCGCCGAACTCGAAGAGGTGCTGTTCGGGCATCCGGCCGTCGCGCAGGTCGCGGTGTACGGCGTGCCCGACGAGGACCGGATGGAGCGCATCCACGTCGCGGTGTCGCCGGCGCCCGGCCGGACGCTCACGATCGAGGAAGTCCGCGAGTTCGTCACCGAGCGCTTGGGGGCGATGTACGCGCCGCACGCGCTGCATCTGGTCGACGAGATTCCGCTCACCGACGTCGGCAAGCCCGACCTGAAGCTGCTGCGGGCCGCTGCGGGATGATGTGGGCGAGGCCATGGGACCGGTGTGCCGTGCCGGTCCACCTCGTACGATGCGCCCGAAAGCCCAAGCGCCCTTTCGAGGAGGGCCTTTCCGAGGAGGAGAACGATGCCCATCGCCACCCCCGAGGTCTACGCGGAGATGCTCGACCGGGCCAAGGCGAACGAGTTCGCCTACCCGGCCATCAACGTGACCTCGTCGGAAACCTTGAACGCCGCGATCCGCGGGTTCGCCGAGGCGGAGAGCGACGGCATCATCCAGTTCTCCACCGGCGGCGCCGAGTTCGCGTCCGGCCAGAAGGTCAAGGACATGGTCACCGGCTCGGTCGCGCTGGCCGAGTTCGCGCAGGTCGTCGCCGCCAAGTA
This sequence comes from Amycolatopsis sp. NPDC058986, assembly GCF_042741125.1. Lineage (NCBI taxonomy): Bacteria > Bacillati > Actinomycetota > Actinomycetes > Pseudonocardiales > Pseudonocardiaceae > Amycolatopsis > Amycolatopsis sp. NPDC058986. Next base: position 10,368 of record NZ_JBHYJW010000017.1, on the reverse strand, counting down.
CGACGTCAACGTCGCCCTGCACACCGACCACTGCCCGAAGGACAAGCTGGACGGCTTCGTCCGGCCGCTGATCGAGATCTCGGCGGAGCGGGTCAAGAACGGTCAGCACCCGCTGTTCCAGTCGCACATGTGGGACGGTTCGGCGATCGATCTCGACGAGAACCTGGAGATCGCTCAGGAACTGCTCGCCAAGGCGGCCGCTGCGAACATCATCCTCGAGGTCGAGATCGGCGTCGTCGGCGGTGAAGAGGACGGCGTCGCGCACGACATCAACGAGAAGCTGTACACCGCCGAGGGTGACTTCCTGAAGACGATCGACGCGCTCGGCTCCGGCGAGAATGGCCGCTACCTGCTGGCCGCGACCTTCGGCAACGTGCACGGCGTGTACAAGCCGGGCAACGTCAAGCTGCGCCCGGACGTGCTCAAGGGCGGTCAGGAAGCGGCCGCCAAGAAGCTGGGCCTCGCGGCCGGGTCGAAGCCGTTCGAGTTGGTGTTCCACGGCGGGTCCGGTTCGCTGCCGGAGGAGATCCGCGAGGCCGTGTCGTACGGCGTGGTGAAGATGAACGTCGACACCGACACGCAGTACGCGTTCACCCGCCCGATCGCGGACCACTTCTTCAAGAACTACGACGGCGTGCTGAAGATCGACGGCGAGGTCGGCAACAAGAAGGTCTACGACCCGCGCAGCTACCTCAAGGCCGCGGAGGCCGGGATGGCCGCCCGCGTCGTCGAGGCCGCCCAGTCGCTCGGCTCGGCGGGCAACAAGCTGAGCTGAAGGGGACTTTCCTCGCGTTAGACGAGCTGAAGGGGACTTTCCTCGCATCGCATGCGACGAAAGTCCCCTTCAGCTATTTGCGGAGCCGGAGTGCGGGCAGCCTGGTCGCGGCGGCCCACAGCGCGAAGACGCCGACGAGCGCGACCCCGGCCGTCCAGTACGCGAGCGGCGGTGCGGATTCGGTGTGCGCGTCGCCGAGGATCCACGGCCGGAACTGCGCCTGGAGCCACAGCGCGCCATAGCCGAACGCGGTGACCAGCAGGGCCCCGATCCCGGCGGTGAGCAGCGCGTGCTCCCGGCCGATCCGGTAGGCGACGTCGATCGCGAGGCCGACCGCGAGCAGGTAGAACGGCACGGTCGACACCGGGAAGCCCATCCCGAGCAGAAGCGGCCACATCACCGCGCGGTAGGCCACGTACGCGGCCGCGACCGTCGTCGCCGCCCAGCGGGTCCCGACGGTCTTGCGAGCGAGCGCGAGGATCAGCGCCATCACGCCGATGCCCCACAGCGGGTAGACCCACTCCGGGATCGGCATCGTGAAGTGCAGGACCGCCGTCCGGTCGACGGGGTGCCCGATCTGGTTCGCGGCGAAGTCCAGCAGCGTCGGCTCCGCCTCCGGCGTCCCGCGTTCCCAGGCCCGCAGCCCGAGGATGCCGTACTCCTGCTGGCCGTTCGGGAAGAACGTGTTCTCCAGGAAGAACGCCCACAGCGCGAGCAGTACCCCGGTGCGGAACCTGCCGGGCTTCGACAGCTTCAGCCAGCCGTCGAGCACGCCGGCCTGCATGATGCCGGTGCCCAGGTAGAGCATCATGTGCGACGGGCTCCACGCGGTCAGGTCGAGGCCGTTGACGCGGTGGTTGATGACGTCGAGCGGCGCGGCGACCAGGAACACGACGAGCCCGATCTGCATCAGCCGCAGCGAGCGTTTGTCGCAGCCCATGCCGGTGTAGCTGTGGATCGCCACCAGTACCAGGACGATCACGGTGCCGACGGTGTTGATCAGGTGCGGCGGGGCGAGATCGTCCCGCAGCCACATGAAGTGCCACGACATGTCCCACGACGAGCCCAGCAGCTTGAAGGCGAACGCGACCAGCCACATCCCGTAGCAGAAGCGCAGCACCCAGTCCGGTGTCGGCGTGCCCGGTGCGCCGCGGTGCCAGTGTCGCTGGAAGAACAGCTTCGTCTTCCCGACCGGGCCGCGGGGAACGACGTCCGGCCCGAGGGCCCCGGTGACGTCTCCTGCCTTTGTCATGCGGGCCATCATCCCTGCTCATCCGGACGTCCGGGCGAAAACGTGGCAGATACCGCGAAAACCAGGGTTCACCCGTAGGGGTGGCGGATTTGCCTCGGACCCGCCGGGGACGGCATGGTGTCCGGCCATGATGCCCAAACGTGTTGTCGCCGCGGTGGTCATCGCCGCGCTCGTGCTCGCCGGTGGCGGCGTGCTCGGGAGTCTCTTCTTCTAGGCCGGTGAGGGTCTGGGCAGAATGGCGGGTATGACGCACGCCAACCTGCTCGGCCCCGAGCCGACGCTGCTGCCCGAGCACACCGCCGCACAGGCCGCGCTGGCCGCCGGGACCGATCCGGCGACCGTCGCCGCGGAGCACCCGTACTTCAGCGAGGCGTGGGCCGCGCTGGCCGAGAAGGCCCTGGACGCGGACGACGCCGTCGCCGCGTACGCCTACGCTCGCACCGGCTACCACCGCGGTCTCGACCAGCTGCGCCGCGCCGGCTGGAAGGGCTTCGGCCCGGTGCCGTGGTCGCACCGCCCCAACCAGGGCTTCCTGCGCGCGCTGGCGGCGCTGGCCCGCGCCGCGGGCAAGATCGGCGAATCCGAGGAGTACGACCGCTGCCGCCAGTTCCTCACCGACTCCGACCCGGCCGCCGCCGAAGCCACCGGCCTCGCCTGACGCACCCCCGAATGCCGTTAAGGCCACCTTATGGGCTCCATCCATGCCCCCGCCGCCCTCAACGGACGCGCTGCGCGCGACTGGACTGGATTCAACGCCCGTAAGGTGGCCTTAACGGCATGGGCCTCGGGGAGTTTGGGCCTAAGCCACCGCGGCGAGTGCGGGTGAGGCGACCGAACCGACCACGCGATTGCGTCCGCCATGTTTGGCGGCGTAAACAGCCGCGTCGGCGGACGCCATCACCTCCTCCACACTGGACCCGTCGAGCGGATACGACGCGACGCCGATCGACGCCGTCTGGCGTTGGATCGCCACCGCTTCGCCCTCGTTGGTCCTGGTGTCGATGACGAGTTCGCTGACCCGTTGCCGGATCCGCTCGGCCGTCACGATGGCGTCCTCTTTGGACGTCGCGGGCAGGAGCGCGACGAACTCCTCGCCGCCGAAGCGGCCGACGAGGTCGTGCGCCCTGGTCTCGGCCTTCACCACCGCGGCGACCGCCTTGAGAACGTCGTCACCCGCGAGGTGGCCGTAGGTGTCGTTGATGCGCTTGAAGTGATCGAGGTCGATCATGAGCGCGCCGAAACCGCCCCCTTCGCGTTCGGCGCGGGAGATTTCCCGCTGCGCGCCGTCCTGCCAGGTCGTGGCGTTGAGCAGTTGCGTCTTCTGGTCCGTGGTCGCCAGTTCCTCCAGCCGCTTGACCAGCACGGAACGCTGCAGCACGTACAGCGGCAGGATCACCAGCACCGAGAGCAGCGGCTCGTTCTGCAGCACCATCACCAGCAGGCCGCCGACGCACAAAGTGGACAGTTCGAGCAGGTTGTCGTCCATCCCGCCGAGGCACGATTCGGCCGTCGCGGACTCGGGCTCGGCGAGGTAGAGGCCGAGACCGGTGAGCGCGGTGTTGACGACGAAGAAGGCGAGCGCCGCGGCGCAAACAATCGTGACTCCGTTGGTGGCGGGCAGAAAATCCCCCACGAGCCCAGCCGTACATCCGGAGAGGATCATTGTCGTCGCGTTGGCCGCGACGCGGTGCGGCTGCGCGGGGCGGATGCCCTGCCAGCTACGCAGTGCCATGTAGACGTACAGGACGACGCCGAGCGCGGCGACGAGGTGGACGGGCAGCAGCAGGCCGCCGGGGAGCAGCCACACCGACGTCATGTTGACGTGGGGGCCATTGCTCAGGATGCGGCGCTGGCGCTCGATGCGACGGGTGACTTCGGACTGTGTCACCGCGAGCGCGGCCAGCAGGGAGAAGAGTCCGACGTGCTTCCACGTGACCGGGATCACCAGGGTGCTGACCGTCGTCCAGATCAGTGTCACGGCCAGTGCGCTCAGCGTCGCAACGATCCAGCGGCGCGGCCGTGACCACAGCGCCCACTCGGCAACACCAGAAATCACTCGTTGTCCAGTGTGTTCCCCCGATGTGACCATTTTTCCCCCAACCCCTTGCGCGGGTGTCCGGTTACAAAACACTCACGCACAGTTTCAGCCCGTTCGCCGCCTGTCCACAAGGGCTTTGAGTGTGTACTTTTTCCCTGACGCCGGAGTGAAGGGTGGCCAGCGATGCGCGGCAAAGACCAGTGACCGCAAGCGCACCGCAGAGGTCGCGCAGGTAGAGCCTCACGCGCGGAGCACGTTAGGCGTGTTCGGCGCGTGCGGCTTCTTCATCGATCCAGCGGCTCGGCTCCGCGAGCACGGCCCGCTGCCACACGAGTGCCAACGGCACCGTCAGCACGACTCCGACGACCCCGAAGATGCCGACGGTCGTCTGGGCGCTGACCTGATCCGCGAGGATACCGCCGATCAGCGGGCTGATACCCATCATCGTGGTCAGCCCGGTGTTGGACAGGCCCATCGCCTGCGCCCGGTGCTCGTCCGGCACCGCGAGCGTCAAGGAGGCCGTGGCCTGCAGTAACGCCACCGTGCCGAAGCCGCCGGACACGATGAACAGCACGATCGACACGACCGGCCCCGGTTGCAGGAAACAGAGCAACAGCGGAACAGCGGTGAGCGCGGACAGCGGTCCGATGAGCTTCGGCCGCACCCGCGCGGGCACCCACCGGGTGTAGACGAAGGTGAAGATGACGCTGCCGATCGGGTCGGCCGCCAGCAGCAGGCCGATCACCTGCGGGCCGCCGCCCGACGCCGAAACGTAGGGCGCCGCGATCCCCTCGTAGACCGGGAGCAGTCCCATCAGCCAGGTGAAGATCACCAGCGTGCGCAGCGCGGAGTTGGCGAACGCGATCCGGCCGCCCGCGCCGAGGCTCGCGAAGAACGACTTGCGTTTCTCCTTGTTCGGCGCCGCGGCCGGTCGCGCGTGGACGCCGAACCGGACGAACGTCGCCGAAAGGACGAAGGTCACCGCGTCGAGCACCAGGGCCAGCCGCGGGTCGAGCGCGGTGAGCAACGCGCCGCCGCCGGCGAAGCCGAGCAACTGTGCCGATTGGACGGTCATGCTGCGGATGCCCATGCCGACCACGAACCGGTCGCCTTCGAGCACCTGCGGCAGCAGCGCCAGCTGGGACGCCTTGAACGGCGGGTTCAGCAGGGAAACCGCGCCGACCAGCACGCACATCACCCAGAACGGCAGTCCCGGGATCGCGACCAGCAGGATCAGCCCGGCCCGCATCAGGTCGACGGCGACCATCACGCTGCGGCGCGGGAAGCGGTCGGCGAGGCCGGTGAGGAACACGCCGCCGAGCAGGGAAGGCGCGTACGTCAGCGCGTATGTCAGGCCGGTGAGCGTCGCGGAATTCGTGCCGGTGAACACCAGGATCGACAGCGCCACCCTGGCGAGCTGGTCGCCCGCGATCGACAACAGCTCGCCGAACCACAGCGCTCGGAATTCGGGAACGCCGAATACCTCGCGAAATGTGACCCGGGCCGACGGTGGTGCCATGCGTTCTTCTCCCCGGCTTCGTGTGCAGACCGTACTGCACCGGTGACCAGGTGGAGACCTGCGGGGGCTAGTCGTCACCGCCTAGTCACGATAAGTGAGTTGCCGGGGTCAGTGTCTCGTGCGGCGTTGGTGAATCTCTAGGTTCTTTCGCCGGTATCTCGCCTGCTACCGAAGTTTTTCGATCGCAGACGTTCGGTAATCGTGATCAAGCGCCCCTTGATCAGCCGTCGACGGCGAGCGCGTCCGGAGCCGGTGTGCCGGTGGCCGTCCGTTCGGCGTCACGCTTCGCGACTTCCTCGCGGACGATCGGGATGACGTGGCGGCCGAAGTCGATCGTGTCGCCGAGCATGTCGTAGCCGCGGGCGGACAGGATGTCGACACCGAGGTCGTAGTAGTCCAGCAAGGCCTGCGCGACCGTCTCCGGCGTCCCGACCAGTGCGTTCGAGTTCCCCGCGCCGCCGGTCGCGGCCGAGGTCGGCGTCCAGAGCGCGCGGTCGAACCGCTCACCGCGTTCGGCGATCTCGAGCAGCCGCTGGGAACCGGTGTTCTCCGGATCGGTCAGCCGGTGACGACGGGTCAGTGGCTGACCGCCCGCGGTGCGTTCCTTGATGGCGCCGACTGTGCGATACGCCTTCTCCCATGCGAGTTCCTCGGTAGGCGCGATGATCGGACGAAACGCGACCTGGATGCGCGGGACTTCGGTGCGGCCCGCTGCCTTCGCGGCCTCGGCGACGGCTTCGATCTGCTCCGCCGTCTGCGCGAGCGGCTCGCCCCACAGGCAGTAGATGTCGGCCTCCGCGCCACCGGCGGCGTACGCGGCAGGCGACGATCCGCCGAACGACACGTTCGGCCTCGGCTGCTGTACTGGGCGGATGTCGCTGACGAAGTCGGCGAAGCGGTAGTACTCGCCTTCGTGGTCGAATGGCTCCGGCGAAGTCCACGCGCGCTTGACGATCTGGATGTACTCGCGGGTGCGGTCGTAGCGCTGGTCCTTGGTCAGGTAGTCGCCCTCGCGTTGCTGCTCGTGGTCGTTGCCACCGGTGATGAAGTGCACGGTCAGGCGACCGCCGGAAATCTGGTCGAGGCTGGCGAACGTCTTCGCCGCGAAGGTCGGATAGGACACGTTCGGCCGATGCGCCAGCAGGATCTGCAGGGTGTCGAGCTTCGTCGCGACGTACGCCGCCGCCTGCGCGGGGTCCGGTGAACCGGAGCCGTACGCGAACAACACCCGATCCCAGCCGAAATCCTCGTGCGCGCGGGCCAACCGCAATGTGTACTCCTTGTCGAAGACGCCGCCGGATCGCGCGTGCGTTTCCGAACCGTCGTGCGTTCCCCCGATGCCCAGGAATTCGACCGGCATGCCGCCACCCCATTTCGTCGTCCCTTTCCACGGCTACGCCCTCGGCGTACGGAACGGCAACGACGTCCGGCTGCTGGGAAGATCAGGAACAGCGCCGGAGCCGGCGATAGCGCTCGATGACCTCGACGGAGTCCCGGACCTGCTCGAACGACGGTGCCGCGGCGCGGTTGAAGACCACGGTCAGCGAGCGCTTCTCGATCACCACGAACTCGGCGTCGATCCCGGCTTCCGTCGCGGCCGCGTCGACGATTTCGCGCCAGCGCGGGGGATCGATCCGATCGCCTGCCCATTCGTGGCAGAAGATCGCCCACCGGCCGTGGCGCAGTGTGTCGACCACATCCTTGGCCGTCGGTGCCTTGTCCGGCCTGCGGACGTCATCGGACACCTCTGCCGCCTCCCCGTCCGCGCGCGGAAGACGGCGTGCCGGAACTCTGCTGCGCGATCATCGACGATCCTTTCCGTGCCGGACAGATAGCAGGGATTCGGCGCCGTGCGCACGGTGGTTTGCGGGATCTTTCCGCCGGTGTCCGCACTGTGGGAACTTCCCGCCGCGGCACCGGCCCGGCGTAACTTCGGGGCGTGGCCGAAGATCCGCCGTTCACACTCGCCGTCGTGGGCGCCGGACCGCGTGGGGTCGGCGTCCTCGAAAGGCTTGCCGCGAACGCTCCGGAGCTGCTCTCCGGGCGGCTCGTCGTGCATCTGATCGACCCGTTCCCGCCCGGACCGGGCCGGGTCTGGCGTTATGCGCAGTCCCCGCTGCTGCGCATGAATTCGATGGCCGAGGACGTCACGGTGTTCACCGACGACTCGGTGCGGATCGACGGGCCGATCCTGCCGGGCCCCTCCCTCATCGAATGGGCGCGTCAGGTGCGTGACGGCACGCTCGACGCGCAGGTGCCCGTCGGCGTGCGGTCCGAGCTGGACTCGCTGGCGGGCACGGAATTCCCGACCCGGCGGCTGCAAAGTGCTTACCTGGACTGGTTTTACCGGAAGGTGCTCGCGGAACTGCCCGACGGCGTCGAGGTCGTCGAGCATCGTGCGCACGCGGTCCGGGTCGAGGACGGGGATCCGCAGCGGGTGTGGCTCGACGGTGTCGACGAGCCCGTGATCGCCGACGCGGTGATGTTCACCGTGGGCCACATCGACGCGGAACCCGACGGACGGGAGAGTGAACTCGCCGATTTCGCCGTCCAGCACGGCCTGGCTTACTACCCGGCCGGGTACACCGCCGACGTCGACTACGGGGCCGTCCCAGCCGGGGAACCGGTGCTGGTGCGGGGATTCGGGCTCGCCTTCGTGGATCTCATGTTGCTGCTGACCGAGGGGCGCGGCGGCCGGTTCGAGAAACTGACGTGCGGCGGGCTGCGCTATCACCCGAGCGGCGCCGAGCCGGTGCTGTACGTCGGCTCGCGCCGCGGTGTGCCCTATCACGCGAAAATCGGCTACCGGCTGCGGGGGAAGCCCTTGCAGCTACCCAAGTTTTTCGATGCCTACGCGATAGAAAAGCTGTGCGAGGTACCTGGGCCTCTGCACTTCCGCCGCGACGTGTGGCCGGTGATCGCGAAGGAGATCGCCTGGGGGTACTACAGCGAACTGTTCACCGGGCATCCGGACCGGGTCCAGCTCGACTTCGCCGTGTTCGCTGACGCTTTCGCCGATACACCATGGGATTCCGCGGAAATGACGTCGTTGATCGACCGCGCCGTTCCCGCCGAGCAGGACCGGCTCGATCTGTCCGCTTTGGACCGTCCGCTGACCGGCCTGTGGACCGGTTCCGCCGAGGAGTTCGGCAAGGAACTGCGGGAGTACGTCGAGGCGGATCTTTCCCGGCGCGCCGACAGTGAGTTCAGTGCCGACCTCGGCGCGTTCATGGCCTTGCTTTCGGTGTACGGCCAGCTTCCCGGTCTGGTGGGCACCGGTCGTCTCGACGCGGCTTCGCAACTGTCCGATCTGGACGGATGGTTCCACGGGTTCTTCTCGTACTTCGCCAGTGGGCCACCGCCACGACGGCTGGAGGAACTGCTGGCACTGCAAGATGCCGGAGTGGTTTCCTTCGTGGGCGCGGAAATGCGGGTGCGCGCGGACACCTCTCGCGGTCTGTTCGCCGCCTCCGGCGTGAGCTTTCCCGGCGAGGTCACGGCACGGACGCTGATCGAAGCACGGCTGCCGAACGCCAGTGTCGGGCGCGCGTCGGACGTATTGCTACAGCAGCTGCGCGATTCCGGGGAACTCGTCGAGGAGTCCATTGTGGATTCGACGACCGGTGACCGGCTGTCGTCAGGGCGAATCCACACTCGGGTGAGCGACTCGCGGATGCTGGACGGTGCGGGCGAGGCACGGCCACATCGCTTCGCTGTCGGCCCGCACACGAGCGCGCGTTCGGCCGCGGCGTTCACGCGGCCACGGACCAACGCGGCGTCCTTCCGCCAGAACGACGCGGTGGCGCGGGAGATTCTGCGGCTGACCGGCGAGCGTTGACGCGCTCGCTGTGGGCCGGTGCCGGGCCTGCGGTGTGACTGCGCCAAGGGCGTCCCTGGGTGCGTTGGATGTGACAAGGGCGTCCCTCGGTGCGGTGGACGCACCCAGGGCGTCCCTCGGCCTCGCCGCGTCCAGTGCCCGGTTCGGCGCGATGTCCCGGACGCGTCGTTGGCGACGATGAACGTCTCGAACGGAGCGTTCGCGACAGACGATGCCGCCACTAGGCGCCCCACCGTCACCACCAGCCACAAGCGCACCACTCACCTCACAGGCCACACCCTGCCAGTGCGCCGAACGCCCTGAAGGGGAGCCTTCACAGCACTCAGTGCTCCCAAGGACCCTTTCACGGCGACACTATCCACAAAGGACACATCCGGTGGTTCGCAATGTCATTCATGCGGGCCATCCGAACACCGATGGAGTCAGGTGCGGTGGCTCGGACGAAGCGTCGTCCGGGACACCGTCACAGCGCCCCGCCACGGATTTCCGCGCAGGTCGGCCGAGTCGCGAACGGCACATCGCCGACGTTCAACGCCGGGGCCGCGCCGTTCGCGACTCGTGCCGTTGCCGGGGTTCCCGTGTCCGCAACGCGTCGTTGAGGACGGTCAACGTCCCCAACGGAGCTTTCCGGACATGGAGGCGCCCAGCGCCAAGCACGTCTCAGCGAGACATTTCGCCCATACTGAGAAGTCTCACCGCGGATCGTTGCTGGTGAACGCCTTGGCCGCCGAGTTGTGAACAGGCTTGTCCACAGGCACCCCCGGATGTGGACAACTCGGCGCCATTCCCCGCTGTGCACCGGTTTTGTCGTACCCCGGCGATAGACTGTTGCAGGGACGCCCCCCAAGGGCGGGCAGGGTTCCGGCAAAGTCGTTGTGGGGTTAGGGGTGGATGCCGAGCAGGGTGAGTGGTCGGTTGATGTCTCGGGTCATGTGGCGTAGCCCTT
>NZ_JBHYJW010000016.1:0-148020 GCF_042741125.1 Amycolatopsis sp. NPDC058986 | reverse complement strand
CATCGAGAGACTCTGGGTCCCTCGATGTGGCATTCACGGACCACGCGGGGATTACTGGCAGGCTTCGCAGTCGGGGTCGTCGATGCGGCAGGCGGCGCCTTCGGTGGCGACGAAGTCCACATCGGACACTTCCGGCATCTCCTTCGGCTCCGCCTGCACTGCCGGAGTCACCGGCACCGCGGCCTCAGGCGAGGGCGAAGGCGAAGGCGACACCGCCGGAACCGCGGCCGACGGCGACGGCGCGGGAGCCGCGGCCGGAACCGCGGCGGGGGCCGGGGTGGCCGAGACCGCGTTCAGCTTGCCGTCCGTGCCGCGCAGGGTGCTCTTCTCCACGTGCGTCGCGGACTGCGCCCGCAGGTAGTACGTGGTCTTGAGGCCCTTGTGCCACGCGTACCGGTACAGCTCGTCGAGCTTGCGGCCGCTCGGCGCCGCGATGTACAGGTTCAGCGACTGCGCCTGGTCGATCCACTTCTGCCGCCGGGAGGCGGCGTCCACCAGCCACTTCGACTCGATCTCGAACGCCGTGGCGTACAACGCCTTCAGGTCGTCCGGGACGCGGTCGATCTGGCCGAGGCTGCCGTCGAAGTACTTCAGGTCGCTCACCATGACCTCGTCCCACAGCCCGCGCTCCTTGAGCGAGCGGACCAGATGCGGGTTGACCACGGTGAAGTCGCCGGACATGTTCGACTTGACGTACAGGTTCTGGAACAGCGGCTCGATGGACTGCCCGACACCGCAGATGTTGGAGATCGTCGCGGTCGGCGCGATCGCCATCACGTTGGAGTTGCGCATGCCCACGGTCTTGACCCGCTCGCGCAGCGTTCCCCAGTCCAAAGTGGACGAGAGGTCGACGTCGAGCGCGTCGCCCTGGCGGGCGTCGATGAGCAGCCGCATCGAGTCGATCGGCAGGATTCCCTTGCTCCACAAGGAACCTTCGAAGCTCTGGTACTGCCCGCGCTCCTCGGCGAGGTTGGTCGAGGCCGAGATCGCGTAGTAGGAGATGTGCTCCATGCTCTCGTCGGCGAACCGCACCGCGGCTTCGGACGACAACGGAACGCCCAGCTCGAACAGCGCGTCCTGGAAGCCCATCAGGCCGAGGCCGACCGGGCGGTGACGCAGGTTCGAGCGGCGTGCCTCCGGTATCGTGTAGAAGTTGATGTCGATCACGTTGTCCAGCATGCGGACGGCGGTGCGCACGGTCTGCTCGAGCCGCTCGGTGTCCAAACCGGACGGAGTGACGTGCTTGAGCAGGTTGACCGAGCCCAGGTTGCAGACCGCGACCTCGTCGGTGCTGGTGTTCAGCGTGATCTCGGTGCACAGGTTCGACGAGTGCACGACGCCGATGTGCTGCTGGGGCGAGCGCAGGTTGCACGGGTCCTTGAAGGTGATCCACGGGTGCCCGGTCTCGAACAGCATGGTCAGCATGCGCCGCCACAGGTCGACCGCGCGGACCCGGCGGAACACCTTGATCTCGCCGCGGTCGGCGGCGGCCTCGTACTCGCGGTAGCGCTGCGCGAAAGCGTTCCCGTAGAGGTCGTGCAGGTCCGGGGTCTCGTTGGGGGAGAACAGGGTCCACTGCCCGTCGGCCTCGACACGGCGCAGGAACTCGTCCGGCACCCAGTTCGCGGTGTTCATGTCGTGCGTGCGCCGCCGGTCGTCGCCGGTGTTCTTGCGCAGGTCGAGGAACTCCTCGATGTCCACGTGCCAGGTCTCGAGGTACGCGCACGCCGCGCCCTTGCGCTTGCCGCCCTGGTTCACCGCGACCGCGGTGTCGTTGGCGATCTTGAGGAACGGCACGACGCCCTGCGACTGGCCGTTGGTGCCCTTGATGTGCGCGCCGAGGCCGCGGACCGGGGTCCAGTCGTTGCCGAGCCCGCCCGAGTACTTCGCCAGCAGCGCGTTGTTCTTGTACGCCTGGAAGATCGAGTCGAGGTCGTCGTCCACAGTGGTCAGGAAGCAGGACGACAGCTGCGGGCGCGTGGTGCCCGAGTTGAACAGCGTCGGCGTCGAAGCCATGAAGTGGAAGCTCGACAGCAGTTCGTAGAACTCGATCGCGCGGGCCTCGCGGTCGTCCTCGCGGATCGCCAGTCCCATCGCGACGCGCATGAAGAACGCCTGCGGCAGCTCGAAACGAACGCCGTCGTGGTGCTGGAAGTACCGGTCGTACAGCGTCTGCAGTCCGAGGAACCCGAAGTCGAGGTCACGCTCGGGCCGGATGGCCGCGGTGATCTTGTCCAGGTCGAAGGACGTCAGCTCGGCGTCGACCAGCTCCAGCTGGACGGCACGGCGCAGGTAGGCGCGGAAGTACGGCGCGTACTCGGTCGCCATCTCGTCCTGGCTGGCCTGGCGCGGCGCGCCGGCGAGGTAGCTCAGCGCCTCGCCGCGCAGCTTGTCCAGCAGCAGCCGGGCGGACACGTAGGAGTAGTTCGGTTCCTGCTCGACGAGCACGCGGGCGGCCATGATCTGCGCGAGCGCGAGCTCGTCGGCGCTGATGCCGTCGTAGAGATTGCGCTTGGTCTCGGCGAGCACCGGCTCGGCGGAGACGTCGTCCAGTCCGGCGACGGCTTCTCCCACAACGTGGGACACGCGCGCCCAGTCGAGGGGACGCAGCGAACCGTCGGCGCCCTTGACGGTGAGGGCGGCCTCGGCCGGGACCGGCGCGGTCGCTTGACGGGCCTTCGCGCGCTCCTCGCGGTAGAGGACGTACGCGCGGGCGACCTTGTGGTGCCCGCCGCGCATGAGCGCGAGCTCGACGAGGTCCTGGATCTGCTCGATGTGCAGGGCGGGCTCGGGGCCGGCGTGGCGCAGCAGCGAGGTCTCGACCTGCTCGGTCAGCTCGGCGACCACGTGGTGGACGCGCGAGGACGCGGCGGCGTCGTCACCCTCGACGGCGAGGAACGCCTTCGTCAGCGCGACCGAGATCTTGTTGGCGTCGAACTCCGACACATTGCCGTCGCGCCGGATCACCCGGACTCCGGCTGGCTTGTTGTCCGGAGAGGAGGGTGGGCGATGGCTGGTGTCGACTGACATGCATGACTCCCAAAGGGCGCGTCGGATCGGCGCATCGTCCCCCGGACGAAGCGCTGCTGGTCGGGCAAAGCGTTAGCCGGCAAGTACTCTGAGCGGACTCCCCGCCGCTGGGTGCTGTCGGTCCCCAGAGACTACATGTAGGGGTTGGGGGCCGCACGTGCCCCAATGGGTGGCGTGTCGCGCACTCACCCTGGCGGGTTAGGTGATCACTGAGAGCGCCCTGATCACCGGTCTGCGGGTCACTCCGCAGAGATCGTCAGCCGCCGAAGCGCAGGGTGAAACCGGCCAGTTTCGCGCTGGCTACCGGACGGTGCCCGGCGAGGTAGCCGAGCGGCCCCGCGGGGTTGATCTGCCAGTCCGAGGACGCCAGCCGGGCGCCCGCCTTCGACGCGACCGGGCTGCGCTTGAGCCGTTCGTCGAGGGTCTGGACCACCTCGAAGACAGCAGGGACGGAGAAGGGGAGACCGAGGCGCGGCGTGAACGCGGCGGTCGCGATCCAGTCGTCTTCGGTCGCCGCGGACCCGGTGAACGCGTGGCCGCCCGCGAACTCGAACGCGGCGAGATCCTTCGGGATGCCCCACAGCGCGCGCCCGCCTGCCAGCGACGTAGCGCTGTCGACCCAGATGCCGGTGATCGACGCGGCCGGGCGGCGGCCGTGCACGGCCACGGTCGCGAGCAGTTCGTGGTAGCTCAGCTGTCCCGGTGGCCGGTAGTCGATCCACGCGGTGACGACCGTCGCTCGCCCGCGCCAGACGAGGGGACGGGCTCCCTCGGGCAGGGCCGGAATCTCACTGACTGGGACGCGCCAGACGGACAGCCAGGCGTCCCCGGCGAGGTTCCACGGTTCGGGCGGATAGTCACTCATGGAGCCATGGCAGGTAGTCGGGGAGGTCCTTGTCGACGCGCATGGCGAACTCCGGTGGGCGTTTCTGCAGGAACGACACGACTCCCTCGACCGCGTCGGAGCTGTTGCCGAGGCCGCCGATCAGCCGGGAGTCGAGTTCGTGCACGGGGAACGGCGAAGGTGCGCTCGCCATCCGGTAGAGCAGCTGACGGGTGACCGCGACCGACACCGGCGCGGTGGTGGCGATGATCTCGCGCGCGAGCGCGTAGGCCTCGTCGAGCACGGTGTCCGCCGGGTACAGCCGGTGGACGAGCCCGGCCGAGAGCGCTTCCTCCGCACTGACGAGACGGCCGCTGATCATCCAGTCGAGCGCGGTGCCCATGCCGACGAGCCGGGGGAGGAACCACGCGGACGCGCCCTCGGGGTAGATCCCCCGCCGGGTGAACACGAACCCGAACCGGGAATCCTCGGCGGCGAGGCGGAAATCGCACGAAAGCGTGATGGTGATCCCGCCGCCGACGGCCGCTCCCCGCAACGCGGCGATGACCGGTTTGTTCATCGTGAAGATCCGCTTCGAGCACCGGCCGGCGGGCTCCTGCCACGCCGCGTCCGGCCCGGCCGCCGGGTCGAAGTCGAAGCCGCCCTGGGAAAGGTCCGCACCCACGGAGAAATCCTTGCCCGCGCCGGTGAGGACCACGACCCGGACGTCCTCGTCGCGGTCGGCCCGGTCCATCGCGTCGCCGAGCTCGTCGGCCATCCGGATCGTGTAGCCGTTGCGGGCCTCCGGACGGTTCAGCGTCACGGTGGCGATCCGCTCGGAGACCGCATAGGTGATGTCGGCGTAGTCGGCCATATCCCCGACAGTAAGCCAGCTCACCACTACTGGCAAGGTGTCAATAGTGTGTCCGAGGGCTTCTTCGGTGCCGTAGGCGTACTTTCCGCCCGGGGAACTGTCCCAGGTAGCGAAACGTCGGCACAGGTCAGAGGCCTCGCTCCGTCCCAGCCGCAGTCTGGGACGGGCAGGTGTTGCCCGGCGTGCCCGGCGTCGAGCACGCTCGAAACGTCGTGGGATATGCGGCAGCGATCCGGACACGGATCGCCGATCAGGGGAGGCACAAGATGACCCGTCGTTCCACCATCGCCACTGTTCTCGGCGCCGGCGCACTGACCGCCGGGATGCTCACCGGTGCCGCGGGCCCGGCTTCGGCGACGCAGGTGAGTCCCATGGGTGACCACTGTTCGCGTCCGTTCTGCGGCACCCTCACCAACAACACCTCGCACAGCGTCAAGGTCTGCCGCAGCTGGGGAGCAGCCGGCTGGGACGGGGCCTATCAGCCCGCGGACAAGTGCAAGCGGAACGGCTACGGCTACGTGCTTCCCCACACGACATGGGGCGATCCCCAGAACGTCGATATCGACGCCTTCTACATCCCGCCCGGCACGGTCTACACCGGCGGCGACGGTGGCGGCAGCACCGGATGGTCGCACCAGAAGAGCGGCTGGTGGAAATTCAGCGATCTGACGCACATCTACATCAACTTTGAATTCCACTGAGGCGGACTCCGCAGGGCGCGCCGGTCGTCACTCGAAGGAGATTTTGACCGGCCGGGTGGTGATGTCGAGCGTGTCGCTCGCGGTGATCGGGGACTGGGTACCGTCCAGCCGTTCCACGGTGCGGCTGGACGGTTCCGCGGTCATCCGGGCGACACCCTTCGCCGTCCAGCGGATGGCGAACGGTCCGGCCGCGTTTTCGAAACGGCACTGCCACACACCGGCGGGCAGCCTCGCGGGAACGCCTTGCCCGCAGGCACGGATCTTGGCTCCGCGGAGCCAGCGGCGCAGTTGCTCCACGGCGAGCGCGGCGGGAGTGGGCGGGCCACCGTCGGGCTGCAGGACGACGGGGATCTTCGTGCCGCCCCAGTTGTAGAAGAAGACCCGCCGGTAGTGTGCGAACAGGCCTACGAGGTACTGCCGGACGGCGTGGTCGACGGCCTTGTCCGCCGGCAGCGGTTGCTGCAGGGGTACGTCGTAGCTGGTCCCGGTGTTCCAGATCGGCGGATGCACGCCGGCGCGGTGAAAGGCGTGGTCGATGTCGCCCGCCAGCCGCAGCATCGTTTCCGGCGGTTCGGCCGAGCCTGCCTGGTAGAGCTTGACACCCGCGACGTCGCAGTAGTCGTAGCCGCCCAGCGCGGCGAAGCGTTCGAGTGTCCGCTGCGCCGAAGAGTTCTGGAGCATGCCCATGGACGGGCACACCACAGTGGCGCCAGGGTCGGCGGCTTTGATGAGATCGTGGGCGCGGCGGGTCATCGCGAACAACGTTTCGACGCTGCCCGAATAGAAATGCGCGTCGTTGACCATGGCCCACACCTCGTAGCCGCCGATACGCCCGCGATAACGCTGGACCACGGCCTTCACGAACTCGTCCCAGTCATCGAGGACTTGCGGTGCCGAGGTCCGGGAACCGTCTTCGTAGAGTGTGCGCGGCCCGGCGGGGTCGGCCCAGGCCGGAGTGCCGCCGAAAGTGAACAGGCTGGACATCCCGGCGTTGCGAGCACCGTCCACCAGCCGGTCGAGCACGGACCAGTCGAAAACGTGCCTGCTGGGTTCGACGGTGGCCCAGCGGGTGTGGCTGTCCCAGAACCGGACGGAGTCCACCCCGAACGTCGGCATCGCGCCGGTCGAGGAATTCACGGTCACTCCGAACAGACCCGGATCCAGCGGAGTGGGGGTCTGCGCCCACATCGGCTCCGGCGGTTCCGGTAGTTCTGCTTCCACGGCCGCCGGAATCGGTGTCGTACTTCCGCGCACCAGCAGGAAAGTCGAAACCAGCACGGCCGCCAGCACGACGACTGCGATCCGCCGGGCACCGGGCCCAGGCCGGGGCGGTACGCGCTCGCCGCCTCCGATGCCGGGAAGCGCCGCCGGCGCTCGTGGTGGCCCGGCGGATGCCTGCTCACCGAGCGCGTTCGACCAGTATCTGTGTAATCGTGCCTTTGCCGTCCTGTCCGCGCCGCATGCCGTCGCTATCGATTCGAGGGTGGCGAAATCGGACGGAATGATTTCGGCGTTGCAATATCGGTGCGCCGACGACCGGCTCAGATGACAGGCCCGGCCGAGTTCCGCGTAGCTCAGACCCCGGGAACGCTTGAGTTCGCCCAGCAACCGGGCGAGTTCTTCCTTCGCCCCTGGCGGCGCCATAGACCCGCTCCCCTGATCGATGCCCTCGCGCAGTCCGAGAATGCCACACCGGGTCGGCGGGGACCACTCCGATGATCCGGCGCCCGTCCCATATCTTCGCCGTTCGCGCTGGTCAACGCGGTGGGACGGGCTGAGACGTCCCACTCTCGTTCCAGCCGGTGCCGTTCGCGGGCGAAGCGGATCACAGTGGTCCATGACGGCGAAAAGCCGGTTATCGAGGGAGGAACGATGCTGAAGAAGAGCACTATGATCGCGGCGCTCGTCCTGACCGTCATGGGGGGCACGACCGGGACAGCAGGGGCGACATCGGATTCGGTGCCCGCGACGAGCGATGTCCATCGCCCCTTCAAGATCCACGCGCCGCATACCGGTGGTTGGGCCGACGGCAACGTCTGGTGGCACTACGACGCGCGTCAGGGCCGTTCGTTCGTGTCGCTGAACAATCTGAACATCCACGACACCCGGTGCGACGCGCACTCGGTGACACTCTGGACCTCGCCGCCGTTCTCGGTGGCCAACGACCAGGGGTGCAACACGAACATGCACGTCAACAACGTGCAGATCCCCGGCGTCGATCCCAAGACCCAGACGTGGGTCATGGTCAAGCTCGGCCGGGTCAACCGCAATGACGAGGACTGGAGCGCGCCCACGATCGTTCGCCGGTAAACCGGGGCCGAAGAGCGCGGGGCCGATACCGCTGGGGGTGGTATCGGCCCCGCGCTTCGTGGTTTGCCGGTGCCCTCGTCGAAGCCGGTCGAGCCCGGTCACCGGCAAAAACAATCAGGCGTGCTTGATTTTTCCGGCGGCCGGTGCGAGCCTGGGGCGGACGCAAGGAGGCGTGCGATGGCGGACCTGGGCGTGATCCTCGGTGATCTCGCGGCGGAAACACAGACGATCGACGACGTGGTGGCCGGCCTGCCCGCGTCGGACTGGGCGCGGCCGACCCCCGCCCAGGGCTGGACGATCGCGCACCAGATCGCGCATCTGGCCTGGACCGACGAGAAGTCGCTGATCTCGGCGGCGCATCCGGAGGACTGGCAGAACGAAGTCGAAAAACTGCTCCAGATCGGCGAAAACTACGTCGACGCGGGGGCGGCCGAGGGCGCCGGGAAGGCGCCCCGGCAGCTGCTCGAAGACTGGCGGACGGGCCGTACCGCGCTGGCGAACGCGCTGGCCGCCGTGCCCGAGGGACAGAAGCTGCCCTGGTACGGCCCGCCGATGAGCGCGGCCTCGATGGCCACCGCGCGCATGATGGAGACCTGGGCCCACGGCCAGGACATCTTCGACGCGCTCGGCCTGGTCCGCGAACCGACCATGCGGCTGTGGCACATCACCCGGTTCGGGACCCGCACCCGTGACTTCGCCTTCAAGCTTCACTCGCTCGCCCCGCCCGCCGAGGAGTTCCGGGTCGAACTGGCCGCGCCGGACGGCTCGACGTGGGTCTTCGGGCCGGAGGACGCCGAGCAGCGGCTCACCGGCAGCGCGGTGGATTTCTGCCTGCTCATCACGCAGCGGCGGCACCGCGACGACACCGATCTCGTCGCCACCGGGGACGGCGTCGACGAGTGGCTGGGCATCGCGCAGGCGTTCGCCGGACCGCCAGGGGCGGGCCGCAGGCCGGGGCAGTTTTCGTGAGCGCCCAGCCGCTGCGGATCGGGAACGCGTCCGGGTTCTACGGCGACCGGTTCTCCGCCGTGCGCGAGATGCTCACCGGCGGCCCGCTCGACGTGCTGACCGGGGACTACCTCGCCGAGCTGACCATGCTCATCCTCGGCAGGGACCGGCTGAAGGACCCGAACCGCGGCTACGCCAAGACGTTCCTGCGCCAGCTGGAGGAAAACCTGGCGCTGGCCAAGGAAAACGGCGTCAAGATCGTGGCCAACGCGGGTGGTCTCAACCCCTCCGGGCTGGCCGGCGCGCTGCGGGAGCTGGCCGCGAAACTCGGCGTCGACGTCTCGATCGCGCACGTCGAAGGCGATGACCTGATCGCCCGCGCCGACGAACTCGACCTCGGAAAACCCTTGACCGCCAATGCTTATCTCGGTGCCTGGGGCATTGTGGAGTGCCTGAACGCCGGTGCCGACGTCGTCGTGACCGGGCGCGTCACCGACGCCTCGGTGATCGTCGGGCCCGCCGCCGCGCACTTCGGCTGGGCCCGTGACGACTACGACGCGCTCGCGGGCGCGGTCGCCGCCGGGCACGTCATCGAATGCGGGACCCAGGCCACCGGCGGGAACTACGCGTTCTTCACCGAGCACACGATCGGCGTGCCGGGCTTCCCGATCGCCGAGATCGAGGCCGACGGTTCCAGCGTCATCACCAAACATCCCGGCACCGGCGGCGTCGTGAACGCCGGGACGGTCACCGCGCAGCTGCTGTACGAGATCGCCGGCGCCCGCTACGCCGGGCCGGACGTCACCACCCGCTTCGACACGGTCAGCCTCACCGAGGACGGGCCGGACCGGGTGCGGATCAGCGGGGCACGCGGCGAGGCGCCGCCCCCGACGCTCAAGGTGTGTCTCAACAGCCTCGGCGGCTTCCGCAACGAGACCACATTCGTCCTCACCGGACTGGACATCGAGGAAAAAGCCGCGCTGGTCAAGGAACAACTCGAAGGCGCTCTCAAGCAGCGACCCGCCGAGGTCAAGTGGACACTCGCGCGCACCGAGCACCCGGACGCCGACACCGAACAGCGGGCGAGCGCGCTGCTGCACGTCGCGGTCAAGGACGCCGACTCGAAGGTGGCGGGACGGGCCTTCAGCGGCGCCGCGATCGAGCTGGCACTGGCCAGTTACCCCGGGTTCCACGTCACCGCACCGCCTTCGGATGCCTCGCCGTACGGGCTGTACACCGCGTCCTATGTGGACGCCAAGGAAGTCCCGCACGTCGCGGTCCTCCCGGATGGGTCGCGGGTGGACATCGCCCCCGCCGCCGACACGCTCGTACTGTCCGAAGTGGAGGAACCGGAGCTACCGGAGCGGCTACCGGACGGGCCGGTGCGCCGAGTCCCGCTGGGCCGCGTGATCGGCGCGCGCAGCGGCGACAAGGGCGGCAACGCCAACCTCGGTGTCTGGGTACGGTCCGAAGAGGCCTGGCGGTGGTTGGCTCATCGCCTCACCGTGCAGGAGTTCCGCCTGCTGCTGCCCGAAACCGCGGACCTGCCGGTGACCCGGCATCTGCTGCCGAACCTGTGGGCGATCAACTTCGTCGTCGAAGGCATCCTCGGCGAGGGCGTCGCGTCGCAGGCACGGTTCGACCCGCAGGCCAAGGCGTTCGGCGAATGGCTGCGGTCACGGGAGATCGACATTCCGGAGGCGCTGCTGTGACTCTCGATCCTTTCCGGACACCCGAGCGCGACGAGCTGCGCAAGACCGTGCGCACGTTCGCCGAGCGCGAGGTCCTGCCGCACCTCGACGACTGGGAGCGCGACGGCGAACTCCCGCGTGAGCTGCACAAGAAGGCCGGGGACCTCGGCCTGCTCGGCGTCTCCTTCCCGGAGCCGGTGGGCGGTGGTGACGGCAACTATCTCGACTCGGTGGTCGTTGCCGAGGAAATGCACTACGCCGGCGGATCCGGCGGGCTGTTCGCCTCGCTGTTCACCTGCGGTATCGCGGTCCCGCACATCGCCGAGGCCGGGGACCCGGTGCAGATCGAACGCTGGGTCCGGCCGACACTGGCGGGCGAGAAGATCGGCTCGCTCGCGGTGACCGAGCCGGACGGCGGTTCCGACGTCGCGGGCATCCGCACCAGCGCGGTACGGGAGGGCGACGAGTACGTCATCAACGGTGCCAAGACGTTCATCACCTCGGGCTGCCGCGCCGACTTCGTGACCACCGTCGTGCGCACCGGCGGCGAAGGCGCGCACGGGCTTTCGCTCATCGTGGTCGAACGCGGGACACCCGGGTTCACCGTGTCGCGCAAGCTCGACAAGATGGGCTGGCTCTGTTCCGACACCGCCGAACTGTCCTATGTGGACGTACGGGTCCCGGTGGAGAACCGGATCGGCGCGGAGAACAGCGGATTCGCCCAGGTGGCCACCCAGTTCGTCGTCGAACGGCTCTCGCTGGCGGTGCAGGCTTACGCGCACGCGCAGCGGGCGCTCGATCTGACGCTGGACTGGTGCCGGCTGCGGGAGACCTTCGGGCGGCCGCTGATCTCCCGGCAGCTCGTGCAGCACAAGCTCACCGAGATGGCACGGAAGATCGACGTCGCCAGGACCTACACCCGCCAGATCGCCGTCCGCCACGTCTCAGGCGAGGAGGTCATCGCCGAAGCCTGCTTCGCCAAGAACACCGCGGTCGAGGCGGCGGAGCACGTGGTGAACGAGGCCGTCCAACTTCACGGTGGGCTCGGCTACATGCGGGAGTCCGAAGTGGAACGACACTACCGCGACGTCCGCATCCTCGGTATCGGCGGCGGCACCACGGAAATCCTCACCGGCCTCGCCGCGAAGCGATTGGGATACACCTCATGACGACACTGCGGTCCTCAGCGGACATCCGGTCCGGCGAGTTCGCGGCGAACCGCGAATCGATGCTGGAGAAGCTCGCCGAGATCGACGCCGAGCAGGCGAAGGCGGTGGCGGGCGGCGGCGAGAAGTACGTCGAGCGGCACCGCAAACGTGGCAAGCTCCTGGCCCGGGAACGGATCGAGCTGCTGCTCGACGCGGATTCGCCGTTCCTCGAACTGTCGCCGCTCGCGGCGTGGGGCTCGGACTACCGGGTCGGCGCGAGCCTCGTCACCGGCATCGGGGTCGTGGAGGGCGTCGAGTGCATGATCTCGGCGAGCGATCCGACAGTGAAGGGCGGCGCCAGCAACCCATGGACGGCCAAGAAGAGCTACCGCGCCGCGGACATCGCCGCGCAGAACCGCCTGCCGACGATCAACCTCGTCGAATCCGGTGGCGCGGATCTGCCCACGCAGAAGGAGATCTTCATCCCCGGCGGGCGGATCTTCCGCGACATCACGCGGGCCTCGGCCGCGGGCTGCCCGACGATCGCGCTGGTGTTCGGCAACTCCACCGCGGGCGGCGCGTACCTGCCGGGCATGTCCGACTACGTCGTGATGGTCAAGGAACGCGCGAAGGTGTTCCTCGGCGGGCCACCGCTGGTCAAGATGGCCACCGGTGAGGAATCCGACGACGAGTCGCTGGGCGGCGCCGAGATGCACGCCCGGACGTCCGGGCTCGCCGACTACCTTGCCGCCGACGAGGAGGACGCCATCCGCCTCGGCCGGAACATCGTCAAGCGGCTCAACTGGACCAAGCAGGGACCGACGCCGAAGCCGGACTACGCCGAGCCGCTGTACGACACCGAAGACCTGCTCGGCATCGTGCCGCCGGATCTCAAGAGCCCGTTCGACCCGCGCGAGGTGATCGCCCGCGTCGTCGACGGTTCGGACTTCGACGAGTTCAAGCCGCTGTACGGCTCCAGCCTGGTCACCGGCTGGGCGAGCATCCACGGGTACCCGGTCGGCATCCTTGCCAACGCCCAGGGCGTGCTGTTCAGCGAGGAGTCGCAGAAGGCCGCGCAGTTCATCCAGCTGGCCAACCAGATCGACACCCCGCTGGTGTTCCTGCACAACACGACCGGCTACATGGTCGGCAAGGAGTACGAGCAGGGCGGCATCATCAAGCACGGCGCGATGATGATCAACGCGGTGTCGAACTCGAAGGTGCCGCATCTGTCCGTCCTCATGGGAGCGTCCTACGGCGCCGGGCACTACGGGATGTGCGGCAGGGCCTACGATCCGCGGTTCCTCTTCGCGTGGCCGAGCGCGAAGTCCGCGGTGATGGGCGGGGCGCAGCTGGCCGGTGTGCTGTCCATTGTGGCCCGCGCGGCCACCGAGAGCCGGGGCCAGGAGTACAACGAGGAGAACGACAAGGCCATGCGCGCGATGGTCGAGGGACAGATCGAAGCCGAGTCGATGCCGATGTTCCTGTCCGGCATGCTCTACGACGACGGCATCATCGACCCGCGGGACACCCGGACCGTGCTCGGGCTCGGGCTTTCCACCATCCACAATGGACCAGTGAAGGGCGCCGAGGGCTTCGGCGTCTTCCGGATGTAAGGGCGGCGTTCGAAGTGATTCAGAACCTGCTGGTCGCCAACCGCGGCGAAATCGCCCGCCGCGTGTTCCGGACCTGCCGCGACTCCGGGATCGGCACCGTCGCGGTGTTCTCCGACGCCGACGCCGGGACACCGCACGCGACCGAGGCCGACGTCGCCGTCCGCCTGCCGGGCAATGCCCCTTCCGAGACGTACCTGCGTGCCGATCTGCTCGTCAAGGCCGCCGCCGGCAGCGGCGCGGACGCGATCCACCCTGGGTACGGGTTCCTGTCCGAGAACGCCGCGTTCGCCCGTGCCGTCCTCGACGCGGGGCTGACCTGGGTCGGGCCGCCACCGGAAGCCATCGCGACGATGGGCTCCAAAGTGGAGTCCAAGCGGCTGATGGCGGCCGCCGGGGTTCCCGTACTGTCCGAACTGGACCCTGGCGAGGTCACCGAGGCCGATCTTCCCTTGCTGGTCAAGGCGTCCGCCGGTGGCGGCGGACGCGGCATGCGTGTGGTCCGGAAGCTGGACGAGCTCGCGGAAGCCGTCGAGAGCGCCCGTGCCGAGGCCGGTTCGGCCTTCGGCGATCCGACCGTGTTCTGTGAGCGGTACCTGGAGACCGGGCGGCACATCGAGGTCCAGGTACTGGCCGACACGCACGGCACGGTATGGGCGCTGGGGGAGCGGGAATGCTCGATCCAGCGGCGGCACCAGAAGGTCGTCGAGGAGGCGCCGTCCCCGCTCGTGGACGCCGCGATGCGCGAGGAGCTGTTCGAGGCGGCCCGCAAGGCGGCCAAGGCGATCGACTACGTCGGCGCCGGGACGGTCGAATTCCTCGCCGGGCCGGACGGCCGGTTCTACTTCCTGGAGATGAACACCCGGCTGCAGGTCGAGCACCCGGTGACCGAATGCGTCACCGGCACCGATCTCGTCGCGTTGCAGCTGCGCGTCGCCGAAGGCGCCCGGCTGCCCGCCGACCCGCCGCCGACCACCGGGCACGCCATCGAGGTCCGGCTCTACGCCGAAGACCCCGCCGAAGGCTGGCAGCCGCAGAGCGGAACACTGCACCGCTTCGATCTGTCCGATGTGGACCGTGAATTCGAGCACGGTCCCGGGCTGCGGCTCGACTCCGGTTTCGTGAGCGGGTCCGTCGTCGGCGTGCACTACGACCCGATGCTCGCCAAGGTGATCGTCTGGGCGCCGGACCGCGCCTCGGCGGCCCGGCGGCTGGCGAAGGCACTGGCCGGCGCGAAGATCCACGGCGTCGTCACCAACCGCGAGCTGCTGGTGAACATCCTGCGGCACGACGCCTTCCTCGCCGGGGAAACCGACACGGCGTTCTTCGATCGGCACGGGCTCGACGTCCTCGCGAAGTCACTGGCCACAGTGGACACGGAACGGCTCTCGGCACTCGCGGCGGCACTGGCGGACGCGGCGGGTAACCGGGCCGCCGCGACGATGTGGAGCAGGCTGCCCAGCGGCTGGCGCAACGTCCGCTCCGCGGGCCAGCGTAAGCGATTCTCCGCCGGGGACAACGAGTACGAGGTCGTCTACACGCTGACGAGGGACGGCCTGCGTGCCGAGGGCTACGACGACGTCACGCTCGTCAGTGCCGAGCCGGAACGTGTCGTCCTCGACGTCGCGGGTGTCCGGCGCACCTTCGACGTCGCACGCTACGGCGATAAGTCCTATGTGGACTCTGTGCTGGGGCCCATCGCGCTGAGCGTCGTGCCGCGCTTCGCCGACCCGGACGCCGCGCTGGCGGCGGGATCGCTCGTCGCGCCCATGCCGGGCACGGTGGTGCGGCTGGGCGCTCGGGTCGGCGACACCGTGGCGGCGGGGGATCCGGTGCTGTGGCTGGAAGCGATGAAGATGGAACACCGGATCACCGCCCCCGCCGACGGGGTGGTGACCGCACTTCCGGTGACGGTCGGGCAGCAGGTCGAAGTGGGCACGGTTCTGGCAGTGGTGGGAGACGAAGCGGTGGGAGACGGGGCATGACGATGAACTTCACCGAACCCGAGGAGCGGACCGAGCTCCGCAAGGCGGTGGCGGAGCTGGGGAAGAAGTACGGCGGCGAGTACTACATGAAGCAGGCTCGCGCCGGCGCCAAGACCGACGAGCTGTGGCACGAGGCCGGGCAGCTCGGCTACCTGGGCGTCAACCTGCCCGAGGAGTACGGCGGCGGGGGTGCCGGCATCGCCGATCTCGCGGCGGTGCTGGAGGAACTGGCCGCGGCGGGCTGCCCGCTGCTGCTCATGGTGGTGTCCCCGGCCATCTGCGGCACGGTGATCTCCCGGTTCGGCACCGAGGACCAGAAGAAGACGTGGCTGCCCGGCATCGCCGACGGCAGCAGGCGGATGGTCTTCGCGATCACCGAACCGGACGCCGGGTCCAACTCGCACCGGATCACCACCACCGCCAAGCGCGACGGCGACGGCTGGATCCTCAGCGGCCGCAAGGTCTTCATCTCCGGTGTCGACGAGGCCGACGCGGTCCTCATCGTCGGACGCACCGAGGACGCCAAGACCGGCAAGCTCAAGCCCGCGCTGTTCATCCTCCCCACGGACGCGCCCGGCTTCGAGTACACGAAGATCCCGATGGACATCGTGGCGCCGGAGAACCAGTTCTCGCTGTTCCTCGACGACGTCCACCTGCCCGCCGAGGCGCTGGTCGGCGAGGAGGACGCGGCGATCGCGCAGCTGTTCGCCGGGCTCAATCCGGAACGCATCATGGGCGCGTCGTTCTCCCTCGGCATCACCCGCTACGCGCTCGACAAGGCCGTGGGCTACGCCAACCAGCGACAGGTCTGGGGCGTCCCGATCGGCTCGCACCAGGGGCTCGCGCATCCGCTCGCGGAGATCAAGGTCGAGCTGGAACTGGCGAAGCTGATGACGCAGAAGGCCGCGACGCTGTACGACTCCGGTGACGACTTCGGCGCGGGGGAGTCGGCGAACATGGCGAAGTACGCCGCCGCCGAAGCCGCGATCCACGCCGTGGACCAGGCCGTGCAGACCCACGGCGGCAACGGCCTCGCCACCGAGTACGGCCTCGGCACGCTGCTGACGTCGGTGCGGCTGGGGCGGATCGCGCCGGTGAGCCGGGAGATGGTGCTCAACTTCGTCGGCCAGCACAGCCTCGGCCTTCCCAAGTCGTACTAGGAGCCGCTTTGTCTACTTTGGACGGTAAGACCATCATCATGTCCGGCGGCAGCCGGGGCATCGGCGAGGCCATCGCGCTGCGCGCGGCCCGCGACGGCGCGAACGTCGCGCTGCTGGCGAAAACCGCCGAACCGCACCCGAAACTGCCCGGCACGATCCACACCGCGGCCAAGGCGATCGAGGAGGCGGGCGGGCACGCGCTGCCCATCGTCGGCGACGTCCGCGACGACGAGGGCGTCGCCGCGGCCGTCGCGAAGACCGTCGAGCAGTTCGGCGGGATCGACATCGTGGTGAACAACGCGAGCGCGATCGACCTGACCCCGACCGAGGCCGTCAGCATGAAGCGCTACGACCTCATGCAGGACATCAACGCCCGCGGCACGTTCCTGCTCTCGAAGCTCGCCATCCCGCACCTGCGCGCCGCGGCGAACCCGCACGTGCTCACGCTGTCGCCGCCGATCAGCCTCGACGAGAAGTGGTTCACCGCCGGGCATCTGGCCTACAGCATCGCGAAGTACTCGATGAGCCTGGTGACCGTCGGCCTGGCCGCGGAACTGAAAAAGGACGGCATCGCGGCCAACTCGCTGTGGCCGAGGACCACGATCGACACCGCCGCGATCCGCAACGTCGTCGGTGCCGAGCTGGCCTCGCGCAGCCGCACGCCGGAGATCATGGCCGACGCCGCGCACGTGGTCCTGACCAAACCGAGCCGCGAGGTCACCGGGAACTTCTTCATCGACGACGAGGTGCTGGCCGCCGAGGGCGTCACCGACTTCGCGAAGTACCGCATCGGGGGCTCCGAGGAGGATCTGCAGCTCGACTTCTGGGTCGAGCCGTCCTGATGCTGCGGGAACCCCAGCGCGAAACCCCGCGCGAACCCCAGCAGGAACGCAGCCGGACGACGCGGCGGCGGCTCGTCGAGGCCGCCGTCGACTGCCTGGCCGAGCGGGGCTGGAACGGCGTCACCGTCGGCGTGATCGCCGAACGGGCCGGGGTCTCCCGAGGTGCGGCGCAGCACCATTTCCGCACCCGGGAGGACCTGGTCGCCGCCGCGGTGGAGATGCTGGGCGAGGCCCAGATCGACGAGCTGCGCGCGCAGGCCGCCGACGTGCCCGAAGGGGCATCGCGGTTCCAGCACGTCGTCGACATGGTGCTGAACATTTACACCGGAACGATGTTCCGCGCCGCGCTCCAGCTGTGGGTGGTGGCCTCCACCGACGCGTCGCTGCGCGCGACCCTGGTGCCGCTGGAGGCCAGGGTCGGGCGGGAAGCGCACCGGGTGACCGTCGAACTCCTCGGCGTCGACGAGTCGCGGCCCGGCGTCCGCGAACTGGTCCAGGCCACTCTCGATCTCGGGCGTGGCCTCGGCCTGGCGAACCTGCTGACCGACGACACCCGCAGGCGCCGCCGCGTCGCCCGCGAATGGGCGCACACCCTGGAGGAGAAGCTGGCAGGAACCGGACCTGTCCCGGAAACGTCTGAAAAACTGGCTAACACCAATGGCCCAATGAGCGATAACTCAGGGTAAGTGCCACACGAGGAAGGTCAGTCCGGTGTCCGGATCTGGGGAAACAGTCGAGCTCACCCACCGCGCGATCGCGATGTTGAAGGCGGTGGCAGCCGGACGGGCGACGATGTCGTGCAGCTGTGAACCGGACCTGTTCATCGACGGTTTCGCCTGCTGCGATCAGATGACCGCGCACGCGCTGGCCCACGCCGGGTACATCCGTCCCGCCACCGAGACCGCCACCGGCTGGGTGCCCGCCACGCTGACCGAGGCGGGCCAGGCCGCGATCGCGGTCAAGGTCGCGGCCTGAGCCGACCCGTCACGGGCGCTCCCCGGCGGCGGCGAGGACGTCGAGGATCGCCCGCGTGACGTCGTCCGGCCGGTCGGTGTGCAGCGAGCTGTGCCCGCCGCTGTCCAGGACCACGTGCTTGCCGCCGGGCGCCGCCACTTCGCCGTAGAGACGCAGCTTCGCGTCATTCTGCGCGGCGAGGTCCTCCTCCGACAGGAACAGCGCCTGGCCGGGGTCGATGCCGAGCGCGGTGACGACGGCGAGCGGAACGTCGGGAACCGGCCCGCCGTCGCGCAGTTCCCCGGTGACGGCGAGGGCGGTCCGATTCTCCTCCATGCCGCGCAGCAGCAGGGCGGGGTCGAGATGCCGGGTGACCGCCTGCTCGCGGAGTTCGTCCGGCCATTCCGCGAAGGCCCTGGCGAAGATGCCGCGGAAGTGCTCGACCAGTTCGTCGGTGAACTCCGGCATGGACTCGCTCGCCGGAGCCTGGGTGGACAGGCGCAGCGGCTCCGGCATGACCCGGTCCCAGTCCTCGTGCAGGGGCTCGAGCAGCACCAGCCCGGCGACGAGCTCCGGGTGACGTTGCGCGAACCGGCGGGCGTACGCACCGCCGAGGGAGTGGCCCACCAGCACGTACGGCACCGGGATTTCCGCTGTGCCCAGGAGTTCGACCAGTTCGTCGACGACCTGGGCCGCGGTGCGCGGCCAGTTCGCCGCCTCGCTCCAGCCGGTGCCGCCGCGGTCGTAGAGCACCGACGTCGTGTGCCCGGCGAGGCGCCGGTGCAGGTTCCAGTAGTCCAGGCCGGTGAGCCCGGCGCCGGGCAGGAACACCACGCTCGGCGCGCCTTCCCCCGCCCGGTCGAGCATCAGCTGCCTGCCGTGCACGCGGTAGTACCGGCCGATGGGCGGGTGCTGTGGCGACATCGGGTCCCTCCCTCATTGATCTCGATGGTGAGAATGATATCAGTTATGAGATCATTGCCGCGTGGACACCATGACGCTGCTCCTGCACCCGGTCCGGCTGCGCATCGTGCAGGCCGTCGCCGACGAGCGGGTCTTCACCACCGCGCAACTCTGCGACCGGCTCCCCGACGTGTCCAGGGCGACCGTCTACCGGCAGCTTGCGCTGCTCGCCGACGGCGGCCTGGTCGAAGTGGCAGGCGAGCAACGGATCCGCGGCGCCGTCGAGCGCAGTTACCGGCTCCGGCGCGGCCACGCGGTCATCCCCGCCGAGGAGGCCGCCCGGATGACCGCCGACGAGCACCGGCGCGGGCTCGCCGCGGTCGTCGCGTCGCTGCTCGCCGAGTTCGACGTCTATCTCGCCCGCGACGGTGCCGACCCGTTCACCGACGGCGTCTCGTACAAGCAGTTCTCGCTCTGGCTCGACGAGGAGGAACGCGCGAGCCTGACCGCGGAGGTCCGCGCGGCCATCGCGGCGCGGGTCGGCAACCGGCCGCGAACGGGACGGACCCGGCACCTGCTCGCGCCGATCTTCTTCCCGGCGGAGCCGGGGCCGCCGTCCTGACCGCGGCGCGACCCGCCGGATGGCGGAGCAGTGATCTCGCCCTCACTCGTTCGGCCCAGCGATCGCGGGAGATCTTTTCTGTTCAGCTCCGGTACCACGACAAACGCGGACGGCGGGCGGACAAGAACTGTCAACGCCCCTTCCCCCGCAGGCCCAGGGCCGGAACCGGACCACCACGGCCTCGTGGATCATGATAAAAAACGGGCCCCGATCCGTTCCGTGGCAAGGCGAAGGGTGAGGCGAGAAGTCGTGAGCGCGGCAGCCCCCATCCGCCGTCGTACCCGGATTCCCGGCTGTGTCCCGACTTTTCGCCTACCGCGACTCAGGAGTTCGTGAGCCCTCGTGCAGAGTAAAGATGAGTCCGGCAAGGCATACGACAAGTCGATCCGCAAGAGGCTTACGCGCACTGTTCTCATCCCCAGTGTGACGCTGCTGGTGCTGTGGACCGCGGTCTCGTCGTACTTCTTCATCAACGGCCTGTATGTGCGGCTGGTCGCGGTGTCCGTGCGCGAGGTGTCGATCCCCGCGGTCACCGCGCTGTCGTCGCTGCAACAGGAACGCCAGGCCGCCCTGCGCTACCTGGACAATCCCGCCGGCGGCCAGTCGCGGTTGCAGGCACAGCAGAAGAGCACCGACGAGAAGCTGGACGGGTTGCGCGCGGCGCTGGACTCGGCGATTTCCACCGCGCCCGACGAGATCGCCACCAAGGTCACCGCGCTGAAGCGCCAGTTCGAGCAGCTGCCGGTGCTGCGCTCGCAGGTCGGCTTCCGCAGCATCGACCGCGCTCAGGTCAACGGCTACTACAACGGCGTGCTGGACACCGCGGCGAACCTGTTCGACACCCAGGCGCGCGTCGTGCCCGACGCCACGGCGGTGCAGGGCGCGATCTCCGCGACCTCGGTCTTCCGCGCCGGCGACCTGATGTCGCGCGAGACGTCGCTGGTGTCCTCGGCTTTCACGGCGGGCACGTTCGCCCCCGACGACTTCCTCCAGTTCACCCAGCTGTCCGGCTTCTACCGCACCCAGCTGAGCCAGATCGCGCCGTTCCTCGAACCGGAAATGCGCGACCGCTACCAGGCGCTGGTGGCGAGCGACGCCTGGAAACGGTTGGAGAACAGCGAAAACCTCCTGGTCAAACACGGCCCGTGGGCACGCGGCGAGCAGAACACCGTGCCGGTCACCGAGTCCGATTGGGACAGTGCGACCACCCAGGTTTCCCGCGCCCTCACCGATCTGACCATCGGGCAGGCCGACAAGGTCTCCGCCGCCGCGATCGACGACGGGAACGCCCAGCTGCGCAACGCGATCATCGGCAGTGTGATCGCGCTGCTCGCCTCGCTCGCGGCGATCATCGTCGCGGTGCGGGTGTCCCGCTCGCTCGTCGACCGCGCGCTGATGACGCGTCTCGAACGCCTGCGCGCCGACTCGCTCGACCTCGCCCGCAACCGCCTGCCCGGCATCGTGGACCGGCTCAAGAACGGCGAACCCGTCGATCTGTCGGAGGAACTGCCCCGGCTCGACCACGGCCGCGACGAGATCGGCCAGGTGGCCGAGGCGTTCAACGTCGCCCAGCTGACCGCCGTCAACGCGGCGGCGAGCGAGGCGAAGGCTCGCAGCGGTGTGCACAACGTGTTCCTCGGTATCGCGCACCGCAACCAGGTCCTGGTCCACCGGCAGCTGCAGATCCTCGACGAGATGGAGAGCAGGGAGGAGAACTCGACCCAGCTGGCCTCGCTGTTCCAGCTCGACCACCTCGCCGCCCGTGCGCGCCGCACCACCGAGAACCTGATCATCCTCGGCGGCAAGCAGCCCGGCCGCCGCTGGCGCAAACCGGTGTCCCTGATGGAGGTGCTGCGCGCCGCGGTGTCGGAAACCGAGCAGTACTCCCGGGTCCAGGTCGACCAGGTCGCGGACGTCGCGATCGTCGGGTCGGCCGTCGCCGACACCATTCACCTGATCGCCGAGCTGGTCGACAACGCCACGTCGTTCTCGCCGCCCGGATCCCCGGTCGAGGTGACCAGCCGGGAGGTCGCCCGCGGCGTAGTGGTCGACGTCTCCGATCAGGGGCTCGGCATGAAGGAAGGCATCCGCGAGTGGGCCAACGCGATGATGGCCGAGGCCCCCGAATTCGACGCGATGGCCCTGCGCGCGGACTCCAGCCTCGGGTTGTTCGTGGTGGCACGCCTGGCATCCCGGCTCGGGATCACCGTCACGTTCGACATCTCGCGCTACGGCGGCACCCGTGCCACGGTCCTGGTCCCCACCCGGCACCTTGCCGGGGAACAACCGGAGGAACCGGACGGAGCGGAGCCGGGGAACGGATCGACGCAGGAGGACACCGTGGTCGTCGAGCCGGTGGGCGCCCCGAGTCCCACCCCACGGAAGCGGGAGCGCGAATCCCATTCGTTCACCGGCCAGATCCCGGTGGTGCGGGAGACGAAGCCACGGCCTTACCCGGCACACGCGCTGACCCCGCCCGATGCTTCCGTTGCCGAAGCGAGCGACGCCGCACCGGACGCCGCGAGCGCGGAATCCGCCGACGATCGGCCCCGGCTGCCCCGGCGCGAACCGCAGCAGAATCTCGTCGCCCAGCTCCAGGACGATCCCGACGAGGGCGGCTTGTTCGACGGGGGTGGCGCCAGCGAGGCGACCGCGCGCACGTTGACCGCCTTCCACAAGGGAACTCGCAGGGGGCGCGCCGAGACCGACGAAGCCTAGCGCCGCGGGCACCCCGGAAAGTCCACAAAGGAACGTCCACAGAGGAAAGTCAAGGTCTGTTCGCATGAACGAGTACGGGAACTCCAAACCCGATCTCAACTGGCTTCTCGACGACGTCGTCAGCCGTGTCGTCGGCGTGCAGAACGCCATCGTGCTGTCCGCCGACGGGCTGCTGATGGGCAAGTCGGCGGGGATGAGCAAGGACGACTCGGACCAGCTCTCGGCGATCGCGTCGAGCCTGCAGAGCCTCGCGAAGGGGGTGAGCAGGCAGTTCAACCGCGGGCAGGTGCTGCAGAACATGATCGAGATGGAGCGCGGGTACTTCTTCGTCTCCGCCGCCGGGCAGGGCGCCTGCCTCGCCGTGCTCGCCGGGGAGAACACCGACGTCGAGATGATCGCCTACGAGATGAGCCGCCTGGTGAAACGGGTCGGCGACTATCTGACCATCGGCCCGCGCGAGGCCGCTACGGTGCTGCGGGAGGCCACGTGAGCGACGCTTGCGAGCGAACCATGGATGTCATGCGCCAAAAGGGATTCAACACTGTCTCGCGGAGCGAGGCGATCGCGTGAGCGACGCTTGCGAGCGAACCATGGATGTCATGCGCCAAAAGGGATTGAACACTGTCTCGCGGAGCGAGGCGATCGCATGAGCGGCGAGATCAGCTGGTACGACGAGGCCGCCGGGCCGCTGGTACGGCCCTACACCATCACCAGCGGCCGGACGCCGTCCGAGCAGGCGTGGCTCGACCTGTCCACCCAGGTGATGACGCTGAAGTCCGCGCAGGAGCCGGTGGGGCTGGGGCCCGAGCACACCGCGATCGTGCGGTTGTGCCGCGAACCGTTGTCGGTCGCGGAAATCGCGGTGTTCGTGAAGCTGCCGCTCGGCGTCGTCCGGGTGCTGTGCGGTGACCTGATCGAACGCGGCCTCGTCCTCACCCGTTCCCCGTCGCGGCAGCCGTTGCACGCGCCGGACCACGAGACTCTTCAGGCGGTGCTCGATGGCCTCATCAAGCTCTGAGGGCAAGGGGATGGACATGATCCCCGTGCCGGTCAAGATCATCGTGGCCGGTGGGTTCGGGGCGGGGAAAACGACGCTGGTCGGTTCGGTCAGCGAGATCCCGCCACTGTCCACAGAGGAGGTACTGACCGAAGCCAGCGACGGCGTCGACGATCTGTCCGGATTGGACCGCAAGAAGACCACCACCGTCGCGCTCGACTTCGGCCGGATCACCATCTCGACGCGGCACGTGCTGTACCTGTTCGGCACCCCGGGCCAGGAACGCTTCTGGTTCATGTGGGACGACCTGGCGCGCGGCGCGATCGGGACCATCGTGCTCGTGGACACCCGGCGGCTGGAATCCAGCTTCGCCGCCATCGACTTCTTCGAACGCCGCAAGATTCCCTTCATCGTCGCGGTGAACTGCTTCGACGGCGCGCCCCGCTACACCGCCGACGAGGTCCGCGAGGCCCTCGTCATCCCGGACCGGGTGCCGATCGTGATGTGCGACGCGCGCGACCGCGATTCCAGCAAGATCGTGCTGATCCGCCTGGTGAAACACGCCATGGCCGCCGCCCCGGTACGCGCCTAGAACGTCGGCTCGCGTACTGGGAAGGTCGGTTCACGTCCCCAGGGAGTCGGTTCACGAACCGACTCCCTGGGGACGCCATCCGACCATCCGGGTACGTGAGTTCGCTGGTGGGGTCAGGCGGGGGCCATGCGGAGGTTGAAGTGGCGCAGGATCTTCGGGGCCTCGACGATGCGGTAGCCGGGGACTTGTTCCGGGTTTTTGGCGATGTCGGCGAGTACGTCGGCGACGTAGTCGTAGTGGGCCTGCGTGTAGACCCGGCGTGGGAGGGCGACGCGGACGAGTTCGAACGGCGCGGGCGTCACGAGTTCGTTGTCGTCGTCCAGGGTGCCAAGGTAGAGCGAACCCAGTTCGACACACCGGATCCCGCCCGCCAGATACAGTTCGCAGGCCAGCGAGTGCCCGGGGAACCGGTTCGCCGGGATGTGCGGCAGCAGCCGCCCGGCGTTGAGGTAGAGCGCGTGGATCCCGGCCGGGCGCACGATGTCCACGCCCGCGGCGGCGGCCTGCTCGGCCAGCCGTGCGGCGTCCGCCGCGCGGGCGGCGAGGTAGTTCGGGTCGAGCACCTCGAGCACACCCTTGGCGACGCGGTCGAGGTCGTGTGCGCCGAGACCGCCGTAGGTCCGGAACCCCTCGGTGGCGATGAGGTTCGTTTCGCAGCGTTGCGCCAGTTCGCCGTCGTTCAGCCCGATGAACGCGCCCATGGGGGAGATGCCGTCCTTCTTCAGGCTGGCGACACAGCCGTCGACGAGGCCGAACGCCTCTTCGGCGACCTCGCGGGGCGTGCGGCCCTGGTAAGCGCTTTCCCGCTGGGTCACCAGCCAGGCGTTTTCGGCGAACCGCGCGGCGTCGAGGAAAATCGGCACGTTGTGCGCGCGGCACAGCCTGCTCGCCGCGGTGAGGTTGGCCATCGACACCGGCTGCCCGCCGCCGCCGTTGTTCGTGATGGTGATCAGCACCATGCCGATCCGGTGTTTCTCCGGACCGGTCAGCAGCCGCTCCACGGCGTCGAGATCGATGTTGCCCTTGAACGGCTCGTCGCTGTCCAGATCGGCGAACTCGGCGCACGGCAGGTCCCGCGCCTCGGCGCCCAGCAGCTCGACGTTCGCCCTCGTGGTGTCGAAATGCGTGTTGCTCAGCGAAATCCTGCCCGCCG
The DNA here is from genome assembly GCF_042741125.1 of Amycolatopsis sp. NPDC058986. NCBI lineage: Bacteria > Bacillati > Actinomycetota > Actinomycetes > Pseudonocardiales > Pseudonocardiaceae > Amycolatopsis > Amycolatopsis sp. NPDC058986. Next base: position 122,956 of record NZ_JBHYJW010000016.1, on the reverse strand, counting down.
CGAGCACGCTCGAGAACAGGACGCGCTCCGCGGCCCGGCCCTGGTGGACGGGCAGGACGTACGGGTAGTGCGTCAGCTCGCTCAGCGCGGTACGGAAGCGGTGGAAGGAATCGGAACCGGCGTACGAGCGGTCCGCGGCGGCCGCGGCGGCCTCCTGGGCGGTGGACACCGCGCCGGTGCCCGAGTCGGTCAGCAGGTCGATGGTGACCATGTTCGCCGGCAGGTTGAACGCGTTGTAGCCGGCCTCGGCGAGCGCGCGTTCCCGCTCCGCGCGGGTGGTGATCGGGATTTCGGCGACGACCTGGGCGCGATAGGGCGGGAAGGTGTGCAATTCAGTTCCTTAATAAACGGAGGCTGTAATAGACGGAGTCTTAATTGGCGGGAACGGGGTGGCAGGTTGTCAACGTTGTCAGCTTGGTTCGCCGAGCAAGGTGCGGCGCCCCGGTGGCATGACCTGATAGGCCTCGGAGGACAGATATACGGTAATTCCGGCGCCGATATCTCCTAACCGAAGCGAAACGTGCGCGATCAGACCAACGCCGTGTCTCAGTGGCCTTTCCGTGACCGCGTCGATGGCTTTGTCCAGTATCGTTCCATCGAGGTCGTACTGCGCCATGATGGCCAGTACCCTGGCGCGGGCCACTTCGTCGTCGGGGACGTAGCTTCGAATGGGGAGGTAGAGACTGTAATTGCTGGGACGGCCTTCGTCTCCCTCGACGAAGGAATAGCTCGAGATGAGCGGCCGCCCCTCGAACGGCCCTTTTCCGCCGCCGAGCACGGCGCAGAATTCGCGGATGTGCAACGGGTCGACGCCGGGTACGAGCTCGGCGGCACGCTCGACGTCGGCGGACTCGGCGGCCTCGTGCGAGACGTACACCTTGACCCGTGACAGCGGGCCGCCGTCGAGGTCCAGCGCGAAGAAGGCGAAGTTGTCCAGTTCCCCGCGGGGCAGTGCGTGCTCGATGACCGGATCGAAGGCGGCGTCGATGCCCAGCCGCCGGAAACCCTCGTTGACCAGGGAATCAGCCATGGTGGGACCGCTGATCTGCGGATTGAGGTAGACCTTGATCTTGGGTTCGTGGCCGGGCCGGAAGATCAGCGAGTACCACATCGTGAACGGGCCCTGCCGTTCCTCGTGGGGGAGGAACAGGTCGGCGATCGCGTCCAGCCTGCGGGTGTCGAGCCGGTACGGTTCCGCGACGGTCCCGAGGAACTCGCCCGGTGTTCTGGCCCCGACGTTTTCCCCGAGTACTCTCACCACGTATTCGCCGGTCGCGTCGAAAGCGAGGGAGAATTCGATCGGGGTAGTGTCGTCGGCTACGTTCGAATTCCACCCCGGTGGCGTCGCGACGCTGTTTTCGCCGCCGGGTCCGAGTAAACCTTCGAGCAGTTCCAGATGCCGCCGGTCCTTTCCGTCGAAACCGGCCACCCGGCAAAGCCGGTCAAGTTGTCCGCCGGTGTGTTCGTAGAGTGACAAATCCGTTGTCGACACACCCGCTCTGGCCATGGTAGTGCGCTCACCGCTCATTCGTGCTGTCGGCCCGGACCGCGCCGCCGTGATCCGGTGGCGCGGTTTCGAGGTCGTCACGAGATTAAACGGTGCATTCTCCGAAGCGCTACCCCAGGCGCCGGGACGTCGTGATGATCACGTGGTTCCCCAGCGTGCGTTCGCCTCGGCAAGTTCACCTGAACATCATCTGGACAGAATGACGAACTGTCGCTAGTGGACCCGGCGGTCTGTCGTCGCCGGACCCCGTCGTGCACGGACGGTGTCCATTGTGGCTCGCGATCTTCGGGGAAGATGTGACCAAGAACACGTGTCCGGAGGCCGCGCGAGGCCGTGCCTGACATGCCGGGCGACGCGTCAGGTACGGCCCCGCGCGGCGGGTCTCAGCCGGTGTAGCCTGCCACGATCTTGGTGAAGTCGTACTTGCCCTGGGAGATCCCGCTGCATTCGCCGCCGCCGGAGCAGTCGCGGTTGGTGGCCCAGAAGGTGAACCGGGCCAGGTGGTGACCGGCCGCGTAGTCCCGGATCGCCTTGAAGTTCGCGACCGTGACGACTTCTCCCGCGTTGTCGGTCTTGCCGTTCATCGAGGACAGTCCACTGTGCCGGTAGGCCACGTCGTCGTTCCAGCCGAACGTCGTCTTGAGCTGGTTCTTCAACCCGTCGACCGCGCTCTTCGTGTGCGCGGCCATGTCCCCGCCGTTCGAGAAGTCGAAGGGCATGACCGACCACACGTCGACGTTCGCGCCGATCGCCTTGGCCTGGTTGATGAGCCGTTTGCCCCAGGTGTTCGGGCCGGTGGTCTCGGTGCCGATGGTGATCACCACGCGCAGCCCGGGATTCTTCTGCTTGGTGAGCTTGACGGCGTTGAGGATGCGGTCCTGCACCGCCGCGTTCTCGAACTCGTCGGTGTTCTCGATGTCGAGGTCGATGGCCTTGAGCTTGTAGGCGTCGATCACCTTCTGGTACGCGCCGGCGAGCGCGCTCGCCGAGCTGCACTTGGCGCCGAGCTTCGTGCCGGACCAGCCGCCGAAGGAGGGGATGACGTCCCCGCCCGCGGACCGGATCTGGTTGATCATCGTGGCGTCCGAGCCGGTCAGCGCGCGGGTGCCGTCCCATTTGGGGGTGCAGCCGCCGTCCGACAGCATGAACGCGAGAGTAAACGCTTTCACGCCGGTCGCGGACATGGCCGCGGAGGCGCTCGTCTGACCGCCCCATTGGTAGAGGTAGGGCGAGGCGAGCACGGGATCCGGGGCCGCGCTCGCGGCGGGGGCGAGGCCGACCGCGGTGACGGCCGCCGCACCGGCGGCAGCCGCGAGGGTGGCCAGGCGACGCAGGGTTTTCATAGGCCCTCCAACGAGTTCACGCACCTCGACGGGCGTGCTGGGGTGGAGCGCCTCCGGTGCCTGATGCGGCGGGATCAGCAGGAGGTCACTGTGTGCTCACACACCGTGGACTAGACCAATGTGCTTGTCAACGCTCCCGATGAGAGGGAAGCCGCGTACTCGACGTGCCCGCCCGGCTGCGGCGCGTGGCGGTGTGACCAGGACAGATGCCCCTGAAGGCGGAGTGACACCAGCCGGGGCGACCGGCTACTTTGCCGTGATGGTGGGGGAATCCGCGATGGCAGCCGGGAACGGGCGCCGTCGCGGCCGGGTCCCGCTGATCGCCGGGGCCGCGGACTGGGCGCTGTGGCGGCTGCCGCGCCGCGGGCTGGTCTGGTATCTCCTCGCCGTCGACGTCGTGGCCGTGGCGGGCACCGCGCTCGCCGCAGTCCGGTTCCCGCCGTCTCGGCCGGTCCTGCTGCCGTTCGTCGTGCTCCTCGCCGGATTACTGGTCTGCGCGGAGCTGTGCCGGACAGTCGAGCGGGTTCGGGTGGACGTCCTTGACTCCGGCATCGACCTTCCGTGGATCTTCGCCGGTGTGCTGATCCTGCCGCCAGGGCCCGCCGCCGGGCTGGTCGTGATCTCGGGCGCGTATCGCTGGCTCCGCGTGCGTCGCCGGCTGCCGCACCGGCAGGTTTTCGGTGTGGCCGCGACGGTCTGCGCGGCGGTGCTCGCGTCCGCGTTCCTCGGTCTCACCGTGGGCGATCCGCTGTCCGGGATCGGCGCCGATTCCCGCGTCGTCGGGCTGATTTTCGCGTCGGGCCTGGTGTTCTTCCTGGTCAATGCCGCTCTGGTGCGCGTGCTCGGCGCCGCGGCGCCGTCCGGGTACGCCTTCGACGCGGCGATGGTCGCGCTGGGTGTCGTCCTCGCTGTGGTGCTGGTGGGTGCCCCGCTCCTGGTGCCGCTGCTCGCCGGTGCCGTCGTGGTCCTGCACCGCGGTTCGCCTGCCCGGGGGCGCGGAGAGGTCACGCTCGACTCGCTCACCGCGGTGCTCACCGCCGAATCCTGGCGGGAGGCGGCGAAAGCGGAGGCCGCCCGGCTGCGGCGAGGTCCCGGCGCGGCCGCGCTGCTGCTGGACCTCGACCGTTTCGGTCAGCTCAACGACTGGCACGGCCGTGGGATCGGCGACGCCGTGCTGCGCGCGGTCGCCGACGCCCTGCGTGCCGAGGTCCGTTCGGCCGATCTCGTCGGACGTTCGGGTGGCGGGGAGTTCGTGGTCCTGCTGCCCGCCACCGGCCGGTTCGACGCGCTGGCCATCGCGGAACGGTTGCGGCTGCGGGTGGCGGCCACCGCCGTTTCGCTCAAGTCGGCGGGCGACGCGCCGCAGTTCGCCGGGACGACCGTGTCGATCGGGGTGGCCGCGCTTCCCGGTGACGGGGACACTCTTGACGATGTCCTCGCGGCGGCGCGGGGAGCGCTGGGCCGCGCGAAGCGGTCCGGGCGGAATCGGACTGTGTGTGCCGAGACCGGTCCGGCCGCTTAGCCGACGGTGATGGCGTCGAGCTTTTCGCGGAGGTAGTCGGCGGCGATGACGTCCGGATACGCCGTGTGGCCGATCGGCGGGCCCAGTGAGGTGATGCGGGCGTCGTGATCGGTCTCGTAGAAGAAGATCAGCGACACCAGGTCCTCGTCGGGGGCGTTCGCGTCGGGCGGGAGGACGCGGTGGCGGGTGGAGCGCCAGCGGCCGCCGGTCCAGCGGGCCATCAGGTCGCCGATGTTGACGGTGAACGCCGCCGGGTCGAACGGCGCGTCCTCCCATCGCCCGTCGGACGTGCAGACCTGCAGCCCGCCCAGCCCGGCCTGGCGGTCGAGCACGGTCACGGTCCCGAAGTCGGTGTGCGGGCCGATGCGGAACTGGTCCGGCGCCGGCGTTCCGACGTGGGTCATCGGCGGGTACCAGTTGACGTTGAAGGTGTACGTCGGGTGGCCGGTGTGCCGGGTGAAGTGGTCTACCTCCAGGGAAAGCGCGACGGCGAACGCCGTCAGCAGTTCGTCCGAAAGGGCGCGCATGCGTGCCATGTACTCGTTCGCGGCGGCCTCGAGTTCCGGGACCTCGGCGGGCCAGACATTGCGCTGGAACCAGAAACCGTCGATGGCCGGGTTTCCGACGCCGGTGTCGGCGCCGGACGAGTACGACTCCTTGAGATCCGGCGGGGTCTCGGTGCCTTCGGCGTAGCCGTTCGCTTCGGCACCCGGCGGCAGCCAGCCACGACCGCCCACGGAAACCGCGTACCGCTGTTTGACGTCTTCGGGCAGCGCGAAGAACCGGCGTGCCAGTTCCCGAGTCCTGGCGCGCAGTTCGTCGGGGACGCCATGACCGGTGACGAGCAGGAAACCCGAATCCCGCAGCGCGCGGTCGAGTTCGGCGGCGACCGCGGCGCGGCCGGACGGGGTGCCCTCGAACCAGGGGGAGAGGTCGACGAGCGGAACGGACGACGGCATGGCGGCCCCTCAGTGACTGTCCGAAATGGATTCTTCGACGCCGATGTCCTCGAACCACAGTTCCGGGTGCTCGGCGATGAACGCGGTCATCAGCGCGACGCACTCGGCGTCGTCGAGCAGGGTGATCCCGACGCCGTTTTCGGCGAGCCAGTCGTGGCCGCCGTGGAACGTCGTGGCTTCGCCGATGACGACGTGGCCGATACCGAACTGCCGGACCAGTCCGCTGCAGTACCAGCACGGCGAGAGTGTCGTGACCATGATCGTGTCGCGGTAGTGCGGGCGGCGCCCGGCGGCGCGGAACGCCGCGGTCTCGGCGTGCATCGAGGGGTCGCCGTCCTGGACACGCCGGTTGTGCCCGCGGCCGAGCAGCGCGCCGCCGGTGGTGAACAGGGCGGCGCCGATCGGCACCCCGCCCTCGGACTTGCCCAGCAGGGCTTCCTCACGGGCGACGGCGAGCAGTGGCGCGGGGTCGAGTTCCTGCATGTGCCCACTCTCCGGTGCCGGGGAGCCGCTGGCAAGCCGGTGGGGGCCGGCCTGCGCCAAGGGGCACGTCCGGTCGAGGCGGGCGTGCCCCTCCTGAGGGAACGCGGGTCAGCAGTTGGCGTTCGTGGACTGGGCGCGGGTGTCCCACGCCGGGTTGCTGTCCGGTCCGTCGATCTCGACGTTGTTGACGTACCAGTAGTAGTGGCCGTAGTAGGGGCTGCCGAAGTGCAGTTCGTAGGTACCGCGGACCTTGGTGCGCATCGGCGCGGCGTAGATGTTCACCGCCTGGCGCGGACCGACGTCCTGCCGGATCTCGTCGGCCTTCGTGCTCGACCAGGTCCATTCGTGCCCGTACGACGCCTTGAAGCCGAGTTCGAAGCTCTTCCCGATCTTGACGTTGGCGCTGATCTCGACGCCGATACTGTTCGTCGTGCTCTGGGAGGACTCCCAGCGGATGACCCGCGTCGAGTTGCTCCCGGAGCAGTTCGTCGCGCCACCGGCGAGCTGGTACTGACCCCGGTACACCTGCGGGGAACCGGACGGGTGGAAGTCGCACACGTCGGTGCGGCCCTGGTTGCACTGGTCGAGCAGCTGCCGGACGGTCGGCTCGTCCTGAGTGGACGCCGCCGCGATACCCGGGGCCGCCGCCGTGGCCGCGACGGCGGCGAGGCTCGCCGCGAGGATTCCCGCTTTTCTGGTGGTATTGCGCATTTCTCTCCTCGTCTCAGCTGAGGCCGACGGTGACGGCCTGGTTGTCGATCTGGCTTCCCACGTCCGGGACGTTCCCGGTGTACGGGCCCTCGCGGGAGTTGTCCTCGCGGTAGAGCCAAACCCAGCAGTTCGCCCAGGACTGCACCGAGGAGATCCGCTTGCGCCAGAACCCTTGCAGATCGAGCCACCAGTCGACCTTGTCGTCCTTGACGCACGGTTTCGGGACGGTGATGGTCAGCGAAGCGCCGCCGTAACTCGGCTGATCGAACACCGTCGCGCCGATGACGTCACCGGAAACGCTCGCCAGTTGTCTGCCGTGGACGGTGGCTTCGGAGACGCTCCGGTAACAGCTGAGATTCTTCGAACCGGCCGAGTAGACGCAGTGTTCCGCCGCGGGCGCGGCGGAGGCGGCAGGGGTCAGCGTCATGGCGAGAACGGCGGCGGAGCCGGCCAGCACCGCCATTCGCTTTCTTCCGGTCTTTCCCGGGGAAATCCTCATCGCGGGCAGGCTCCTTTCCACGAGGCGGATACCTCGTGACCTGGGTCGATCACCGTGACGGCGCCGACTCTAGGGAGAAAATCCGTCGCGGTCCAGACTGGGATTAAGAGATTTTCCGACACGGGAAAACGGTGCGTATGAACAGTCGCTCATGACAAAAGGGGACAGTTCGGTGAGCGGTTCCCCGATCGTGGTGGGCAACAATACCGTGGTGCCGGTGACGTGTTACGTCCTGAACGACGCGTAGAGGACACTCAATGTCCCTTACGCGTCGTTCGCGACATTAAAACCGCGCGGTGAGTGTCTCGACGGGACTCCGTGGCTGTGCTGTCAGACTGCGGGCATGTACACGACCTCGGAGCGGTTGCTGCGGCTGCTGTCCCTCCTGCAGGCGCGGCGGGACTGGCCGGGCCCGGAGCTGGCGGACCGGCTCGGCGTCGACGTCCGCACCGTCCGCCGGGACGTCGAGCGGCTGCGGAACCTCGGCTACCCGGTGCACGCCACGTCCGGTGTCGCCGGCGGGTACCGGCTGGGTGCGGGTGCCGCGCTGCCGCCGCTGCTGCTGGACGACGACGAGGCGGTGGCGGTCGCGGTGGGACTGCGCACGGCCGCGAACGGCACGGTGGCCGGGATCGAGGAGTCGTCGGTGCGCGCGCTGGCCAAGCTGGAACAGGTGCTCCCGGCGCGGCTGCGGCACCGGGTGAGCGGGGTGCGCGCGGCCACGGTTTCACTGGGCGGGGGAGGGCCGGTGATCGATGCCGAGGTGCTGACGGCCGTCGCCGCCGCGTGCCGCGACCACCAGCGGCTGCGGTTCGGCTACGGCGACCGCGACGGCGTGGTCACCGAGCGGGAGGTGGAACCGCTGCGGCTGGTGCACACCGGGCGGCGCTGGTACCTCGTGGCGTTCGACGTCGGCAGGGACGGCTGGCGGACGTTCCGGGCCGACCGCGTCGACGGCGTCCCGGTGCCGGGGTTCCGGTTCACCCCGCGTGAACCACCCGCCGAGGATCTCGCCGCGTACGTGACGCGGGCGATCAGCTCGGCGCCCTATCCGCATCAGCTCGTGCTGCGGGTGGCCGCGCCGGCGGCCGTGGTCGCCGAGCGCGTCGGCCCCGCGGTGGGGACCGTCGAGGCGATCGACGAGGGCAGCTGCCGGGTGCGGACCGGGGCGCAGGGACTGGATCCCGTGCCGTTCCACCTGGCCCACTGGGATTTCGACTTCGTCGTGGAGGAGGCCCCGCCCGAACTCGTCGAACGGCTACGGCTGGTCGCCGACCGCTTCGCGCGAGCGATCCGCTGACGGGATCTCCGGTTCGTCCGTGGCCTGCTCCGGGACTTCGGGCCCGGCGGCGCGGGCGCGGCGGGCGAGGACCGCGATCGAGGCGAGCGAGATGACCGAAAGCACGATGATGTAGGCCGACACCGACATCGACGTCCCGGTGGATTCGAGCAGCAGCACCATGACGAACGGCGCGAGCCCGCCGCCGGCGACCGCGCTGATCTGGTAGCCGAGCGACGCGCCGGTGTAGCGCATCTTCGCCGTGAACAGCTCGGCGAAGAGCGCGGCCTGCGGCCCGTACATGATGCTCAGGAACAGGCTGCCGACGAAGCTGGCCACCACGAACCACAGCAACGACTTCGTGTCGATGAGCAGGAACATCGGGACGGCCCACAGCAGCAGCCCGGCCGCGCCGAAGGCGTAGATCCGGATCCGGCCGATCCGGTCGGAAAGTCCCGCCGCGAACGGGATCACGGCCAGCTGGGTGGTGCTGATGATCAGCGTCGCGGTGAGCACGGTGGTGCGGGACATGCCGAGGTCGCGCGTCGCGTAGTCGAGTGTGCCGGTGAGCAGGATGTAGAACGTCGCGGTGTTGACGGCGAAGGAGCCACCGGCGAGCAGCACGGTGCCGAGATGGTGGCGCAGGATGTCGCGCAGTGGCGAGGACGCGCGCTGCTGCGCGGCCAGTTTCGCTTCCGCCGCACGGTATTCCGGGGTCTCCTCGACGCGGGCGTGGATGTACCAGGCCAGCACGAGCACGAGAACGCCGACCAGGAACGGCAGCCGCCACGCCCAGGACAGGAAGTCGGCGGGCGGCGCGACGCGCGAGGCGATGAGGAAGACGGAGTTCGCGAGCACCACGCCGATCGGCACGCCGAGCTGGACGAGGCTGCCGTAGAGCCCGCGCTTGCCGGGCGGCGCGTACTCGGTGGCCAGCAGCATCGCGCCGCCCCACTGCGCGCCGACCGCGATGCCCTGGACCAGCCGCAGCAGTACGAGGATCAGCGGGGCCGCGATGCCGATCGAGGCGTAGGTCGGCAGCAGGCCGATGCCGGTCGTGGCCAGGCCCATCACCGCGATGGCCAGTACCAGCACGGGTTTGCGGCCGCGCCGGTCGCCCAGCGTGCCGGCGATGATCCCGCCGACCGGCCGGGCGAGGAAGCCGACCGCGAAGGTCGCGAAGGAGGCGAGGACACCGGCCGCCGGGTTCGCGGCGGGGAAGAAGGTCTTCCCGAACACGAGCGCGGCGGCGATGCCGAAGACGAAGTAGTCGTACCACTCGACCGAAGCGGCGAGTGAGGCCGCGGTCGCGGCCCGGCGGCGTTGTTTGATCGACAGGCTGGCGGCGGGGTCCGTCATGTTCGCGCCCTTCGTCCGAAGCAGGGACTTCGTGGTCCGGGCAAAGTAAGCAACCGCTCGGTATGTGGTCAACGTCTCAGCGCACTTTCTCGATACCGACCGGATACCGCGTCACCCTGATGGCGGCGAGCAAACTAGATTGCTAGCATGCTTGCATGGGTGCCGAAGTGAAGCAGTTCAACGTCTATCTGCCCGTGGACCTGATCAGGCAGGTGAAGCACTTCGCGATCGATCACGAGATGTCGCTCTCGGCGCTGGTCACCGAGGCGCTGCGCGCTCACCTCGCCGCCCATGGGCAGCAAGACGAAGACCGTTCGTGAAAGAGGAGAAGGACATGACGACCAAGGGTGTCGAAGGCGTCTACCTGCACACGCACAACTGGGGGAAGACGGCCAAGTTCCTGGAGGCGCTGGGCTACAAGGTCGAGTTCGCCACCGACCACGGGTCCGGGACGCTCCGGCACGAGGAGGGGCCGTATTTCGTCGTCGCCGAGGTCCCCGAGGACCAGGAGCCCGAGGCCCAGCTGGTGCTACGGGTCGAGGACGCCGACGCGTTCCGTCCCGACCCGATCGTCGAGGTGGTCACCCCGTTCGAGGAAACGCACTGGGGAACCCAGCGGATGGTCGTGCGTGATCCGGACGGCCGCCGGTGGAGCGTCGAAGCGCCGCTCAAGAAATGACCACGACACTGGGGGAGACCGTGCCGCGGCGCGGTCTCGGCATGCTCGTGGTGATGGTCGGGGTGCTCATCGCGGGGGTCGACGGCACGATCGTGGTCCTCGCGTTGCCCGCGATCCAAAGCGGTCTCGGCGTTTCGCTGGCCTCGGTCACCTGGGTGGTCGTCAGCTACCTGCTGGTGGTCACGGTGCTCGCCACCCAGCTGGGCAGGCTCGGCGACATGTTCGGCCGGGTGCGGATGTACGAGGCCGGGTTCGCGATCCTGGTGCTCGGCTCGGTGCTGTGCGCGCTGTCGTGGGACGCGCCGACCGTCATCGTTTCCCGCGTGGTCCAAGGGATCGGGGCCGCGCTGATCGCCGCCAACAGCGGCGCGGTCATCGCCGAGCTGTACCCGCCGTCCGAACGCGGCCGCGCCTACGGGTTCAACGCCGTCGGGTTCTCGCTCGGTTCGGTGATCGGCGTGCTGCTCGGCGGCGTCATCGTGACCTACGTGTCGTGGCGCTGGATCTTCTGGATCAACGTGCCGATCGGCGTCGTCGCGCTGGTGCTGGCCCTCCGGGTGCTGCGGGACCGGGGCGAACGGCGGCGCCGCCGATTCGATCCGCTGGGCGGGATCACCTTGGGGGCGGGCCTTTTCGGGGTGTTGTGGGCGATGACCGGGCTCGCCACCGGACCGCTGGACGCGACGATGATCGCGTGCCTGGCCGGCGGCGTCGTACTCCTGGTGGCGTTCGTGTTCATCGAACTGCGGCAGAAGGACCCGACGCTGGATCTGTCGCTGTTCCGGATTCCCGCCATGGCCCCTTCGCTGCTGGCCGCGTTGTTCCAGGGACTCGGCAGCTTCGCCGTGCTCTTCCTCGTGATCATGTACCTGCAGGGGCCACGCGGTCTCGACCCGGTCGACGCGTCCCTGCTGCTCGTGCCGGGGTATGTACTCGGCGCGGCGGCGGGGCCGTACGCCGGGCGGCTGGCCGATCGCCTCGGCCCGGTGATCCCGGCGACCGCCGGGCTGGGGATCTCCGTCGTCGCGCTGGTGATCTTCGCCCAGATGACCACGACCAGCAGCCTGTGGCTCACCGCGATCGGCAACGTGGTCATCATGATCGGGGGCAGTTTCTTCTATCCCGCCAACAGTTCCGCGGTGATGACGGCGTCTCCGCCGGAGTGGCTGGGGATCGCTTCCGGGGTGCTCCGGACGTTCTCCAGTATCGGGATGGTCTTCTCGTTCACTACCGCGATCGTGGTCGCCTCGTACGCCATCCCGCGCGATCTGGCGTTCGCCATCTTCGTCGGCACCACCAGGCTGCACGGCGAGCTCGCCACGACCTTCACCAAGGGGCTCAGCGCGGCGTTCTACGCCATGATGGGCATCATGGCGCTGGCCGCCGTGTGCTCCGCCGTCCGTGGCCGGGTCGATGCGCCGAAGGCGGTGGCTAGTTAGCGACCGCTTGGTATGTGACTCAGGCTACCTTCGTGCCGAGCATGCGGAGGACGAGCTCCCCGTACTCCTCGCCGAGCGCCTTCGGGGTCTTGCGGGAGCGCTCGGTGTACCAGCGGGCGACGTCGACGCCGAGGGACAGCACGGCCCTGGCCGCGGTGCGCGGGTCGCCGACGGTGAAGACGCCCGCCCCGGCGCCTTCGGTGATCACGTCGCGGACGATGCGCTCGATCTTGCGCCGCAGGTCGGCGACCACTTCGAACTCCTCGTCCGGCAGCGCGTGCAGCTCGTACTGCACGACGCGGGCGACCGTGTGCCGCCGGGCGTGCCAGGCCACGAAGTCCTCCACGATCCGGCGGATCCGCTCCACCGGGTCGGCGACCTTGGCGACGACGCTCTGCACGACCGACAGCGTCTGCTCGTGGCCGCTGCGGCTGATCGCGAACAGCAGCGCCGCCTTCGACGGGAAGTGCACGTACAGCGCCGCGGGACTCATCCCGGCGGCGCTCGCGATGTCCCGGGTGGTGGTGGCGTGGTACCCGCGCTGGGCGAAGGATTCGACGCCGGCCAGCATCAGCCGCCGTGCCGTCTCCGGTTGCACGTCCGGCCACAGCTCGGCCGACAGGGACATGGTCATCCGCGGATCCTTCCAGAGCCGGCACGTCGGCGGGCGCGCTTGCCGCCGCCGCGATCACTCCCATCCTACTAAGCAATCGCTTAACGGCCTGCGGGAACCGGTACGCGGGCTGGTCAGTGCTCGCCGTCCCGGTCGTCCGCCGGGCCGTCGTCCCTCGCTGTCGTGGCGTCCGGACCGGCGCGCACCGCCGAGGTGACCGCGTGGTAGATCGGTGTCGGCTCCTCGTGTGCCCGGCCGGTGTCCGCCGGCGCTGCCTCGTGTTTTCCGCGATCTCCCATGGCACGGCATCCTGCCCGACAGCGCGTGCGTGGGTGCTCGTCCGCGCGCCGGGTCCGCACGGGCCGCCGGGTGTCCGGAAAGTCCGGGCCGGTCCCTCACAAGTGGGGGGGCGCGGCCGGGAAACCGTGGTGTGTGCACACCATGGGTAGGACCGCCGGACGGGCGTCCGCGAGCGAGGCTCACCCGGATGGCAGAGGCGGCGCCGCGCGGGGAACGGCACCTGCGTCGCGGTGGCCGGTCATCTTCACTCGCGTGGGGGAAGGACGTTTCCGGGGCCGCCGCTGCTGGATTCGGCCAACCCGCCCCATCTGGGTGAAGGGTGCCGTGGTTGATGCGGGCTATCGTCGTTTCGGGCCTGCTTTCGAGAAGTGCGCGGGGAGGGTTCCATGTCGGTTTCCGATTTTCTGGCGATCAAGATCGGTCGCGGGTTCGACGGTTTGGACGTGGACGGGGATGGCCGGCTCACCGAAAACGATCATGTGGTGATGGGGCAGCGGGCGGCATTGTCGCTCGGGTACGAGCCGGGAACGCCCGCGGAGCGGAAGATCATCGACGCCTATCTGAAGATCTGGCACGAGGTGAGTTCTGGTCCAGCGCGGATCCGGAAGCGCCGGGCAATTGGTGGATGGGACGCCCCATTCGCGGCTGAACTGCGCGCTTCGCGTCTTCTCCGCGCCAGTGGCCTCCGCCAGGGGTGGGCGGAGGCCACTGGGGTGTCAGCGCCGGTCAGCCGGTGACGTCGAGGTGGGCCGGGACCGGGGTCGGGGCCGGGGCCTTGCCGTTCGCGTCGGGCTTGTCGCCGGCGGGCTTGTCCTCGTTGCCGCCCTGGTCGTCCGAGGGCTTGCTCGGCGAAGTGGGCTTGTCGGCCGGTTTCGTCGGTTCGGGGGGCGCGGTGGTCGAGGTGCCACCGTCGCCGTCAGCCTCGGGCGTGCAGGTCGCCGAGGCCAGGCTCAGCTTCTGGATGCCGTCCACGCCGATCTCGATCGCGGTGACCGTGATCGAGCCGTCCTTGTTCTTCGTCTGCTTGTTCAGGGTGACCGAGGCCAGGCCGGGCACGCTGATCGTGGTGTTCGGGGCGGCGGCCGCGTCCAGCTTGGTACCGCCGATCGACGCCTTCGCCAATGACGAGGAAGCCTTGCCGTCCTTGCAATCACTGGTGATCGCCGAGGCGGTCAGCAGCGGCTTGTCCGAGTGGATCAGTACGCCGGGGTTCACGCTGACGTCCTTGATGCTCGCCTTGGCGAAGTCCTTGCCCGCCTGGGCGTTGAGCACGTTCAGCGTGAACATCCCGCCCGGCAGCGAGAACTCGGCGACCGATTTCTGGTCGAAGCCCGCCGAACCGCGCACGGAGGGCAGCGGGTCGATCTTCAGCAGCCCGCTCGCGGCGATCGCGTAGGCGGAGTTGTCCTCGTGCTCGGTGGCGCTCGCCGCGGGGGCGAGCAGGGTTCCGGTCGCGAGGACGGCGGTCAGCGCGCCGACGCCACCGGCGACGGTCTTGCTCTTGGACAATGGGGTGCCTTTCACGGTGGAGGATAACGGTTTCTCGGGGGAGGTGAAGCGGAACCGCCGCGGCTACGTGATGTTCACGATCGTGCCGAGCGGAACCTTGACGAGTGCGTCGAGCGCGTCTTTGGGCACCCGGATGCAGCCGTCGCTGGTGGCCTTGCCGACGAAGCTGTCGTCCGGCCAGGTGTGGATGCCGACCGTGCCCGGCCCGCCGCCGAAGGTCTGGTGCGAGTCCGAGTGGAAGCTCAACGGGAGCACGATCGGGCTGTACTTGTTCACGGTTTCCGCGATCGAGGCGAGGATGTACGCCCGCCCCTGCGGGGTCGGGTACTCCGGCTTGCCGGTGCCGATCGTCCACTGGCCGAGTTTCTTGCCGGATTGCAGCAGTTCCAGGGAGAACGTGTCGCGAGCGACGTTGACGACGTAGTCGTTCCGCGCGTTCTCCGTCTTCCCCGCGTCGACATGCACCCAGCCCGCGGCCGCGTTCGGCCGGGTCGGCAGCAGCACCTCGGCCCAGGAACCCTGTTCGGCGATCACCGGGACCCAGGTCGGCGAACCCATCTGGATCGACGGGAGCTTCGCGATCGCCTTCCCGCCGGCACTGGTGTAGACGATCAGGTCTTCCTTGGGGTGGATGACCTTTCCGGTCGGCTGCGCGCCGGAATCCTTGACCGCCTCGGGAACCGAGCCGAACGTGGTGGCCTCGGGCAGTGCGGTCAGGTCCTCCCGGCTCACCGCGGCCGGGGCCGCCTCGGGGGTGTCACTGCCGCACCCCGCGGTCAGGAACGCCAGGCAGGCGACCGCCGCGACCACGAACCACGCCCGATTCCGTCCCGGCTGCCGGGGACGACTCGGAATAGCGCAGATTTCCATCTATCACGATCCTTGAATGGATGATTTCACGCAGGAAGGAATAGCGCGGTAACCAAGTGCGCGAATCGAATGGTCACTTGCCCGCCCAGCGAGATCCGCCGCGCCAACGGATCCTGGGCGACACGCCTAGGGGATATTCACGCGTAACTCGAAAGACTGTCAATCGCTAACGGAACGTCTACGTGTCTGCCCTTCGAGCGACAAGTTTTCTCACCCGGGTGGGTGTAGGCACGCATACTAGCGACACATACAGGCGTACTGCTAGTGGGTCACCGAGGCTAAAAAGTCGACGTTTCTGAGTCTTTCGCGTGGATGGATGCTGATCAGGATGACAAATATTCCGGTGACCAGCGGCGCCGGGAATGACTCGTTTGACGGCGGCAATGCGCGCCGGCGTGGGCCTGCTGTCCGGTTTCATCCGATCGAGTGGAACGGTCAGGTGGGTGGTAACGCGCAATGGTACATACCATTCCGGTGGTATTCGGCGGCCAAACGCCGTTGTCAGCCAGGTTCGGCGCCCCGGCGTCCACGCGGGAGTGGGTCCGGCCGGGCTTCGGCGCCGGTCCGACGCGCCACCCGGCGGGCGCTTGCCGCCCGGGCCTGGACAGCGTCCGCTCCAGGCCCGTGATCCGGTTAACAGCGACAAATCGTCGACTTCCGCCACGGAGCGCGGCTATCCTGCTGCGCTAAGCAGCCGCTTAGGCACGGGAGGCCCTCGATGCCCGACGCAGCGACCTCGCAAGGAGCCGGAATGGTGATCGGAGTCCTCAAGGAAGCCCAGCCGGGGGAGACGCGGGTGGCCGCCACCCCGGCGACGGTGGGCAAGCTCCGGGCGCTGGGGTACGACGTGGTCGTCGAACCGGGCGCCGGGCTGGCGTCGGGGTTCTTCGACGAGGCCTACGCCGAGGCGGGCGCCACGATCGGTGCCGTCGCCGACGCGGACGTCGTGTTCGGGGTGAACGCCCCGTCGGAAGAGCAGCTGACGGCGGTGAAACCGGGCGCGACGCTGGTCAGCCTGCTGTCCCCGGCGCTGAAGCCGGAACTGGTGGAGGACCTGGCGCGGCGGCCGATCACGGCGCTGGCGATGGACGCGGTGCCGCGGATTTCGCGGGCGCAGTCGCTGGACGTGCTTTCTTCGATGGCCAACATCGCGGGGTACCGGGCGGTCGTGGAGGCCGCGCACACCTTCGGCCGGTTCTTCACCGGTCAGGTGACCGCGGCGGGCAAGGTGGCCCCGGCCAAGGTGCTGGTCGTCGGTGCCGGGGTGGCCGGGCTGGCCGCGATCGGCGCGGCGGGCTCGCTGGGCGCGGTCGTGCGGGCGACGGATCCGCGGCCGGAGGTGGCCGACCAGGTCAAGAGCCTCGGCGGGGAGTACCTGTCCATCGAGGACTCCGAGGCCGAGGTCTCGGCCACCGGATACGCCAAGGAGATGGGCGACGACTACAAGGCGCGCGAGGCCCAGCTGTACGCCAAGCAGTGCGAGGACGTCGACATCATCGTCACCACCGCGCTCATCCCCGGGAAGCCGGCGCCGCGGATCATCACCGCGGAGATGGTCGCCTCGATGAAGCCGGGATCGGTGATCGTGGACATGGCCGCGGCCAACGGCGGCAACGTCGAGGGCACGGTGGCGGGGGAGAAGATCGTCACCGCCAACGGGGTCACGATCCTCGGCTACACCGATCTGGCGGGCCGCCTGCCCGCGCAGGCGTCGCAGCTGTACGGCACCAACCTGGTGAACCTGCTGAAGCTGATGACGCCGGAGAAGGACGGCAAGCTGGTCGTCGACTTCGACGACGTCGTGATCCGCTCGATGACCGTCGTCAAGGACGGCGAGCTGACCTGGCCGCCCCCGCCGGTGCGGGTCTCGGCGGCCCCGGCGCCCGCGGCTTCCGAGCCCGCGGCCGAAAAACCGGTCAAGAAGCCCGTGCCGGCGGGCCGCCGCCTGGGCCTGGTGCTGGTCGCCGCCGCGGTGTTCCTGGGGCTGGCGGCGCTGGCCCCGGCAGCACTGCTGCCGCATCTGACGGTGTTCGCGCTGGCGATCGTGATCGGCTACTACGTGATCGGGCACGTGCACCACGCGCTGCACACGCCGTTGATGTCGGTGACGAACGCGATCTCCGGGATCATCGTGGTCGGCGCGGTGCTGAACCTGGTCAGCACCGCGGGCACGGTCGTCGTCCTCGCCGTGGCGGCGACGCTGCTGGCCTCCATCAACGTCTTCGGTGGCTTCGCGGTGACCCGCCGCATGCTCGCCATGTTCACCCGCAGCTGACCGCCGCCGTCCCCGACCCGGTACTGAGAGGCCCTGAGATGACCGTGCACACCGCGAGCCAGGCGGCCTACATCGTCGCCGCGCTGCTGTTCATCCTGGCGCTGGCCGGGCTGTCCCGGCACGAGACGGCGAGGGCGGGCAACTCCTTCGGCATCGCCGGGATGGCGGTCGCGCTGGTCGCCACGATCGCGCTGACGCTGGACCAGGGCATCAGGGGCGCCGCGTTCGGCCTGCTGGTCGCCGCGATGCTGGTCGGCGCGCTGATCGGGCTGTGGCGGGCCCGGGTGGTGCAGATGACCGGGATGCCCGAGCTGATCGCGCTGCTGCACTCGTTCGTCGGGCTCGCCGCGGTGCTGGTCGGCTGGAACGGTTTCCTGCTGGTCGAACACGAGCCCGGCGGCGTCGAGGCGCGGCATCTGGACTCGCTCGGCACGCTGGGCATCCACCACGCCGAGGTGTTCATCGGGGTGTTCATCGGCGCGGTCACCTTCACCGGCTCGATCGTGGCCAACCTCAAGCTGTCCGCGAAGATCAAGTCCGCGCCGCTGACGCTGCCCGGCAAGAACCTGCTCAATCTGGGCGCGCTGGTCGTGTTCGTCGCGCTCACCGCCTGGTTCGTGATCGATCCGCAGTTGTGGCTGCTGATCGCGGTCACGGTCGTCGCCCTCGCGCTCGGCTGGCATCTGGTCGCGTCCATCGGTGGCGGCGACATGCCGGTGGTCGTGTCGATGCTGAACTCCTATTCCGGCTGGGCCGCGGCCGCGTCGGGGTTCCTGCTGGAGAACGATCTGCTGATCATCACCGGCGCGCTGGTCGGTTCCTCCGGTGCGTATCTGTCGTACATCATGTGCAAGGCGATGAACCGTTCGTTCGTCTCGGTGATCGCCGGTGGTTTCGGGATCGAGGCGGGTCCGAGCGGGGACAAGGACTACGGCGAACACCGGGAAATCACCGCGGAAGGCGCTGCGGAACTGCTGACCGGCGCGTCGCGGGTGATCATCACGCCCGGCTACGGCATGGCCGTCGCCCAGGCGCAGTACGGCGTGGCCGAGCTGACCCGCAAACTGCGCGACAAGGGGGTCGAGGTCCGCTTCGGCATCCACCCGGTGGCCGGCCGGTTGCCGGGACACATGAACGTGCTGCTGGCCGAGGCCAAGGTGCCCTACGACATCGTGCTCGAAATGGACGAGATCAACGACGACTTCGCCGACACCGACGTGGTCCTGGTCATAGGCGCCAACGACACGGTGAATCCCGCCGCGACGGAGGACCCCGGCAGCCCGATCGCGGGCATGCCCGTGCTCACCGTCTGGGAAGCCGCCAACGTGGTCGTGTTCAAGCGTTCCATGGCCTCCGGTTACGCCGGGGTGCAGAACCCGTTGTTCTTCCGGGACAACTCCGCGATGCTCTTCGGCGACGCGAAGGACCGGGTCGGCGACATCCTCACCGCTCTCTGAACCGGTTACCGGCCGCGGCGGAGTGCGACGCACTGCCAAACGAGAAAACCCATGGCCAGCAACAGATAGCTGTTGCCGGCCACATGCTCCAGCGGCCGCCAGGTGAGCTCGCGGAGCTGGGTGGCGGGCAGGAACGAATGCGGTGCGACGGCGAAGACCACGAGGACGGCCACCAGAGCGGCCACCGCGCGGCGGCTTCGGGCGCGGGCGCCGAGCAGGACGGCGGCGGGGACGATCCACACCCAGTGGTGCGACCACGAGATCGGTGAGCACACCAGCACCATGGCCGCGTTGAGCAGGAGTGCCATCGGGGCGTCGGCGCGGCGCATGGCCCCCACGGCGAGCAGCAGGGCGGCCGCTGTCGTCACCACGATCGCGACGAGCGTCGGCGTGGGCGGCAGCCCGAGCCGGTGGACCGCGCCCTGGATCGACTGGTTGGTGGCGTAGACCGATCCGCTCAACCCCGAGGCCGTGGTCAGCTGGCCACCGAACCAGTAGTCCGCCGATGCCCTCGGCGCCACCGCGAATCCGGCCAGCCCGGCGGCGAGGAACGTGACGACGGCGGTCCCCGCGGCGCGGAAGTCGCGCTTCAGCAGGAAGAACAGGACGAAGCCCGCCGGGGTGATCTTCACCGCCGCGGCCAGCCCCAGCAACAGGCCGCGCGGCCAGCGTGTCTTCGGGGCCAGGCAGTCGATCGCCACCAGCGCCATGAGCACGAGGTTGACCTGGCCGAACCACAGCGTGTTCCGGACCGGTTCGAAGGCCAGTGCCGCCGTCCCGGTCAGGACCGCGGCGAACACGGCGGTGCGGCGTCCGGTGTGCGGCCGCACCACGACGTACACCGCCGCGCCCAGCGCCGCCAGCGAGATCCCGAGCATCAGCACCGCGGCCAGTGGAATCGGCGGGGCCAGGAACACCAGGAACACCACGGCGGCGAACGGTGGATAGATGAACGGCAACTGCAGGCCGCCCCTGGTCGGCGGGAGCGGTCCGTAGACGTCACGCCCGTGTAGCAGGGCTTGCGCGCCGGATCGGTAGACCTCCAGGTCCACCGGCCACAGTGTACAGACGATGGCGACATTTCCCGCTGTCACCACGGATGCGGCCACGACCAGCGTCACCACCGCCCACCGGCGGGTGCCGAGCGCGTCGAGCCGTCGCCGCAGCATCCCGCCGAACGTCGTCGTGTTTCCCCGGCGCAGGAACGGAACTACCACATCACTGTCCATTGTGCTCACTCCGTCCGGTCGCGAGAGGACTCACGCGGGGTGGCCGGCCGCCCCGCGTCGGCGGGCGACCGGCCACGTCCGTGTCAGCTGGTGAACTTCTTGCAGGCCGGGGCTTTCGCCGCGGCCTCCTCGACGCTCTTGTCGGTTTTGGTGTCGAAGTCGAAGTTGACCTTGCCGATCTCGGTGCCGGTGTCCTCGCCGATCTTGATGAACGCCGCGCCGTCCGCCGGATCCGCCTTCCCGACCCTGTCCTTGAGGGTGTCGACCACCTGCTTCAGCTGGCCGAGGGACGCGGTGAGCTTGCGGGAACCGTCGTCGAGACTCGTCATGGGGGCCTTGCCCAGTGCGCGGAACTTGTCCATCGCGCCACCCACCGTCGTGGACACCTGGTCGAGATGCTTGCCGAGTTCGGCCTTCATCTGGCTGGGCGAGGTGGATTCGTCGAACTGCGGGGCCTTCTTGGCGAGGTCCGTGATGCCGTCGGCCGCGGCGCAGAACTGGTCCAGCCATTTCACGGTGTCGGCGCCGGTGTTCGGCGCGGCCACCGACGTCGGGGTGGGTGCGGCGGAGCGGTCCGCGGCCTTCGGCGTTTCCGGCTTGGAACCGCACGCGCCGAGCCCGAACGCGCAGGTGACCGCGAGCAGCGCCGCGCCGATGGTCTTACTCTTCATGGAACTATCCCTTTCACAACAACATTTCACTGACGCGCCGCGGGCGCGCGGAAGCACCGTTCCGATGCCGGACGACTATGCCGTCCGCTGGATGCCGATCGGTCAACGTCCGATCAACGCGCGGAGTCCCGGCCGTTGACGGCGGCGGGGACGTCGTCCCGTTCGGACGGCAACGCCACCAGGTCCGCGTAGCCGGCTTCCCGGTGGGTTCGCGACAGCTTCTCGGTCCCGCTCATGATCCTGTCCACAACGGACAGTCCGATCGCGGAGAGGATGAAAATGGAGTGCAGGATCGCCTGCCACATCACCGCGGTCACGTCGATCTCACCGGTGCCGTGCACCCGTTCGGGGGGCTTGATGAAGGTCCGCAGCAGGTGGATCGAGGAAATGCCGATGATGGCCGTGGCCAGCTTGGCCTTGAGCACGTTGGCGTTGACGTGCGAGAGCCATTCGGGTTCGTCCGGGTGACCCCGCAGGCGGATCCTGGACACGAACGTCTCGTACCCACCCACGATGACCATGATCAGCAGATTGGAGATCATCACGATGTCCACGAGCTGGAGGACCGTCAGCATGACGTCCGACTCGGTGAACGCGCCGCCGTCGGCGCCCCGGCCGCTGAAGCCGTGCACGGCGAGTTCCCAGGTCTCCAGGAGGAACCGCCAGACGTAGACGGCCTGGGCCACGATCAGCCCGACGTAGAGCGGGAACTGGAGCCATCGGCTGAGGAACAGCGCGTAGCCGAGCCGGTTCGGGCGTCGCCGGCCGGGGTACGCCTCGTTGTGGTGCACGCTCGCCGCCTGCTCGTTCATCGGGGGAAGTGCTGGCCGGGCCAGCCGGGCTGGTGTCCCTGCTGGACAACGGGGCCGACCGGGGCCAGTGGCGCCGTCATCACCATCGGCGGAGGTCCCTGGGCTGGTGGTTCCGGTTGTTTCTCGGCCGCTTCCTTCTTCGCGTTGGCGCGTTCGACGATGTATCCGAACACCACCGTGGTGATCAGCGAAATGGAGATCAGCGCCTCGGCCATGAAGAACGCGCCGAAGTCGGCGATCGCGCCGATGGGCGGCGAACCGGGCAGCGCGTTGCGCAGCGGCACCAGTGCGAACAGCAACGCGCCCATGAAGCTGAGCGACGGCCAGAGCAGCCCGCGCCTGCCGCCCGCCGCGAACCAGGCGGCGATCACCGCGGCCAGGCTCAGGCCCCACATGAAGGCCATGATGAACACCGCGAAGGCCATCGTCCCGGTGGACCGCCCCGCCTGGGCGGTGAAGGCCAGCGCGCCGCCGTCGGTCTTCAGGTCGGCGGGCTTGATCTTGAAGAACGAGTCGGCGTTGGTGAACGTCACGCTCACCGGGACCGCGTGGTTCCCGGTCTCGGCAGCGAACAGGACATCGAACTTGTACCGGTCGAACGGGTAGTCGGTGACCACGCCGTCGTGCAAGGCGATCTTGAGGTCGGACACCCCGGGGTTCTTCCCCGGTTTGAGTGACAGGGTCTCTCCTTTGAGCCCGTTGGTGTAGACCGTGATCTCGCGCCGCGGTGCGCCGGTCTCGCCGTCCAGCAGTTGCCCCTGCGGGTGCAGCTCGACCTGGACGGACAGCTCCTGGGCCGCCGCGTCGACCTTCTGGGCGAAGACGGCGACGTCCACCCGGTCGGCCGCGTTCGTGTCCCCCATGACGATCTGGCTCTGGCCATTGCCGCGTTCGACGGCGTACACCCACAGGCTGACGCCGGTGAGCAGCGCGACGACAGCCGCGACGATGACCGCTCTGATCCAACCTGCCAAGCCGCGCTGGGCAGTCCCCTTCGAATTCATTTCATCCTTCTCTGGTCCGGCGTGCGCCTGGCAGGCTAGGAACGCGTGGCCAACGCGTGCTCAACAACCGGTAAACGTGCTGGGGCGAAGGGGTCCTTCATGGCGCCCAGCGCACCGAAGGGCCCCTTCGCAGCGCTGAAGTCCACAAAGGACGGCCCGGGTCGTACTGCCGAAAAGCGGCCGTTCCGCTCGCTCGTGGTTATACTCCGCGAAACGCGGCGGGTGGTTTCCCCGCCCGGCACGCGGTGCGGGGAGGAGGGGGCCGGTGGAACAGCCGGCTGGCGCGGTGCGGTTCACGGTGCTCGGACCGGTCCAGGCGTGGCGGGGGGAGGCCGAACTACCGCTCGGGACGCCCCAGCAACGCGCGGTCCTCGCGATGCTGGCGCTCAGACCGGCCCAGGCGGTGTCGGTGGACCAGCTGGTGGCCGGTCTGTGGGGCGAGGACCCGCCGCCACGGGCGCTCGGCACGCTCCGGACCTATGTTTCCCGGCTGCGGACGGTGTTCGGAGGCGAGGATCTCCTGGTTTCGGTCGGCAACTGCTACGCCCTGCGCTGCGGCGCCGAAGACGTCGACGTGGGAGTGTTCGAGCGGCTGGTCGCCGAGGCGGGACAGGCCAAAGCGGACGGTGACCTCGGCGAGGCGGGCCGGCTGCTGACCGCCGCGTTGCGGCAGTGGCGGGGCGAGCCGCTGGCGGGCGTCCCCGGCCCCTACGGCGTGGCACAGCGGACCCGGCTGGCCGAGCGGCGGCTCACCACGCTGGAGACCCGCGTCGAGGTCGAACTGGCCAGAGGCGAGCACGCCGGCGTGGTCGCGGAGCTGACGGCGCTGACCTCCGAACATCCCCTGCGCGAGCGGCTGCGGGAGCTGCTGATGCTCGCGCTGTACCGGGGCGGGCGCCAGGCGGAGGCGCTCGGGGTGTTCACCGACACCCGGCGCACGCTCACCAAGGAGCTCGGCATCGAACCGGGGGAGCGGCTTTGCGCGCTGCACCAGGGAATCCTCGCCGCCGACCCGGATCTCGCGGGCCCGGCACCAGCGGCAGGGCCCAGTGCGGAGCCCGTCGTGCCGAAACCCGCCCAGCTCCCGGCCGACGTCGCCGATTTCACCGGTCGTGCCACCCGGGTCGGTGAACTCGCCGCCGTACTGCGTGCCGGGGCGGATGGTGCCGTGCCGATCACGGCCATCAGCGGGATCGGCGGGATCGGGAAGACCGCCCTCACCGTCCACATCGCACACTCGGTCCGGGGTGACTATCCCGACGGACAGCTCTACGTGGACCTCGAGGGGACGAGCTCCCGCCCCCGCGATCCGGCCGCCGTGCTGGCGGGTTTCCTGCGGGCGCTCGGGGTCGCCGACTCCGCCGTTCCCGAGGAGGCGTCCGAACGGGCGGCGCTCTTCCGGTCCTGCCTGGCCGGGCGTCGGGTGCTGCTGGTGCTGGACAACGCGCGCGACGCCGAGCAGGTCGGCCCGCTGCTGCCCGGTGCGGGCGGGAGCGCGGTCCTGATCACCAGCAGGACGACGATGGCCGGGCTGCCCGCCGTTTTCGTCCCGCTCGAAGCGCTGGAGCGGGCCGAGGCGGCCGCGCTGTTCGGCGCGATCGTGGGGCAGCGGCGGGCCGGCGAGGAACCGGACGCCGTTCTCGATGTGCTCACCGCGTGCGGGTTCCTCCCGCTCGCCGTGCGGATCGCCGCGTCCCGGCTGGCCTGCCGTCCTGATTGGACGATCGCGTCGTTCGCCCGGCGCCTGCGTGACGAGTACCGCAGGCTGGACCAGCTCCGGGTGGGCGATCTGGCCGTCGAAGCGACCTTCGAGCTCAGCTACCGCCAGCTCGGCGCCGAGCACGCCGAGGCGTTCCGGCTGCTGTCCGTGCCCGACACGGCCTTTCTCCCGCTGGCCACCGCGGCGGCGGCGCTGGATCTCGCCGAGCAACGGGCCGAGGACATCCTCGAGTCCCTTGTGGACACCGGACTGCTCGACTCGCCGCGGCCCGGCCAGTACCACTACCACGATCTGCTCAGGTTGTACGCCCGCCGCAAGGCCGAGGACGTCGACCCGGCCGGGGAGCGCGGCGCCGTGGTGGGCCGGGTCCTCGACTTCACGCTGGCCACGACACGCAACGTGTTCCGGCTGCTCGAACCCGGCGACAGTCAGCCCGGCTACGTGGTACCGACCTACGCGGCCGGGCTGTCGTTCGCCGGCCACGACGAGGCCCGTGACTGGCTCGATGTCATGCGGGACAGCACGATGCGCATCGTCGGCCAGACCACGGAGGACCCGGCGGGCGAGCTTCGCCAGGCCGCCGACCTGATGCTGCTCCTCGCCCTGCTCATGGACCGGGTTTCGCCCAGCGGGGACGTGGGGCTGGCGGCGCGGGCGGTCGCCGCGGCCGCGCGGCGCCGGGGTGACCGCGGCAGCGAGATCCGTTCCCGGCACGCGCTCGCCGTGTTCCTCCACCACGCGTGGCGGATGCCGGAGGCGGAGGCCGAACTCACCACCGGGCTGGAGCTGAGCACGGCGTCCGGCGACACCCAGTGCGTCGCCCAGTCCCTGCTCGGCCTCGGGATCTGCGCGGTGGAACGCCGCGGTTACGCGGACGCTCTCGCGCTGCTGGACAAGGCGCGCCCGCTTTACCGCTCTCTCGGGGACAACGCCGCCGTCGCGTTCACCGTGGCCACCAGTGCCTGCGCGCATCTCGGCGTCGGTGACGGCGATCGCGCGCTGGCCGCGGCGGCCGAGGCGCTCGCCGTCAGCCGGGACATCGGGGACAGCATCGCCACGCCGAACGCCCTGCACCAGATCGGGATCGTCCTCGGCGAACTGGGCAGGACCGAGGAGGCGGGTGCTCATCTCCGCGAAGCGATCGCGATGTACAAGAGGGCGCGGCTGCGGACCCAGACCGCCCGTGTGCTGCTCTGCCTCGCCGAGGTGCACCGGAAGGCCGGTGAGTTCGGCCAGGCGCTCGACGTCGCCGAAGAAGCGTTGGCCATCGGAAGGCAGTCGCACCACGCCTATGTCATCGCCGGTGCGCTCGCCGCGCTCGGCAGCGCCCTTGATGGTCTGAACCAGCCCGGCCGCGCGCTGACCTGCCGGCAGCAGGCGCTCGGACTCTTCGAAAGCTGCGGCGCCCCTGAGACCGAACACGTTCGCGGCCTGCTGAGCGGGGCCGTCCCAAGTCCGTGAAGGCCTCCTTCACCACAGCGTTCAGCGCTGTGAAGGAGGCCTTCACGGACGGAGGGCTAGAGCTGACCGCGCGAATCCGCGATCTTGTTCAGTTCGGCCTGGTAGTAGAGGACACCGGCGCCCCACAGCAGCATCAGGAACGTCCCGAGCACGGGGTTGCAGGACTCGGGCAGGCCGGCGTGCCGCTGGGTCTCGCGGATGCGTTCCCCGGTCCGGTAGTAGGACACGAACGGCGCGACGAGGGTCCAGGACAGGAACAGGAGCACCAGCATCGGACCGGCCACCGGGGAGTCCGGCTTCCGGTGGAACGCGGCCATCTCCCGGTGGATCTTGTAGTACCAGACGAAGTGGTAGATCCCCAGCGTGATCAGCGGCAGGCCGAGCCACACCGCGGCGGGGCTGCGCCGCTTGAACTCCGGGGCGCCGGTCTCGGTGCCGTGCGGCACCGGGGGAGTGCGGAGGGCTTCCGGGTGGGTCATGTCGTCAACCTTTCTGGTTATTTCTGGCCCGCTGAGGGGAGTTTCTTGCAGTTCGCGGCTTTTCCTTCGGCATCGGCGAGATCGGCCGCGGTGGTGATGCCCTTGTAACCGGCTCGGATCCGGTCGACCTCTTCCGTTTCCTTGGTGACCGTGGCGAGCGCGGCGTTCACGGCCGTGGGATCCTGCTCGTCCGCCGACCGGATCGCGTTCCGCGCGCGTTCGAGGCTGGGCTTCATCTTCGTGTACACGTCGGCCAGTGCCGAGACGTATTTCTCGGAGTCGGCGTGCGGCCCCTTCTTCAAGGCGTTCAGATCGCTCACCGCCTGGTCGACGGCCGCCACCCGGGCGTCCGATTCGGACACCGACTGCGCCTTGACCTTGGCCGGTTCGTCGTTCATCGGCTTGACGGCGGCGAAGACGTCGCCGAGCTTGACCGAAACTCCGCACACCTTGTCGATCCAGGCGATCGTCGCGGCGTCCGCAGTGGACGAACACGCGGCGAGTGGCAGCGCGGCGGCCACCACGACTCCCGCGGCGATAGCTCGGTACCTCATGGATTTCTCCCAATGCTTCTGATGGATTACTTCGTCCTTTTTGGACGAGCAGAACCGGGCGCCGGGCGGGGATCGCACCGAGCCGCCGGGGCGAATTCACCGTAGAACCCGGCCCATTCCCGCACCAGGCAGAACAAGAGGCAGAACTACGAGGACGGCCGCCGCCGCGCGCTGGGGTGCCGGGCGGCGGCGGCCGTCACTTCGCGTTCGTGCGAATGAGGGCTGAAGGGCGCACGAACAGGTCTCACGCTAATCCCGGCACGCGGACCGTGCCAGGTGGAAGAACCGGCAGAACTAGCGGGAACGCAGGGCGCCGGCGAGCCCGCGCCTGCCGTCGATGCCGAGTTTGCGATAGGCGGAGGTGAGGTGTTGTTCCACCGTGCGCAACGTGAGGAACAGCTCCTCGGCGATCTGCCGGTTGCCCGCGCCCGCCGCGGCCCGTTCGGCGATCCGGCGTTCCTGCGCGGTCAGCGCGGCCAGGCCGATCCGGGGTGCGTTCGGCCGGCGGCCGGCGATCCGCGTCACCGCCTCGGCGGCCTTCTCGGCCAGCCGGTGGGCGCCGCATTCGTGCGCGAGCCGGTGTGCCCGGGTGAGCACGGTTCTGGCGTCGGCGCGGCGGCTTTCCCGGTGATGGGCGAGTCCTAAGTGGAACAGGGAGTACGCGCGGGCCAGTTTCGCAGGCGAATCCGTCAGCACGGCAACGGATTCGGTGAGCAGGTCGGTGTCGCGGGTGATCCGGCCGAGCGCGCGCAGGGCCTGGCCGAGGGCTCGTGGCGCGCCCCAGCGCCGGGCCAGCTCGAGCTCCTCGGTCGCCAATTCGACAGCCGTGCCGGTTCGCCCCAGCCGGTGGTTCGCCAGTGCCGCCCGGGACCGCCACGGGATTTCCGCCGGATTGTGGATGTCGTATCCGGCGAGGCTGCGGCCGCACTCCAGATGATCCGCCAGCGCGCCTTCGAGGTCCCCGCGCAGCGAGCGCATCTGCCCGCGCCCGTGCAGCAGCCAGTTCACGAAGTAGCTCGGCTGCCAGGTCTCGGGTTCCCCGGCCGCGCTCAGCAGCCGTTCGGCCTCTTCGAACTCACCTCGGGCGAGGTGGACCCGGATCAGATGACCCTCCCAGCCGGACGCCGGCCAGTGGCCCCCGGACAGGCTGTCGCGGAGCTCGATCGCCGCGCGTGCCTCGTCGAGCGCGTCGGTGAGCCGGCCGGTGTGGAAGGCGACCACACCGTGCAGCGCGTGCCCGAGTTCGGCGAACATCGGCTGACCCGCCACGGACGATTCGGCCACGAGTGCCTCGCTGAACCGTGCGGCGAGGTCGAATTCGTCGGCCCGGCACAGCCCGGCGGCACAGAACGCGAAGGCCCCCAGCCGTTCGATGGCCGAGGCCGTGGGCAGTTCCCATGCCCGGCGCAGATCCTCGACCACCCGCTCCCGGCCGGTTCCGGTGCCGGACCGGTGATGCGCGGTCAGCGCCGCCGCCAGCCGCGCGGAATCCGGGAAGGCCGCGGCCCGTTCGCGCAGGCGGGCAAGCCGTTCCTCGTGCGGGAACCCGGGGATGCCGACGCCCGCGCCGATCGCGTACGCCTCCAGATCGCAGACCAGCTGGGGCTCGCTGTCCCCGAGGGCCGCCGCCACCTGGTCGAGCACGTCACGCCCCATCGAGAAGTTCCCGCTCGCCCCGGTGGCGAGGGTGAGGTCCTTGGCCACGGTCGCGGTGAACAGCCGGTCCGGCCAGGATTCGCGCGGCAACGCGACCACGGCGTCGAACGCGTCGGTGAGGTGTGCCACGGCGGAAGGCAGGTCCACGGAGAGCGCGGCGCGGCCCAGTTCGGCGGTCACCACCACCCTGGTCGTCTCGTCCCCGCTTTCGGCGAGCGCGCGGCGCAGGTACCGCCCCGCGGGCTCGGCGACGCCCCGGTGCAGTGCCTGCCGGGCCGCCCGGCGCAACGCGTCGGCCGCCCACGGCTCGCCGATCGGATCGCAGGCGAGCAGATGCGCGGCGACCCGTTCCGCGTCGCCGCGCCGGGTGTCCAGCACGCGGGCGGCCTGCGCGTGGGCGGTGCGGCGCCGCCCGGCCGGGATCTCCCCGTCGACCGCGCCGCGGACGATGGCATGCGCGAACCGCATCGGGGCCAGGCCGCGGAGCAAACCCATGTGCGACAACAGGTCCGCGGCACGCTCGACAGTCTCCTCGGGAAGTCCCGCGACGGCGGCCACGACCGGCACGAAGGCACTCTCCCCGAGGATCGCCATCGCTTCGGCCACCGCGGCGCAGGCGGCGGAGGCGTCCGGATCGGCGCGCCGGATCCTGGTGAGCACCCAGCGCGACACCCCGTGCGGGCTGAACTCGGCCAGCCGGGTGATCGCGTCCTCGGTGGGCGGTACGTCCTCCGCGGCCAGGGTGGCGAGCAGTTCGCCGAGAAGGAACGCGTTCCCGCCGGTGACTTCGCGGCAAGCGGCCACGAAACCGTGTTCGGGTTCGGCCTTCAGCGCGGCGCGGGCGAACGCGGCGACGTCCGGTTCGGACAGTCCGGACACCGCCACGGGGCGCAGGTGCCCGGTCAGCTGGTCGACCAGCGCCTCCTGACCGCCCCGCATTCCGGTGGTGCGCGCCGCGATCAGCAGGAGCGGTACCGGATCCGCCCGGCCGGCGAGGTACGCCAGCCAGCGCAGCGAAGCCTCGTCCGCCCATTGCACGTCATCGACGACGAGCACGATCGGACCCTGTTCGGCCAGCCGCACCGCGAGCCAGTACAGGGCGTGCGGAACGGCGAAATGCGCGTCACCGGCTTCGGCGGGTGGTCCCGGCTCCGGCCACACCGCGGCGACGGCCGGAGCCACCGCCCCGGCGAACAACGCGGCACGGTCCGCATCGGACAGTTCGGCGATGATCGGCTGGAAGAGCTGGCGCACCAGGCCGAACGCGTAGTCCTGCTCCAGCGGATGGGCGCCTGCCCACAACACCCGGTGTCCATTTCGGACAGCGAGGCCGGCCGCGCTGTCCAGCAGGGCGGACTTCCCTGCGCCGGAAATCCCCGACAGCACCAGATGATCCGGTTTCCCCGCGGCGAGGACATCCGCTATGGCGGTGAGCTGGGCGTCCCGGCCGAACAGCGGGGTGTTCACGATTCCCCTGCCGCGAGAGCCGCGGCGAGCTCTTCACGGCGATCGATGCCGAGCACCTGGTACACGCCGGTGAGATGGTGTTCCACGGTGCGCAAGGTCAGGTAGTGTTCCTCGGCGATCTGCCGGTTGGTCCGTCCGGCCGCGGCCAGCTCGGCGATCCGGCGCTGCCGCGGGGTGAGTGCCCCGGCGCCGGTCCGCGCCGCGCGGGGCCGCCGGCCGCCGGCACGGGTGATGGCTTCCCCCGCGCGCTCGACGAGCGCGTCCGCCCCGCATTCCCTGGCCAGCCGGTATGCCTGGCGCAGCTGGGCCCGCGCGTCCTCGGCGTGACCGCGGGCGTGCAGGGCCAGCCCGAGCCGGAACCGGCTGCGAGCGTGTTCGAGGCGGGCGGGCGAACCCGCCAGCACCTCGGCCGATTCGGCCAGCGTGTCCAGGTCGTCGTGGATGATTCCGTGCGCCCGCAGCGCGATGCCGAGCGGGCGCGGGACACCCCACGCGCGGGACAGCTCCAGTTCCGCACCGGCCAGCCGCGTGGCCTCCGCGGGCTCGCCGAGCCGGTGGTGGATCACCGCGGCGCGGGACCGCCAGGCCGACAGCGCCGGACTTCCGATTCCCAGCCCTTCGAGGATCCGGCCGGAGCGCAGCTGGTCCTCGAGCGCTCCACGCGGGTCACCGCGCAGCAGCCGGATCCGGCCACGCACACCGAACAGCGCGGACGCCCCGGTGCTCTCGGGAACGTCACCGTCGAGAAACCCGAACCTGGCGAGCACCGCATCCGCCTCGTCCGGCCTGCCCTGGTCCACATAGGACTCCGCGAATCCCGCGTAGACGTCAGGATGGTTGCCCTCGCCGTTGACCGATTCGGAGATCTCGTCGGCGATCCGCATTTGCTCGATCGTGTCGGTGACATGGCCTTTCTGGTACGCGACGAAGCCGAATGTCCAGTGCGCCCATTTCGCGATCGTCGGAATTCCCGTGGCGCGCGCGAGTTCGAGGATCTGGTCACCGCTCGCGTCGGCGAGGTCGAACCGGCCGGCGTAGCAGCTGGCGGCCGCGGCCAGCCCGGTCGCCACCAGGGAGAGCTGATCGTGCCCGGCCTCGAGCTCCAAGGTCCGCTCGGCCATGGCGACCACCTCCGCACACGAGCCACCCGCCCATGCTCCGTAGATCGCCAGGGACGCGGCCGCCCAGCGAACGATCTCCGGGCTCGTGGCCGTGGCGAACAGCCGGCGCGCCCTGGCGGCCATCGGTGGCGCGAAGGCGGCGAGTCCGATCATCATGCTGGTCGCCTCCAGCTCCATGATCAGCTCGTGCTCGCCGGGGCCGAGGCCGGCCATCGCGTGTGCCAGTACCTTCTCCGCGCGCGCGAACTCGCCGCACTGCGTGATCGCGACCGCGAGACCGCTCGCGATCCGGGCGGCGCGGCGGGGGTCCCCTGCCTTGTCGAACGCTTCGCTGAGATGGGCGACCGCGCTCGGCGCGTCCACCGCGAGCTCGGCCTGGCCCAGTTGAGCGAACAGGTCGACCTCGAGAGCTCCGGGCGCCGGCTCCTCCAGCGCGCGGCGGAGATAGGTGACCGCGGCCTCGGGACCGCTCCGGCGCATCGCCGTGTCCGCGGCCGCCCGGAGCGCGTCGACCGCCCACGGTTGCCCGGTCGGGCCCGACGCCAGCAGCTGAGCGGCGATCTGTTCGTCCGCCCGGCGCCGCTCGTGGAGCAGACGGGCGGCGCGCCGGTGGGCTGCCTCGCGTTCGTCCGGCGCGATCCCGGAGAGGACCGCGTTGCGGACGATCGAATGGACGAACTCCAGCGGATGCGTCCCGGCCAGGAACCGCAGCGCGGCCAGTGCGTCCGCCGCCGCACCCGCCCGGTCCAGCGGTAGATCGGCCAGAGCGGCGGCGGTGGCGAGGTCCGTGCCGTCGCCGAGCACCGCGACCGCCTTGGCCAGTTCGGCGGTCGCCGAATCGGCCTGTATCCGGGCGGACACCCATGCGGACACGGTCTCCGGGACCAGGTCCGGCACCCGGTCCGCGACCTCCGCGGTCGGGGTGAGGCCCTGGGCGGCCAGCGAGGCGGCCAGTTCACCGAGCAGGAACGGATTGCCCGCGGTGGCGCGGTGACACGCGGCGCTGAAACCGGGATCGGGCGAGCGGCCGAACACCCCGGTCATCAGCTCGGCCGCCTGGCCGGTGGTCAGCCAGGGCACCTCGACACCGGCGAGCGCGTCGGCCAGTTCGGCCAGCAACCCGGGATCGGCGCCGGGCTCGGCGACGTTGCGACAGGCCAGCAGCACCACGGGCAGTCCCTCGGCGCGCCGGGCCAGGTACAGCAGCCAGCGCAGTGTGGCCGTGTCCGCCCACTGGACGTCGTCGATCGCCAGTACCAGGGGCCGTCGCTCGGCGAGCCGCGCGGTGAGCCAGTACAGCGCGTGCACCACGGCGAAGGTGTCCCCGACATCGTTGTCATGCTCGGCGTTCCCGCCGATCACCTGTCCGGCGGGGGCGGCCAGGCCACTCAGCGCGACGGCGCGTTCCTCTTCCGGCAGGGCCGCCAGCAGTGGTTCGAACAACTGCCGGACGACGCCGAAGGTGAAGTCCCCCTTCAGCGGATGCGCCCGGGCACTGGCCACCGGCAGGCCCGCGGCCCCGGCCAGCTTCCCGGCCGCCGCCAGCAGGGCGGTCTTGCCGGCACCGGGCGGCCCCTCGAAGACCAGCATGCCGGCACCGGCCGTGAGCAACTCGCGCACACGGGCGAGCTGGTCCTCGCGGCCGATCAAGGGCCGCTCGGTTTGCAGAACCACCGTGGTACCTCCCCCGCACCAGGATCATCACCCACTGTCACCAAAACGGGGTGCCCGATTGGTTAATCCGGGGTGCCCGTTAAGTATTGCGGTGCAGACCGTGAGGCAAAACGGGGGGTCGAGACTAACACTGTGTGATGTCACGCCGCTGGGGGTTCAAGGCGCCGGGACGAGAGCAATGAGGGGCATCATGCAGTGGGGGAAAGAAGCGACGTTCGGTGAGTTGCTGCTGCGGCACCGGCAGGCGACCGGGCTCACACAGGAGGAACTCGCCGAAGCGTCGGGAATGAGCGTGCGCGCGATCGGCGACATCGAACGCGGCAGGGCGCGCGGTCCGCAGCGGCGGTCGGTGGACGCGCTGGCCGACGCGCTGCGGCTGGCGGATCGGGCGCGGGCGGAATTCCTCGCCGCGGCCCGCCGAGGCCGTCGCCGCGCCCCGGCCGGGCCGCCGAAGCCGGACCCGTCCGGGGAACTGATCGGCCGCGACACCGAACTCGCCGAGCTTCGCGCGTTCGCCGAACTGGTCGCGCGGGGGACCGAGGAGGTTCCGGTCGCCGCGATCTCCGGGCTGCCGGGCGTCGGCAAGACCAGCCTGCTCACCACCGCCGCGCACGCGCTGGCGGACCTGTTCCCGGACGGCCGGTTCTTCCTCGACCTGCGGGGGATGGACGAACCGCTGACCCCGGCGCGGGCGCTGGACCGGCTGCTGCGCCTGCTGGGCGTGCCCGAGACCGAGATCCGCGGATCGCTCGCCGAGCGGGCCTGGCTCTACCGGTCGCTGCTCGACGGCAAGCGGGTCCTGCTGGCGCTGGACAACGTGCCGGCCGCGGACGCGGTCCGGATGCTGCTCCCCGGGACCGCCCGGTGCCTCGTGCTGGTGGCGGGCCGGCGAGCGCTGACCGAACTCACCGGCGGTCACCACCGGGTGCTGAACGTGCTGCGGACCGCCGACGCGGTGACCCTGCTGGCGCGGATCGCCGGTGCGCGGCGGGTGGACGGTGAGCCCGGCGCGGCGGCGGAAGTCGCGCGGCTGTGCGGAAATCTGCCGCTGGCACTGCGGCTCGCCGGGCACCGGCTGGCCGTGAGTCCACAGTGGACGCTGAAGGGCCTGGCCACGATGCTGGCCGACGAGCGGCGGTTGTCCCTGCTGTCCGCGGGTCATCTCCAGGTACGGACGGCCTTCGCGTTGTCCTACCGCCAGCTCGGCGAACGAACCCGGCTGGTCTTCCGGCACCTGTCGGTCGTCCCCGGCGCGGACTTCACCCCGGCGCTGGCCGCGGTGGCCGCAGGGATCGAACCGGACGACGCCGGACGCGCGCTGACGGCGCTGGCCGAGGCGAGCCTGGTGCGGCGCGACGGCGACCGGTACGAACTCCACGGGCTGCTCCGGGCGTTCGCCGTCGAACGGTTCCGGGAGGAGGAATCCCCGTCGGCGCGGCGGGCGGCCGCCGACCGGACGAACGCGTGGCTGGTGCACACCGCGACGCGGGCGGGCCTGCTGTTCGACGTGTGGCAGCGAGCCGAACCGTGCGGCGAGCCCGCTTCGGTTCCGCTGCGCACGTGCGCGGAGGCCGAGGCCTGGCTGGACGCCGAGGCGGGCAACTGGATCCCGGCGATCCGGTACGCGGCACACGCCCGCTGGCACCACGACGTGATCGCGGTCGCCCGTGCCCTGCACTGGTTTTCCTACGTGCGGGTGCGGCCGCATCCCTGGCCCGAGTTGTTCGGCCTCGGGCTGTCCGCCGCGCGGGCGGCGGACAGCCCGGCGGAGGAGGTCGCGCTGCGAGACCTCCTCTGCTGGGCACTGGCGCACCGCACGGGCCACGGCCGCGGGGCGCTGCCCACCCGCGAGCTGGCGCTCGAACTCACCGGCGCGATCGGCGATCGGCCGGAGGAAGCGTGGGCGAAGTGCCACCAGGTGGCGAACCTGCTCCGGCTCGGGGTGCCCGAAGCCTTACGCCCGGACCGCGAACCGGCTGTCGTGGTGTCGGCGCGCTGAGTTTCGGGGGAGGGACTTCAGGTGTTCGAACGAGAAGCCAGGCTTCGTTTTCACCTGCTCGGGCCGGTGAGCGCCCGAGCAGGCGATGAGCCGCTCAACGTGGGTTCCCCGCAGCAGCACGCCGTTCTCGCGATGTTGTTGCTGCGTGAGGGCCGGGCCGTCTCGATGGCCGAGCTGGTCGACGGTCTGTGGGGCGACGAACCGCCGCGGACCGGCCACCGCACGGTGCTGACCTACATTTCCCGGCTCCGGACCGTACTCGAACCGGGCCGGTGCGCGGGGGAAAGCGGGGACGTGCTGCCCTCGGTGCCGGGCGGGTACGCGCTGCGGGCCGGGGACATCGAGGTCGACTCCGTCCTGTTCGAACGGGAGGCGGCCGACCGGAGCGGCGGTGTCCGCGCGGTGCACGACCGGCTGGCCGGTGCGCTGGCGCGGTGGCGCGGCGGCGCGCTCGCCGGGGTACCCGGCCCCTGGGCACAGCGCGAACGAGACCGCTTGGAGGAAATGCGCACCACCGTGCGCGAGGCCCTGCTCGGCTACGCGCTCGAACTGGGGAGGCACGCCCAGTCGGTGCCGGAACTGCGGGCCATGGTCGCGGAGTTCCCGCTGCGCGAGCGCCTGAGCGAACTGCTCATGCTCGCCCTCTACCGCTGCGGGCGCCAGGCCGAGGCGCTGGCGGTCCACCGTGCCGCGCGACAGGCTCTGCGTACCGAACTCGGGGTCGAGCCCTCGGCCGCGCTCGCCGAGCTGCAGCGGCGGATCCTCGCCGCCGACCCGGAACTCTTGACGTCCACAGTGGACACCGAGGTCGGCGGCGGGATGGCCACACTGTCGGCCGTGCCCCTTGTCCGGCCGCTTCTCCAGCAGCTTCCCGCCGACATCGCCGACTTCACCGGCCGTGCCGCGACGGTCGGCGCGATCCGCGGTGTCCTGGCCGAGGGCAGCGCGGGCGAGGGTCACGCGGTCACGATGTGCACCATCAGTGGCACCGCGGGCGTGGGCAAGACCACCGTCGCCATCCACGTCGCGCACGCGCTGGGCGGGGCGTTCCCCGACGGGCGGCTCCACGTGGATCTGCGGACGGGCAGCACACCCGCCGAACCGGCCAGCGTGCTCGTGGACCTCCTGACGGCACTGGGCACGCCGGCCGACCGGATCCCGCTCGGCCTCGCGGGGCGGGCGGCGCTCTACCGCAGTCTTCTCGCTGATCGGCGGGTGCTGCTCGTCCTCGACAACGCGCGGGACGCCGAGCAGATCCGCCCGCTGCTGCCGGGCACCGCGGGCTGCGCCGTCCTGGTGACCAGCCGTGCCCGCGATCTGGCACTCCCGGGCGCGCGCTGCTTCGATCTCGGCCTGCCACCCGAGTCCGAGGCGCTGGCCCTGCTCGCCGCGATCGTCGGCGCCGAACGCGTGGACGCCGAACCGGTGGCCGCGCGTTCCCTGGTGGCGGCCTGCGGGCGGCTCCCGCTCGCGGTGCGGATCGCGGCGTCCCGGCTCGCCGGCCGCCCCGGCCGCAGCATCGCCTCGCTCGACCAGCGGCTGCGCGACGAACGCGCCCGGCTCGACGAACTCCGCGTCGGCGATCTGGCTGTCGAGCCGGCTTTCCGCCTCGCCTACGAGGCACTGAGTCCCGATGCCGCCCGCGCGTTCAGGTTGCTCGCCCTCTCCGACGCGCCGGACGTCCCGCTACCGGTCGCGGCCGCCTTGCTGGACACGGACGAACGCACCGCGGAGACCCTCGCCGAGACGCTGGTGGACGCCGCGATGCTCGAGTCGCACGCACCGGGGCGTTATCGTTTCCACGATTTGCTGCGCTTGTACGCGCGCCACCGCGCCGAGCAGACGGAGAGTCTCGCGGAGCGGGAGGCGGCACTCGTGCGCGTCGCGGAGATGCTGATCGCCACCGTGTTGCGCGCTTCGCGCACCGTCGTACCCGGAGAGCCGCCGCGTGCGTGGCTGCGCCCGGTGCGGCACGCGGGCGTGGCTTTCGCGGGCACCGCGGAGGTACGGGCGTGGTTCGGTGCCGAGCACGCACTGCTGACCGCCACGATGGAACAGCTGCTGCCGTGCGGGACGGAGGCGCTGCGCACGGCCGTCGAGTTGCTCGGCGTCGTCGGCGTCAGCGGGCACTTCATGGGCCTGACCCACTACCTGGAGATCAGCAGGATCGCGGGCGACGCCGCCGAACGAGCCCGGACGCTGCGGGATCCGGAGTACCGGGCCAGGGCGCTGCACATCCGCGCCTGGCTCGCCTTCCTCGCGGCGCGGCACGACCTGGCGGAGGCCGATCTGCGCCTGGCGCTCGCCTGCGCCGACGAGGCGGACGACACGCAGCGCCGCCATATGGCGGGCAATCTGCTGGCCCTGGTGCTGTGGGCGACGGACCGGCCCGAGGAGGCCGAGCGCGCCATGCACAAGGCCGCGCGGTTCGCGGGTGACGACGAGAATCCGGACAGCCCGGCCGCCGTCGCCCGGTACGTCGCGCGCCTGTACACGGCGCTCAGCTCCCGGGAACCCGACGTGACGATCATGACGCCGGTCATGCGCGCCGCGGACGCCACCGGGGAGAATCTGACCACTGTGGACGGTCTGCAGCGCCTGGGCACGCTTCTGCACAGCCCGGACCCGGGCCGGGGCGCACTGTTGATCGGCCGTCAATCTCGCGTTGAGCACCGCCACGCACGGTGAGCGGCATGACCAACAGCTCCGCCCCGACGACGACGGACACGACGTCCGCGCTGCCCGACCTCACCGGCATCCGCCTGAGCCATCGCGCCATCCTCGGCGACATCGCGCGCTTGGCCGCCCTGCTGTCCGGCGCCGACGCGAGGGCGATGCCGCTCACCCGCGCCGGCGCCGTCACCACTTACATCCACCAGTACAACGCCGCCGTGCGCCACCATCACCGCAACGAGGACGACCGGCTCTGGCCCGTGATCGCCGCGGCGGCGGGCCGGGCCGTCGACCTCGTCCCGTACATCGGCGAACACGAGGTGCTCGACCGGCTCCAGGACGCCGCCGACGTCACCGCCGCGCATTTCGCGGAGAACCCGGTCCGCCACGCGCCACGGCTCGCAGCGCTGCTGGTCGAACAGCGCGACCTGCTCATCGAGCACATCGACGCCGAGGAACAGCACCTGTTCCCGGTCATCCTGCGCCACGTGAGTGCCGCGCGGTACGCCTCGGCCGAAGCCGAGATCCGCAAGTCCACCCCGCCCGGACTCGTCTCCTGGATGCAGCCATGGCTGTGGCGGTACGCCACCGCCGACGAGCGCCGTCTGCTGCCGCCCGCCCCGGTCGTCGAACCGCTCCTGGCGGCCTACACCGCCGGTGAGACGCAGGTCTTCGGCCACGCCCGCTGATCTCCGCCGCCCGGTGTCCTTTGCGGAATTCGGTGGAGCGCTGGTACGAGGCCGTTGATCCGACGTTGACCGGCCGCTTACCGCGCTGCGCCATCCTGATCGGCAGATTCGGCGTCTCGCCCTACGTCGACAAGAACTTGTGCGATTCCCGGGAATCCGGGATCTCGCGGAGAGGGGAACACCATGACGTCACCCACTTCGGTTTCCACGCCGGCGATGCAGAAGGCGGCCGGTGAGTTCGAGGCCGCGTTGAGCACGTCCAACACCACGCAGAACACCATGCAGAACAACATCCAGCAGCTGAACGTGGCGTGGACCGGCGACGCCTCCGTCCGGTTCAAGAGCTCGATGAACGCCTGGTGCCACGAGTACCAGAACATCGTCAAGCAGCTCGGCACGATGCTGGAAGCCTTGCACGGCAACACGAAGTCCTATGTCAAGACCGAGCAGAGCGCGGTCGACATGGCGGGCAGCGCGATGCCCGGCCTGCCCGGCCTGTAGTCAGACATCGAGCACCGAACAGGGAGAACCATCGACATGGCGCAGTACACCATCGACTTCGGCCGCGTGCAGGGTGTCCTCGAGCAGATGGAGGGCGTCGACAAGCAGATCAAGACCATGCTCGGCACGCTGGAGAGCAACACCGAGAAGAGCCTTGCCGAATGGCAGAGCGAGGCGAAGGCCTCTTACCAGCAGTGCAAGGCGAAGTGGGACGCCTCCGCGGCGCAGATGCCCGTCCTGCTCGCGCAGGCCCGCCAGGCACTCGCCGAGATCATGACGAGCTACGGCAAGGCCGAAAACCAGGGCTCGGACATGTGGAACAGCCTCGGCGTCGGGAGGAAATAGGCCGTGACCGTTGAAGGCATCGCCATGGCCGAAGCCAACCGCAACGCCGCGGCGAACAAGGCCAAGGACGAGTTCGCGAAGGCCGGTCAGTACAACGGTTTCGGCGACCGGCCCGCGGATCACCAGCCGGAGGACGGCGGACCGCTGCCCGTCCCGCCGGTGTACAAGTCCGAGGGCGGCAAGGGCCAGGTCTCGGTGGACGACATGGCGCTCAAGCATTTCGGCCGGGCCATCGAACAGCTCCTGCCCACGATCAAGGAAGCACTGAAGGACATCCAGTCGATCGACATCAAGGCGGGCAATTTCCAGCATGGCCACAAAATCAGGGCGGTGGCCGTGGGGTCCGATGGTGAAGGCGGGCTGAAGAAGGAATACGTCACCACGCTGACCAGAATGGGCACCGCCTTCGAGAAGCTCGTTTCCGGCATCAACGAGCTGGCCACCAAGTACAAGACGACCGAGGAGCTCAACTCGAAGGGCGCCGGGGACGTCGCCCAGCTGATGCAGGCGTTCGGGCGAGGGATGCCCGGCGGGGGCGGCGCTCCCGCCGGCGGGGCCTAGAAACGAGATTGGCGCGAGAAAATGGTGCAGTCGAAGGACGTTCCCACCGGGGACGATTACGGCTCCTGGACATGGAAACAGATCAAGGCGGCGGTCAACGGCGGTTCCGAGGAACACGGTGGCGAGGCGGCCAGGACGGCGAACGCCAATCCCCAGTCCTTCTTCGACGCGGGGAACAAGTTCGCCAAGCTGGCACGGGTGTTCGAGCTGTGCCGGGACACCGTGCAGGTGCATGCGAAGGCCATCGCGGGCCCGGACGGCCCGTGGAAGGGCCCTGCCGCGGAGGGCTTCCGCAATGCCATGGACTACTACGGCAAGGTCTTCGGCGCCCACGTCGAGCGGGTGAACAAGCCCCCGTTCGGTGGAACCGCTTCGCTGCCCCGGTCCATTGTGGATGCCGGTAACAAGCTGAACGCCGCGCAGTACCAGCTCGAAGCGATCGACAGCTGGTACGCCGATCAGGCGGTCAAGCTCGGTGCGCCGAAGATGGAAAACGGGCTGATCCAGGTTTCCGCGAAGCCCGAGGTCGTCAAGATGCTCGACCAGGACATGCGGAAGGTGATCAAGGACCTGGCCGGGGAGTACTCGGTCAAGGTCCGGGACTTCGACGCCCCGGTGCCGAAGTCCCCCGACGAGATCAAGCCCCCGCCGGGAGGCGGCCCCGACGGGATCACCCCGCCCCAGTTTCCGCCGCCGGGTGGTGGCGGGAGCCCACAGAACTTCCCCGGTTTCGGCGGTGCCGGGCCCGGTGGCGAGCCGAGCCCGTTCCCCGGTGGTGACGGCTCGGGCGGGCCGATCCCGTATCCGGGCGCCACCGGTTCCGGCGGTCCCGGTCCGTATCCCGGTGGCGTGCCCGCCCCGCTGAGTCCCGGTGACCTCGGGCTCAAACCGGATCCGTACGACCCGGGCACCGGCCTCGCCGGTGCGGCCCCGGCCACCTATCCCGGCGGCGGAGTGACCACACCTCCCGGTGCCGGTCTCACGCCATACGTCCCCGGTGGCGGCGGGCCCGTCCCCGGCGGCGCCGGCCTGGTGCCCTATTCCGGCGGGCTGCCGGGCGGTCTGACGCCTTACGCGGGCGGGAAACCGGGTGGCGGGCTCGGCCCGAACCCCGGGGGCAAGCCGCCGGGCGGTGGCCTGTCGCCCTATCCC
Organism: Amycolatopsis sp. NPDC058986; assembly: GCF_042741125.1. NCBI lineage: Bacteria > Bacillati > Actinomycetota > Actinomycetes > Pseudonocardiales > Pseudonocardiaceae > Amycolatopsis > Amycolatopsis sp. NPDC058986. The sequence goes on along the minus strand of NZ_JBHYJW010000016.1, from coordinate 82,384 downwards.
GGTGGCGGTGCCATGCCGCGCGGTGGCGCCGGTGGCGTCAAACCGTACGGCGCCGGAGGCGCGTCGCTGAGCGGCGGTGGTGTCAAGCCTTACGGCGCCGGAGCTTCCGGTGCCGGTGCTGCCGGTCAGGGCGGGATGACGGGGGCCGGTACCGGTAAGGGTGGCTCCGGCGTCGGCGGGATGCCGATGGGTGCCGGTGCGCCGGGCGCGGCCGGTCAGGGCGAACGGGAACGGGAACGGACCACCTGGCTGGTGGAGGACGAGGACGTGTGGGGCGCCAACCCGGACGCCCCACCGGGCGTGATCGGACGGCCCGGCTAGCGCCGACCGTTGAGTAACCCGCCGTTCCCCCGGCCCCGCACCCGCCGCGGGGACCGGTCCGGCGGGCCCATGGCTCCGCGCCGGACCGCCCCCCAGTCCGACGCGGAGCCTTCCCGTGCTCGCAAGGAGATTTCATGACCTCGTCCTATGACGAACGGATCGGCGATCTGCTCGCCGACTACCGGCGGCAGTGCGACCAGCTGTCCGAGATGCAGCGCAAGCTCAAGGAGATCTCGGTGACCGCCACCGCACCCGGCCGCGCGGTCGCGGTGACCGTCGGCGCGCAGGGCGAGATCAGCGATCTCAGCTTCCCCACCCCGGCGTACCGGCGGATGGCGCCCGCCGAGCTGGCCGCCGTCCTGCTCGCGACCATCGCCGACGCGCGGCAGCAGGCGACGGCGGAAATGGAAGCGCTGCTGAAACCGCACCTGCCCCAGGAGTTCCGGGACCTGGCCGGCGGTGTACTGCCGGAGCACCCGCCGATGACCGAGGACGTGCGCAAGCTGGTCGAGGACGATCCGCGGTTCGCCCGTCCACAGGAGACGGACAAGCGGGACGGGCGCGAGCAGGCCGACGGCGAAAAGCGGTGGTGGTGATGAGCCAACCGTTCGGCGTCGACACCGAGCGGCTGGGCAAGACCGCCGCCGACGCGGAGGGCCTCGCCGCCCGGTTGGACCGGATCTACAACGCCCTGCACAACGCCACGGTTTCGGCGGGGAACTGCTGGGGCGCCGACGACACCGGCAAGGCGTTCGAGAAGAACTACGACAAGAACAGCAAGGACGTCCTGCAGGCCATGCGGGAAATGGGGGAGGTCGTGCGCAGCATGGGGGACGGAGTGAGCACCATGGCCAAGGGCTTCCAGCGCACCGAACGCAACGCCGTGGCATCGGCGGAGCAGGTGACGAAACGGGCCAAGGGGGCCTGATGAGTCTGCAGATCCCCTCGGAGCTGACCTGGCTGGTGCAGATCGTCGGCGGTGACGCGTGGCCGGAGGGCGACGAGGACAAGCTCCGCATCCTGGCCACCGCCTGGGAGGAGGCGTCCAGGGAGCTCACCGGGGTCCAGAACGAGGTCGACTCGGTCACCGCCGCAGTGCTGAGCGCGTTGCAGGGCACCGCGTCCGAGGAGTTCCGGAAGTTCACCCAGGCCTTCAAGGCGCAGGTGCCCGACATCGCGGTCACCGCGAAGCAACTCGGTGACCTGGCCAAGGAGACCGCGCTCCAGGTCGAATACGCCAAGTACATGATCGTCGGGACGCTGATCATGCTGGCGGTGCAGATCGCCTGGGCGCTCGCGAACGCGTTCTGGACCTTCGGCGCGTCCACCGCCACCATTCCCGCGATGCAGGCCGCGGCCCGGATCTCCGTGCAGGTCGTGCTGAAGAACCTGGTCATGGCGGTGCTGTTCGGCATCGTCTTCCAGGTCGGGATGGACGCGGCGATCCAGGGCATCCAGATGCTCAAGGGCGATCGCACGAAATGGGACACCGACCTGACCAAGGGCGCCGCGATCGCCGGCGCCATCGGCGGGGTGATCGGTTTCGGCCTCGGCGCGGCGGGGAAGCGGTTCGCGCCGAAGTTCTCCCATTCGATCGCGGGCGAGATGACGAAGGGCGGCCTGCACGAATGGCTGACCGAGCAGGTCAGCGGGGTCGTGCAGGGGAACTGGAACGGGCTCAACCCGGCCGCGGCGTCCGCGGGCGCGATCGAGGGCGCGGTCGACGGAATCGGTGGCAGGAAGAAGAAGGGCGGCGGCACACAGGCCGGTAAGAACAAGATCGCCAACGCGCATGTCGAAGGCATCGACAAACTGGACCTGTCGAAGATGCCGCCCATGACCGACTCGCCGGTGACCGAAACCGGCGGGAAGCCGGCCAGGGAGCCCGGCACGCGGACGACGAGCGCGCAGCCGGATTCGACGCCGGCATCCCGGCAGTCCACATCGGACAGTGGTGGGAAGGTGGACACCACCACGCCGCCACCGGCCCAGGCACACCCGGTCACGCCGCCATCGACGGCACCGAAGCAGACCGAGCATCCGGTCTCCCCGAAGACCGAGCACCCGCCGTCGCCGCGCAAGACCACGCCCGAGCCACCGAAGTCCACGGAACCGGTCAAGCCCTCGGTGCCCGCCGAGCCTGGCAGGCCCGCGCAGCCGAAGCCGACGATCACGCAGCCCGAGACGCATCAGCAGGCCACCAAGGCCGAGCAGCAGCCGGTGCGGTCGCAGCCGAGCCACCAGCCCGCGCAGTCCCCGGTGACCACGCACACGCAGACCGAACCCGCCCCGCAGCCGGTCCGCACCCAGCACCCGGCACCCTCGCAGCCCGCGGCGAGCACACCGCCGCCAGTTACCACGACGGCCGCTTCGACCGCGCAGACCCCGGCCACCTCGCACCCCGCGTCGCTGCCCCAGCCCGCGACGACCACCCAGCCCACGACCCAGCCCGCCTCGCCGAGCACCGCGCACCAGAACACCCCTGCCCCGCAGGGCATCCCGGCGTTGGACGGCCCGGTCAAAGCCGGTCCGCAGACCCTGCCGCACAGCTCGCACCTCGCCGCTTCCACACCCCCGTCCACGGTCACCCCGCCGCCGGCGCCCGCCGAACCGAAGCCCAGCCACCCGGCGCCGCAGCCGACTCCGGTACCGGTGCCCGCCAGCGCCCCGCCGTCACTCACTCCGTCCACATCGGACACATCAGCCCCGAGGTCGGTACCGCCGATAAGCCGCCCGGCCCCGCCGTCACCGCAGGAGACCGGCCACCGGTACCAGCCGACCGTGGCGGCCCACCCCGTCCCGTCGAGCCACACCCCGCCACCGGTACCCGCGCCGCCACCTCCGCCGCCCGCGCCTCCGTTGTCCCCGCCCACGCCACGGGTGACGGACCGGGCCCCGCGACCGCGCCCCGCTGTGCCCGGTGTCGAGACCGAGTGGCCGCGAAACCGGCAGCCGGAGTGGTATCAGGGGCTGCGGGACGGTGTCGCCAAGCGGTTGCCGGACCCGGCCGTTCCCGACCCGCTCACCGTGCACGCGACCCACGAGGGCGCGCACCCGGTCGATGTCGACCTGGCACCGGTGCGTGCGGGATTCCACGCCCTGTTCCAGGACTTGCGGAACAAGGGCATCCGGGTACCCGAGGTCCGGGTCTCCGCGGAGCGGGTAGTCCAGGTCGACAAGACCACCTTCGCGAAGCATTTCACCCTGGACATGGTGTTCGACCCGGACGGGAGCCATCCCGACCCGGTGCTGCGCGCGGAAATCCTCGCGCCGGACTTCATCCGGGAACTCGCCAGGCCGGATTCCGTGGCCCGGCGGCGCCTCGACCAGCTCGCCGAGCAGTTCGAGATCGCGGACCTGCTGGAGATCAGCGAGTCCAATCCCGCTCGGGCCACTTCGGGGCAGGTGCTGCTGAACACCGGCATGCTCGGCACGCTCACCCCGGTTCCGGCCCACCAGTCCGCGGCACTGCGGCATCTGCTCGCACACGAGTTCATGCACCTCCACGCACACGACCCCGGGCGCGCGTTCGCGGGCCACCCCGACGAGGGCGTCTACCGGCACGAGATCAATACCGACGAGGCGGTCACCGAGTTGCTCGCCAGGATGGTCACCGATGCCCTCGCGGACCGGGCCGGGACCAAGCCGGAGTACCTGCGCTTTCCCGAGACCTTCGCGCCGGCGCCCGGTGGCCTGCGGTATCAGCCGAACGTCACCGCGTTCGACCGGGCACTCGGCCGTGCGCCCGTGATCGAGGTGCTCGGCGGCTACTTCGGCCCTGCCGAGTCCACGCCACCGGTTGCCCGGCCGGTGCCACCCAGGCCCCCGGTTTCCTTGCGTACCATGGCGTTCGCGTCGCCGGACGGCCGGTACCTTTTCGAAAAGATCAAGAAGACACCGGCGAACGAACGCGGTGACGCGGACACGCTGTGGGTGCGCCGGGGCGAGGTCCCACCGGCCTTCGCGGTGCCGACCGGCCGGGTCGGTGATCGCGACGGAAAGCGCTATGTCGAATATCAGACGGAACTGTTCGTCAACGACTGCCTGCACACCGCCGAAGAAATCCTCAACAACCAGCAGTATCCCTACGATCTGGCGCCAGGGCAGAAACAGCAGACGGTGCCGTTGCGAAGCCAGGTCGCCGGCACGGAACATCTGTTCGGCAACTCCTTCGAAGACAACCGGACGGTGGCACAGGACTACCTCGCACAGCACGGCGCCAACGCGAACGAGAAGGCGGCTCCGCAGGTCGGCCAGGCCTTCGTCATGGTGCCGACCAAGGACGCGCCGCACGACGACCGGGACCACGCTCCCTATCACGCCGCGGCGGTCGTCGCGGTCGGCGAGGGTTATGTGATCACGGCGGAGAGATTCGCCGACAATGTGGACGCGAAGGATCACGATCGGGGCCGCGGAAAGTTCCGGGTGTATCCCGTCGGCGCCGGGGGGAACGTGCCGGGTTACTCGATCGGGCGCGTGAACGAACCGGCCAAGACGTTTCACGAGTTCACCAAGGTGAATTTCGAGGGCAGGGAACCGATCACCATCGTGGTCGAGGCGGCCCCCGAGCCCGGTCCCCCGGCCAAGCGGCAGGCCACTGGCCCCGACCGGCAGGTCGTCCCGTTGCGCAACGACCCGGCTCTCGTCGTCTCCGCGCCGGAACTGCGCAGTGTCACCACGGTCCGGCGGGACGGGGAGCACCTGGTGATCGAGTTCGGCGGCAAGCCACCGAAGACGGTGCCCGCCACCGTCGACATCGCCGGTGTCACGGGGATCGTGATCCACGGGCAGGGCGGCGGAGGTTCGCTGGCGCTGCCGGTGACCACGAAGCAGGGCGAGTCGCGCAGGTGGGTGCCCCCTGCCGTCGCGGCCGAGGTGATCGACGAGGTCCTGCACCGGAACCAGGTGACGGGGCTGCCCATCGAGCTGCGGGTGCCGTCGACGGAACAGGCCTCGCGGTATTCGCTCGCCCAGGTGCTCGCCGACCGGAGGCAGCAGAACATCGCCGCGGGCGAGGTGGTATTCGAGGCAGGCAAGGACGGCGTGCCGCCGAGCCTGGACGCACAGGTGAAAGGCCAACTCGATCACCAGCCGCGGTACGGGACCAGGGGCAGGGCGGCTCCGGTCGCCGTCGACCCCACCGGGCACGCCCCCGCCACCGAAACCGCGGACTGGGCCCAGCCGAAGAATCCGCTGCCGCCGTCGAAATGGGAGTCGTTGCGGGACAAGGCCCCGGTCCGCACGGTCGACTACGAGGCGCGGGACATCCTCCGGTCCAGCGACCCGAAGCACCTGGAGTTCATCCCCGGCCTGGTCCGCTACGACGTGCGGCGGATGGAGGTCGAGCCGGGGCACTGGGTTCAGGAGTACACGCTCAAGGTGCACCTGAAGCCGGAGGACGGGATCTCGCCCCAGGCAATGGCGGACACGCGGGCGAAGGCGCTCGCCGGGGTGGACTCGGTGCTGAACAAGGGATATCGCCTGCCCTCGGGCGACCAGTTCCACGTCCGGGTGGAATTCACCGAGACCGGCGCGCACACCACGGTGAAACTGACCGGCACCGAGAACGCCAATCAGGTGGAGTGGGGCACCGCGACCCCGCAGAACGTGCTGGCGCACGAGATCGCGCATTACTTCGGCCTGCCGGACGAGTACCGGGATTCCGGGCCGTGGCAACGGATCTTCAACAGCGACGGGAAACCGTTGCCGGGCGGACGGAAACCGCTGAACTCGGTGGTCGAGGACGACGGGCTGATGGGCCGGCAGGTGTACTACGCGCCGACGCTGCTGCCGCGGCACCTGCGGCGGATCGAGCAGACGATGACCAGCCAGGTGCACCTGCCGGACGGGAGCCACGCGGTACTGACCGACCCGAGGTCCCCGGCGCAGACCCCGCTGGACCTGCCGAAGCACGGGTTCCGGCCCCCGGAGGAACCGCCGGGGCCCGTGCCGCCCGCTCGCCCGAACCAGAAGCAGCAGGTCCTCCTGGACCGCATGGAGCGGGGCCACACGTTCTCCAGCGGGGAGCGCGACGTCCTGCGGCGCATCGTCGACGGGCTCCCGGAGGAGATCGTCACTGACCCCGTGCGCGCCGACCGGATCGTCGCCGAGATTCCCGCGGTGGCCGGCGAGCTCGCCGGGAACCTGGCGTCGCTGCGGGAGACGGCGGCCCGGTGGCAGGCGCAGCGGGTGGCCCCCGCCGAGCTCACCGGCCTGATCGTCGCCCACGCGGACGAGATCGTGCACAACGCGCTGGCCACCGCCGTCCGGATCGCCGGGGCACCCGCGCACTCGTGGGCCGTGGTCGCCCTCGGTGGCTACGGCCGGAAGGAACTGGCGCCCGCGAGCGATCTCGATTTCGCGATCGTCGGTGACGTCGAGGACGACTCCCCCGGCCACCGCCGGCTGCAGGTGCTGCAGAACCTGACCTGCGATGTCATCAACCTGGCCCGGGCGCGGCTGAACGCGTCCCTGCCGCCCGGCACCGGGCCGGTGCTGTTCCAGGCCGACCCGATGTGGCTGCCGACGCACAAGTCGGCCCGTCCGGAATGGCTGGCGGAGCACACGCTGGTCACCGCCGAGCCCGGCCTGCCGAACTTCGGCGTCGGATTCGACGCGAGGATGATCCCGGTCGACCTGCCCGGCGCGGACGCCTCGGTGTTCGGCCGGTTCCGAGAGCCGCACGAAAGGCTTCCGCCCGACAGGGCGAAGCAAGCCCTCGGCGACCTCGTCCCGGCCGCGAAGTCCACAATGGACATCCAGGGCAGGTTCGACGTCAAGGAAACCCTGCTGCGCCCGCTCACCCTCGGCACCCGCTGGCTCGGCGCGAGCGAGGGCCAGCTCGGCCGGTCGAACACCGCCGACCGGCTGCGGACCCTCGGCGATCTCGGCGTGCTGAAGCGTGATCAGGTCACCGACCTGCGCACCGCCTTCGACACCGTGCAGGGGCTCCGCCAGAAACTGCATGCCCACTACGGCAGGGAAAACGACGAAGCCCGGCTTCCCGGGCCGCTGTCCAGCCGATTCTCCGCGCTGTTCGCCGGTGGTCCCGCCAAACCGGACCACGGCTACGTGCTCACCGAGACGGAAGCGAAGTCGGTCCTCGCCGCCCGCGACACGATCGCGCAGTACCTGGACTTCCTGGACGGATACCGCCTGAACGGGCCCCGGCAGCCCGCCGCCCGCCCCGCGCCGCAGCAGACGGGTTACGAACTCAGCGAACGGCAGCACACCGAACTCGGCCGCCTCGGCCACCGGGAACAGTCGGTTCCGGCGGACGGGTGGTGTCTCTTCCACGCGCTCGCGGCGACCGCGGGCGAGCGGCTCGGTGGCGCGGGCTGGGAACAGATCCGGCTTGAGGTGGCCGACCGCGTGGAACACGCGACCGGCGCCGAAGCCGACCGCTACCGGCTGCTGCTCACCCCCACCGAGGGGCAGACCGCGGTGACACTGGCCGAGGCGGCGACGGCCATCCGGACCGATTCCGATTACTACACCACGACGGCCGGTGACCTCGCCGTGCAGGCCGTGGCCGACCGGTACGGGGTGCGGCTGTCGGTGGTCAACGAGGACGGTTCCGTCACCTCGGTCGGCGACGGTCACGAGGTGGTTCTCGTCCGCACCTTGAACGAGCGGAAGGCCGCCCACTTCTGGGCTACCGAGGCCTTGCCAGAACCGGTCACCGAAACACCACGGGAGCCGGTCGTCGAAACGCCGACAGAACCGGTTGCCGAGACGTCGCCGGTGGCGGTTGCCGAGACGTCGCCGGTGCCGGTCGTCGAAAAGCCGACAGAACCGGTCACCGAACCGCCAACGGAGCCGGTCACCGAGGCGCCGCGAACGGCCACCCCCGGCACACCGCCGGTCTACCTGAGCCGGGGCCTGCTCGGGACAGGCCAGGTAGAACAGGTTCTCGGCCACCCGGTGCGCGAACCGGACGCCATCGCCGCCGCACTGGTCGACGTGGTGACCGACAACTTGCCACTGGCCGTGGAAAAGCAGGCCCGCCAAGCGATCGTGGACCTGATCGAGCGGCACGGACCGGCCGGGGCGACACGCAGGCTCCTGGCCGGGGAACAACTCGTCGGCGGGGACACCCCGGTACGGGCGCGCCTGCGGGTCACCGGAACCCGGGCCGCCCCGGTCGGTGCCGAAGTGCCGACGGCCGCCGCGACCAGCACCGTCAGCACGACCGGCACCACGACGTCGACCAGTACCGTCAGCCCGCTCTCCGCCGCGGTGGCCGTGACCTCGGCGGTGGCGGACGGGCATTTCCTCACCGTCAAGCCCACGCTGAAACCGGTCGACGAACGGACCCGACAGCAGGCCGTCACCCACACCGCCGAGACCACGCACACGGTCACCGCCACCGGGAAGACGGGCTTCGAGGTGGACGCCGTGCTCGACATCTCGGTCGGGGGCCGGACCCACACCACGGACCTTCCATCGGCGCTGCGAGTGCGTTATCCGGGCGAGGTCTCATCGGTGACCGCGGACCGTCAGGCCGTCATCGCCCCGGACGCGGTGCACCGCGTCTTCGGCGTGGTGGAGGACGCCGGCGGTCTCACCGCGATCCGGGACGCGCTGCTGGAGCGGCCCGGGGTCGTTCCCGGATCACCGCTGCACCGGGCGATCACCGGCGGGTTCTCCGTGGACACCCCGGCCACACACGGCAGGCACCTGCTCGGCGGAGTGCTCACCGCCACCGACGGCACCGCGGGCGTCGCCGTGCGGTCCACGCCCACGCATTTCCAGCGCGTCGAGACCTCCGACCTCACTCTGGAACAGAGCGCGAGCAGCACTCGCAAGGACAAGACGGCACAGGCCGGCGCCTTCGGCACGGAGGTGGGCGTGGCGCTTTCCTACGGCGCGCCCGGGGTGAAGATCCCGTCGGGAGAGGTGAAGATCGCTGCCACCGCGTCCGCCACCGCGGGCCCGTCCAGGAGTCTCACCACCGCGGCCACGATCGAAGGCGCGGCGAAGACCACGCTGAAGTACGACGGCGAAACCGTGCTGTACCGGGTGGACACCGAATACGCCGTCGAAGGCACCGGGCTGGACTACCGTGGAACCCATCGGGGCCAGGTCTACGTCCGGGTGCCGTCGTGGCAGGCCGCGGAATTCGAAGCCGCACTGCGCGGCGAAACCGCCTCCGCCGCGCTGAAGGCAGCGCCGCTCGACCCGCCCGCCGCGCCGGACGCGGGCACCGCGACCGCACTGTCCGCAGTGGACAGTGCGACGGGCCTGGAGCACGTCACCGGTAAGGCGACCGAGTTGCTCGACAAGTTCTTCGCGGGCCGGAAGACACAGCTCGACACTGTCAAGGCGCAGCTCGCCGAAACGCTGTCCGCGGCGAACCTGCGGGACTCCTACGAGCAGGTGCGCGAAGGGCTGCGGGTGCCGATCTCCGTCGCCGGGCGGAACCTGACCCTGACCGTCAAGGCCTACCTCGGCAAGGCCTCGACGGCCCGCCGGGTCGGCACCGTCGAGATCGCGAGCAGCACCGGCAGTACGGGATCGGTGGAGAGCAAGGACACCAAGAGCAGCAACCGGGGCGTCGGTCTGGAAGTCGCGGCCAGGATCGGGGTCGACCGCGACAAACCCGGCCTGCTCGCCGGGCTCACCCTCGGTGGCGCGGCAAAATGGCAGGATGCCGACAGCTCCGCGACCTCGGCCGCGACGGGCTCGACGCACAAGCTCACCTACTCCGGACCGGGCGTGGCGGTGGACTACCCGGCCACGTTCGAGGTCGCGCTTTCCGAAGGGAACCGGGCCGAGGGCCAGTACGTGTCCGGCTCGGTCCGCATGGTGCTGCCCGAATCGGACTGCCTGCCCTCGACCTTCACCGCGATCCCCGCCGCGAAGAACACGCTGTCCCCGACCGGCGCGATCAGCCTGCCACCGGGCAGCGCGCTGCCCGGACGGCTGGACCACGTGGACAAGGTGAACGCCGCGATCGCGCAGGCGCTCGCGGTGACCAGGAAGGGCGTCGGCGCGTGGCGCGGGCTGACCCCGCTCACGGTGCCGACGTCGGTGGCACACGCCCGGTTCGACCGGATGCTGAACGGCGGCCTCGACCTCCAGGTGCTCGCGCCGGGAGCGGTGCACCGCCGGACCGACGCCGTGCGGGTGGAACTGGAGCTGCGCCACCCGAAACTGGTCGGCGACGGTGAGGGCGTCACCTCGGAAACACAGCACACCTCGTCGGTGAGCACCGAGTCCGGGCACAGTAAATCCTGGGGCGTCGAGGGTTACGCGCAGGCCGGAGCGGGTGCGGCCGCGGGCGTGCGCAAGGGCGTCGGCGGCGAAGAGGGCACCACGGACAGCGTCGGCGGGAAGAACACCTCGACGATCAAGCGTTCCGGAGCCCACCTGAAGTACCGGGCGGACGCGGTGTACTGGGTGACCGCGTACTCCTGGCAGGACGGTCCCGGTGCGGGCGGCCACCCGGCGACCCACCGCATCCCGGTCGTCCTGCCGGACGGCGTCGAGTACTGGATGCCGAAGGATCGCGCGGAAAAGGCGAACCTCCCGGTCGCAGAGCCATCGGTGTCCACTGTGGACGACAAGCGCTGGTACCTCCCCGAGCACATCGGGAAGTCGCTCGGGAACGTCGCGGTGGACGAGGTGAGCCCGGCCGCCCGGATCCTGCCCGAAGCACGACGGCTGCTGAACCGGTACGCGCCGGAGTTCGCCCCGCACTCGCAGGACACCGGGGCGCCGACCGGCGTGATTCCCGCACTACGCGCGGCCTTTTCCCCCAGTGACGTCAAGGCCGCGCTGCGCCGGGCGGCGACGTCCGGCCAGTCGGTGGTCGTGCACCGCTCCACCTGGCGGGGCCTTCGGCAGCTGGAGATCCGGGTCGCGGCCAGGCTGGACACCGCGAACGCGAGGTCGGCGGGGTCGGAGCGGATCGCCGTCGACAGCACGGCCGAGGGTTCGTCCGCGCACGCCACCTCGAAGACCACGAACTCGACCATCGCCGCCACCCTCGACGGGATGGCTCCGCAGGTGCGAGCCGACCCGGCTTCGGCGGTCAGCGGGGTGCCCGCGGGCGGCCTGCTCGCCGGCCGTCAGACCGGCGGCACCGACAGCACCGGCCACACGGTGAAGAACGCGGACAAGATCAAGGGCGGCAAGCAATCCGTCCGGTTCGAGGTGCCGGTCGAATACGTCGTGGAGATCTTCCGGGACGGCAACCGGGTGGACGGCACGACCCTGCGCGACGGCACGGCCTCGCTGCTGGTGCCCGAGGAACTCTGCCCCACCACCGAACCGGCCGGCACCGTGGCGAGTCACTCCGGCGCCGTCGACCTGCGCGGCGCGAAGGTGCTCGCGCAGGCGATGCCCGGCGGCCCCGAACTGGCCGCCGAACTGCGGCGCCTGATCACCGAGTCAGCGAACGAGGTCGCCTTCTTCCGAGCCGGCGACACCACGAAACTGGTGGCCGAGGGCAGGCACGGCGGCCAGAAGACGGCCGTGTTCACCGACGAGGACCTGCGGATCGGCAACTTCGGCCGGTTGCTCGACGGGATCGAGCAGACCGTCGTCGACAACGACCTGGCCACCACGACCGGCTACCGGTTCGGGATGCGGCTCGAGGTGGTTTCGCCGGAGCTGCTGGGCACGGTGGAGCTGACCACCGAGCAGGCCACGAAGATCGCGAACGAGACCGGTACCGCGCACCAGACCACCACGACGGGCACCTTCTCACTCGGCGGGACCGCGCAGGGCACCACTGGCCCCGGTACCACCGGCGGCACCCCCGGCACCGCCGCGACGACGAAGAAGAGCACGGCCGCGCAGACCACCGGCACCGGAAACCGGGAAGAAACCGTGACCCACGGAGGAACCTACTACCGGTACCGGGCGACCGCCCGCTACGACCTCTCGGTGGTGCGCGAGCAGGGCAACGTGCTCGACCGGCGGTTTGGCACCGGGACCAGGCACCGCACGGTGACCATGCCGGACGGGGTGTATCTCCTGGTGCCCCGGGCCGAGGCGGAACGACTGAAGCTACCCCTGCCCGGACAGCCTCCGGCGGCGCGCCCAGCCCCACCGGAAGCACCGGTCGATCGTGAACCGCCCCGGGAAACCGAAGACCTGGCGCGGCCATGGCACGCCCTGTCCACTGTGGACGCCTTGAAGCTCGCGGTGCACGCCAGCAGCGCGACGCACGAAGAAGAGGACGAGGACGACGTGCGGATCACCCCGGCGCCGTCGATCACGCGGCCCAAAGGCGGGGCGTGAAGTGCCGAGTTCCTTCCTCGCGCGCGCCGGCGCGCTGGCGGCCGCCCTGCTCCTGGGCACCGGGCCCGCCGCGCTGGCCGATCCCACAGTGCCGCCGCTGGAACAGGTCGCCGGCGGCGGAAAATGCGCGGCGCCGTCGAACACCCTGTTCTCCGGCACCCCGTGGCCACAGAAACGCCTTGCCCCGCAAAGGGTGTGGCCGCTCACCAAGGGGGAAGGCCAGCTCGTCGCGGTGGTCGACTCCGGGGTGGACGCGGTGCCGCAGTTCGCCGGGCACGTCCGCCCGGTGGTGAACATCGTCTCCCCGTCCGGCAAGGAGGCCGACTGCCTCGGGCACGGCACGTTCGTCGCGAGCCTGATCGCCGCGCAGCCACGGGAGGGCACCGGGTTCGCCGGAGTGGCTCCCGGCGCGACGATCCTGCCGCTGCGGCAGACCGATTCCGCGGGCGGCTCGGCCTCGGCCATGGCCAAGGCGATCGTGGAGGCGGTGGACGCGGGCGCCAGGGTCGTCAACATTTCGGCGACCACGTTCCATTCCAGCGAGGATCTGGAGACCGCGGTGCGCTACGCGAGCCAGCACGACGCGGTGATCGTGGCCTCGGCCGCCAACGAGGCCGAGAACGGCAACCCCACCGCCTATCCGGCCGCGTATCCGGACGTGATCGCGGTGAGCGCGATCGCCGCGGACGGTTCGCGCGGCAGGTTCTCCGAGACCGGGGACTTCGTGGATCTGGCCGCGCCCGGGGTGGACGTGGTCGGGCTGAGCGCCGCCGGGACCGGGCATGTGGTGGCCCAGGGCACCAGCTTCGCCAGCCCGTTCGTGGCCGGTGCCGCCGCGCTGGTCCGGGCCTACCACCCGAAGCTGACCGCCCGGCAGGTCAAGCACCGCCTCGAGGTCACCGCGGACCGGCCGGGGACGAACGTGCCCGATCCGCGGGTCGGCTGGGGTGTGGTCAACCCGTACGCGGCGGTCACCGCCGTACTGCCGGAGGAGTTCGCCGGAAAGTCCATTGTGGATGATCGGCAGGTGGTGGTGCCGCCACCGGCCCTGGTCGCGCCGGACGATCCGACCCGGCTGGTGGCGATGCTCTCCGCGGCCGGGGCGGTGCTGGTGATCGGGGTGGCCTGGGTACTGCGTGGCGCGGTGCCGCGCGGACGGCGCCGGGGCTGGCGTTCAGGAGGAAGTACTGTGCCGTTCGTTACTAATCCGACCACAGCCACGGCGGAAACGGCTCTATACAAGCAAACCGGCCGCGAACCGTCTCCGCCTACTTTTGATCGGATTAGTAAGTGAGCACGATCGTCATCAGCCGTCCGCCGCGCCAGGCGGGTCCGCCGTCCCCACACGGTGAACTGGAGCTGCAGGAACCCCCGGCCCTGCCCGAGGTGCAGGGCGCCGACATGTCCTCGGTGATGACATACCTGCCGATGGGCCTCGGTTCCGGGGCGACCGTGCTGATGTTCGCCAATCCGGGCACCGGCGGGGGAATGTACGTGGCGTCCGGGCTGATGGCGGTGTCCACGGTCGGCATGATGTTCGGGCAGCTCGGCCGGGCGTCCGGCGAGCGCAAGCGGAAGCTCAAGGGTGAGCGGCGGGACTACCTGCGCTACCTCGGCCAGGTCCGCAAGCAGGTCCGCGGGGCGCTGAACCAGCAGCGCGCCGCGGTGGACTGGGACAACCCCGCTCCGGCGCGGCTGTGGACCATCGCGTCCGGCCCCCGGCTGTGGGAACGCAGGCCGAACCACGAGGATTTCGCCGAGGTGCGGATCGGCACCGGCACCCAGCGCGCGCTGCTTCGGCTCGTCCCCGCGCAGACCAAACCGGTCGAAGACCTGGAACCGTTGTGCGCCGGTGCGTTGCGGCGGTTCATCGCGGCCTACTCCACGGTGTCCGATGTGGCCAGCGCACTGCACCTGCGCGGCTACTCCGGGCTCGAGCTGACCGGGGACCCGGACGCGACGTACGAGCTGGCCAGGGCGATGGTGGCGCAGCTGGTCACCTTCCACGCCCCGGAGGACCTCAGGGTCGCGGTACTCGCCTGCCGGGACCGGATCGGTACCTGGCAATGGACGAAATGGTTGCCGCACAATGAAAGCGGCCACGAAACCGACGCGGCGGGGCCGGCCAGGCTGTTCGCCACCGAGCACGACGAACTGCTCGCCAGGCTCGGGCCCGCGTTCGGTGGGCGGCCCGCGTTCGCACCGGACGCGCCCCTCGGCCGCGGCGAACCGTACACCGTGGTCGTCTGCGACGGCGTGACGCTGCCGGAGTACTCGCCACTGGCGGCGGGCGGGCTGCGCAACGTGCTGCTGCTCGACGTCGGTGGCGGCAGCGGCCACGAGAGCCCGCACCGGCTCGGCCTCACCGTGAGCGCCGACCGGATCGACCGCACCGGCGCGGATTCCGCGCCGCCGCTGGCCACCCCCGACCGGCTGGGACTGGCCCGCTGCGAATCGCTGGCCAGGATGGTGTCGCCGCTGCGGACCGCCGGCACGGCCGACGCGGACGAACCACTGGCCGCCGATTTCGACCTCGCCCGGCTGCTCGGCATCCGTGACGTACGGAGCTACCCGGTGCACGAGCTGTGGCGGCCGCGCGCGGAACTGCCCGCCCAGCTGCGGGTGCCGATCGGGCTCGGCGCGGACGGTTCGGTGATCGAGCTGGACATCAAGGAGTCCGCGCAGGGCGGGATGGGGCCGCACGGCGTGCTCATCGGCGCGACCGGTTCCGGGAAGAGTGAGCTGCTGCGCACCCTTGTGGTCGGGCTGGCCGCGACGCATTCCTCCGAGGTGCTCAACCTCGTCCTGGTCGACTTCAAGGGTGGTGCGACCTTCATGGGGATGGAGGAACTGCCGCACACCTCGGCGGTGATCACCAACCTCGCCGACGAGCTGCCGCTGGTCGACCGGATGCAGGACGCGTTGCACGGCGAGCTGATGCGGCGCCAGGAACTCCTTCGCCAGGCCGGCTACAGCTCGCGGTTGGACTACGAGAAGGCCCGCGCGCAGGGCGCGCCGCTGAGCCCGTTCCCGACCCTGTTCCTCGTCTGCGACGAGTTCAGCGAGCTGCTGGCGACCAAACCGGAGTTCATGGACCTGTTCGTGATGATCGGGCGGCTCGGCCGCAGCCTCGGGGTGCACCTGCTGCTCGCGTCCCAGCGGCTGGACGAGGGCCGCATTCACGCGCTGGAAGGCCATCTGTCCTACCGGATCGCGCTGCGGACCTTCTCCGCGATGGAAAGCCGCAGCGTGATCGGGGTGGCCGACGCCTACGAACTGCCGTCGGGCCCAGGCCACGGATATCTGAAGAAGGACACCACCACGCTGGTGCGGTTCAAGGCCGGTTACGTGTCCGGCCCGATCGCGGCGACCGGGGAACAGGATGCGCCGGTGCGGGCGGCACCCGCCGGGCGGGAGGTGGTCGGTTTCGGCCCGCTGTTCCAGCCGTCGCGCGAGCCGGCACGGTCCGAGCCGGAGCGGTCCGCCGCGCCCGGCGAAGACACCGAGTCGGGGACCGTGATGGAGGCGATGCTGGAACGGCTGCTCGGCCAGGGGCCACCGGCCCGGCAGGTCTGGCTGCCGCCGCTGGCCGAGGCGCCCGGCCTGGACGTCCTGCTGCCCGGGGTGGTGCCCGATCCGGGCCGCGGTTTGTCCACTGTGGACAAACCGGGTGGCGGGGCGCTGCGGGTGCCGGTCGGCGTGGTGGACCGTCCGTTCGAACAGCGCCGCGATCTGCTGCTGGCCGATCTCGGCGGGGCCGCCGGGCATGTCGGCGTGGTGGGCGCGCCGCAGACCGGTAAGAGCACGATGCTGCGTACTCTGCTGCTCGCCCTCGCGCTCACCTACACCCCGGCGGAAGTGCAGTTCTACTGCCTCGACTTCGGTGGTGGCACGATGGGCGCGGTGTCCGGGCTGCCGCACACCGGTTCGGTGGCCGCGCGGCTGGACTCCGACCGGGTCAACCGGACCGTCGCCGAGCTGACCGGGCTGCTGGAATGGCGTGAGGCGACGTTCGCCGAACTGGGCGTGGAATCGATGGCCGCCTACCGCGGGCTCCGCCGGGACGGGGAGGTGGACGATCCCTACGGCGACGTGTTCCTGGTGGTCGACGGGTGGGCCACGGTCCGGCAGGACTTCGAGGACCTGGAGCCGGTGATCTCCGAACTCGCCTCGCGGGGGCTCGGCTTCGGCATCCACGTCGTGGTCGCGGCCACGCGCTGGTCGGAGATCCGGCCGTGGCTGCGCGACCTGCTCGGCACCCGGTACGAACTGCGGCTGGGAGATCCGCTGGAATCCGAGATCGGCAGCCGCGCGGCGGCCGGGGTCCCGGCACAGCCCGGTCGCGGGCTGACGTCCGACGGCAGGCACTTCCTCGGTGCGCTGCCGCGGCTCGACGGCGGTGGAGCGGCGGAGGACCTCGGTACCGCGACCAAGAACCTGGTCGAGGAGATCGCCGGGTTCTGGCCGGGCGAGGACGCGCCACCGGTGCGGTTGCTGCCGTCGCGGCTTCCCGTCGAGCGGCTTCCCGCCGCCGAAGGGGATTTCCGGCTCGCGCTCGGGCTGGACGAGGAGCGGCTGCGGCCGGTCTGGCACGATTTCGCCCAGGCGCCGCATCTGATGGTGTTCGGGGACGGCGAGACCGGCAAGACCAACCTGCTCCGGCTGGTGGCCAGGGGAGTGCTGGAGCGCTACGCCCCGGACGAAGCGAAGATCCTGCTCGCCGATCCGCGACGGCAGCTGTTTCCGTTGGTACCGGAGGAATACCGGATCGGCTACTCGGTGGCCACCGGGACATTGGCCGAGCTGGCCGCCAACGCGGCGGTGTCGATGCGCCGCCGGTTGCCGGGGCCGGAGATCACCCCGGACCGATTGCGGCTGCGGGACTGGTGGAGCGGGCCGCGGCTGTTCGTGCTGGTGGACGACTACGACCTGCTGACCCCCGGGATCGGCGGTCCGCTCGAGCCACTGGCGGAGCTGCTGGCCCAGGGCGCGGACATCGGGATGCACCTGGTGATCGCGCGCAGCAGCTCCGGCGCGATGCGGGCGATGATGGACCCGCTGCTGCGCCGGATGTGGGAACTCGGCTGCCCCGGTCTGTTGCTGTCCTATCCGCGCGAAGAGGGCAAGTTCCTCGGCGAGGCCGCGCCGAGGCAACTGCCGCCCGGTCGCGCGCAGCTGGTCACCCGCCGCGGCGTCCGGCTCGTCCAAAGTGGATTCGTAGAGGGGAATGTCCGTTGAGTGATCTGTGCCGGTTGACCGTGCTGGCCCCGGCAGGCCGCGCCGATTTCGCGGTGCCGGTGCGTACCCCGGTCTTCGACCTGCTGCCGCTGCTGAGCCGCCGCGCGGATCCGGACCGCACGCAGGCCGCGGCAGGGCGCGGCCACTGGGTACTGCAACGGCTCGGCGAGGAACCGCTCGACGAGGGAGGCACGCCGGAATCGCTGGGCCTGCGCGACGGGGAGGTGCTCTACCTTCGCCCGCGCGAGGCGCCGATGCCGCCGATCGACTTCGACGACGTGGTCGACGGGGTGGGCACCGCGATCCGGCAACGCGGTGACCGCTGGCGCCCGGACCTGACCCGGCGGCTGTTCCTGGTGCTCGGCGGCGGGGCGCTGGCCGTCGTGCCGGCCGCGATCGGGCTGTTCGGCGGTATGGAGTGGATCCGGTCCCTCGCCGCCGGGGTGTTCGCCGTGCTGTTGCTCGGGTTTTCCGCCGTCACCTCGCGTTCGTGGGGCGACGGTGTGCTCGGCGCGGTGCTCGGCGTCGCGGCGATCCCGATGGCGCTGGTGGCGGGCCTGCTGCTGCCCGCGGCCGTTGCGGGTGGCGCCGAGCCGCTCGGCGGTACGGGCGCGCTGGCAGGAGGAGCGCTGGCGACCGCGGCCGGGGTGATCGCGCTGTTCGCCGTCGGCGTCGCGCCCGCGGTCTTCCTCGGCGCGGTGCTGCCCTGCGCCGCGGCGGCGGTCGGCGGCCTGCTGGTGCTATGCACGGATCTGACCGGAGCGCAGGCGGCCGCGCTGGTCGCCGGGGTCGCCTATCTCGCCGGGGTGGCCGCGCCCTCGCTGTCCGCCCGGATGGTCCGGATCCGGCTGCCCCAGCTGCCGACCGGCGCCGCGGATCTGAGCTCCGACACCGACCCGGTGCCGGAACGCGTCGCGCTGGCCAGGGCGGCCAAGGCGGATCGGTTCCTGTCCGCGATCTTCGTGGCGATCTCGGTGATCTGTGCCGGGAGTTTCGCGCTGCTCGCGTTCGACCGCGGCTGGGCCGCGCAGGTCTTCGTGGCCGTGGTGTCGCTCGGGCTGCTGCTGCGTTCCCGGGTGCTGGTGAGCGCGTGGCAGCGGAGCGCCGCGGTAGCCGGTGGGGCGGCAGGCCTGGCGCTGCAGGCGATCGCGCTCGCCGGTGCGCTCGACCCGGTCGCGCGTGTCGGCGCCCTGGCCGGTCTCGTCCTCGCGGCCGGGTTGCTTTTCCTCGGCGCGGCAAGGCTTCCCGGCCACAGGCTGCTGCCGTACTGGGGCCGGGCCGCGGACCTCGGCGAGACGCTGTTCGCGATCGCCGTGGTGCCGATGATGCTCGCGGTGCTGGACGTCTACTCCTTCTTCCGCTCCTTGGCAGGCTGACATGCAGAACAAGCGAGACCAGTTGCACGCCCACCTTTTCGGTGTCGGCAGGCTGGTGTCGGCGCTGGTGACCGGCGAACTGGACGCGTCGGAGACACCGATGCGGCGGGCGAGCGTGGGCACGGTGATCGGGGTGCTGATCGCGCTGGTGGCCGCGGCCGCGTTCTGGGTCATCGGCCTGATCGCGGGCGGTGGCGACAGCGGATGGCGCAAACCCGGATCGATCATCGTGGAGAAGGAGACCGGCAGCCGGTACCTGTTTCTGGACGGGACCTTGCGGCCGGTGCTGAACTACGCCTCCGCCCGGCTGGCCGCGGGCGGCGGGAACGCCGAAGTGCGCACCGTGTCGAAGTCCTCTTTGGACGGTGTGCCGCACGGCCTGCCGATCGGCATCCCGAACGCGCCGGACGCGCTGCCGGACCCGAAGCGCCTGAACACCGAACCCTGGATGGTGTGCGCCGCCACGGTCGGTGCCGTCGACGGTCCGCAACGGCCGGGTGTCGCGGTCTCGGTCGGCGCGGCGTGGCAGTTCACGCCGGTGCCCGAGGACCGGGCGATACCGGTGGCCACCCCGGACGGGGCGATCGTCCTGGTGTGGCACGGACAGCGGATGCGGATCGAGGACAGGGCCCTGCTGATCACGTTCGGCTTCGGCGGTTTCGAACCGTTGCCGGTGAGCACCGCGTGGCTCAACGCGCTCCCGGCCGGGCCCGGCCTCGCGCTTCCTCCGCTGCCGGAGCGCGGGCAGCCCGGCCAGTCGCTGGCCGGACGATCCACCAAGGCCGGTCAGCTGTTCGAGGTGCAGGTCGCGGGCGGCACCGGGACCTACTACCTGATGCGCGCGGACGGGCTGGTCCCGATCTCGCGCACCGAACTCGCGTTGTTCCTCGCCGATCCGGCCACCGGCGGTGCCTACGACCAGGGCGAGGTGCGGGCGATCCCGCTGACCGCGGCCGCGGCGGCCGCCGCGCCGAAATCGAGGACCACGGTGGTCACCGGGCTGCCGAAGGAACCCCCTCGGCCTGCCGACGGCGCGGACGGCCGATCGGTGTGCGTGCGCCTGGGATTCTCCGCCGGTATCGGCGCGACCGGTTCGCTGGTCACGGTCGCGGCCGACCAGCTCCGGGTGACCGGTCCGCGCCCGCGCGGCGACCACGACGACGATCGGGTGGCCGACCAGGTCCGGGTGCCGGGAGGTTCCGGCACGCTGGTCATCGGGCAGCCTGCGCCGGGCGTGGAGAACGGCACCAAGTTCCTGATCACCGACGTCGGCGTGAAGTTCCCGCTGCCGGGCGACGAGGTGGCCGCGGCACTCGGTTACGGTGACGCCAAACCGGTCCCGGTGCCCTCCGCCGTGCTCGCCTTCCTGCCGACCGGGAACGCGCTCGACCCGCAGGCGGCCAGGACCCAGCGGAGCGGCCCGGCATGAGGATCAGCTCGCCGCACGCGGGCACCGGGCTGATGTGCCGCCCGATCGGCGCCGCGCTCTTGGTGCATCCGCAGGAAGGACCGGCGGGGACGGCGGTCGAACTGGCCAGGACGCTGCCGCCGGAACCAGGGCACACGGTGGTCGTCGTCGACACGCCCGAGCTCGGCGGCCCGGCGCTGGTCGAAGAGCTCGCCGCGCTGGTACCGGACCGCCGGCCGCTGCGGCTGGTGCTGTCGCGTGCCGGTTCCGGCGGGCCGGGATCGCTCGCGCACGCGCTGGCCGAACGCAAGCAGACCGAGGTGATCGCGCCGGACGGGGTGGTGCACCCGGTGCCGGGTGGGTTCGCCTTCGTCGCGGATGGTGCGGGCTGGCTGCGGTTCCGGCCCGGTGCTCCGCCGCGGCCGGCCGGGCTCCGCTATCCGGTGCCCGCCTGGGAACCGGGCACCCCGCTGCGGCGGCTGGCCCCTGGCCCCGGTCTGGTGGTCGAACCGATCCCGGCCGGGTTGTGGCTGCGGCCCGAGTCCCACCCCGATCCGGCGCCGGTGTTCGACCTGCCGTGCCAGGCCGAGATGCTGACCGTGGTGCTCGAACCGTCGGTGCCGGTGCCGGAGGTCTGCCGGTTGCTCGCCGCACTCCCGGCGTCGGCCCGCACGCGGGTGCGGCTGATGCCGCACGGCACCCATGAGCGTGCCGGGGAACCGGTCGGCCAGCTGGTCGCGGACGCGTTCGGTGCGTCGCTCACCGTCCACACCGGACTGATCGAGTGGGCGTTCGCCACCGTGCTCAGCTACTGGCCGCGCAGGGTCCCGATGCCCGCGGTGCCCAAGGTGGTGCGGTACCGCGCGCCGCTGCCCGGCCTCGCCGAGCCGCATCCCGGGGTTTTCCGGCTCACCGACGACATCATCGTCGAGACCGTCCAATCCGGACTGTGGGTGCGCGGTGGCACCGAACCGATGAACGGCGGCGAGATCAGGGCGGTGCCGCTGGACCCACGCCGGCTGCGGGTCACCGTCGGCGAACCCGGCACGCCTCCGTCTCGAACGCTCGCCGACGCGGCGGCCGGACTCGTCGAGCGGCTCGAACCAGCCGCGCGGCAGGCCGCCCAGCTGATCTTCGCCGAAGCCCCGTTGGAGGAAGAAGAGCCGGTCACACAATGGATGCGGGTGGAGAGGGAACCCACGGCGGAAACTCCGGAGGTTCCCGGCGACGACCGGATCGCCCCGGACCACCGCAGCGGACCGGCGGAACACGAATGGCTGCGCCGGACCCTGGGCAGCCGGTTCGACAGTTACGCCAGCGCGGTGTCCCGGCTGCTCGCGCAGCGGCCAGGGCTGCGTGGGGAGGAGGAGACTGCGAGCTTCTCGGAAGCGGTGATCACCGACCTGGTCGCGGTCCGTGCCTACGCGGAAGGCGCTTCGCAGAGCTTCGATCAGGCGTTGCGTACGGGAACTCTCGGCGCGTTCCGGCCCTATGCCGGGTGCATCGTGTCCGGTCTCCGGCGCCTGCCCACCCACCGCGGCCCGGTGCTGACCTCGGCCACTTTGGACGACGCACAGTGGGCGCGGTACCGCGTCGGGGAGGTGCTGACCGAACGTGGCCTGCTCCACGCGCTGGCCACGCCGTTCGTCGAGCTGCCCGGCGCGGTGGAGTTCTTCGTCCTGGCGCTGACCGCGCGGCGCACCGGGTTCCTGACCGGCGGCGAGGGTCCCGAACAGCAGCGCGTCATCTTCCCGCCGGACACCCGTTTCAAGGTGCTCGCGGTGACCGAAGGGCGGGTGCTGCTGCGCGAGGTCACCGGCGCGGACGGTGGCCGGGACCAGACCGCGCTGGACAGACTGACCGAGGTCGCGGCGAACCGGGACACGGTCGCCCCACGTCGCCGCCAGGAACTCGAAACCCCGGCCCGTTTCGACCATCCGCTCGGGCTGACCTGACCATGGGCCACTCGGCGTGCCGTCGCCGCCAGGGCTCGACCTGCCGACGAAGCCGCCGGACGGCGGCGGGATCCGGCGGTCGTTCACCCCCGCTGGTCGGAATCGACGGCACCCGGACGACGGACCGGTTCGAGCACCGGCCCTGACAGGCCCGGCTACCGCCGCTGTTTGACGGCCTGGAAGTACGCGCTCGCCGCGGGTGCGAAGAGCAGGCAGGTGCAGAGGAAGGAGAACGCGACGGTCAGCCAGCCGCCGAGATCCTGTCCGCCGTTCACCTGCCCCGCGAGGG
Organism: Amycolatopsis sp. NPDC058986; assembly: GCF_042741125.1. NCBI lineage: Bacteria > Bacillati > Actinomycetota > Actinomycetes > Pseudonocardiales > Pseudonocardiaceae > Amycolatopsis > Amycolatopsis sp. NPDC058986. The sequence goes on along the minus strand of NZ_JBHYJW010000016.1, from coordinate 59,548 downwards.
CGAGCACGAACACCACGACCAGCACGACGCGGGTCCAGCCCCGGCCCTCGCGCACGTTGAGCGCGATCAGCAGCGTGAGCAGCCCGATCACCAGGAACACGACCGCGACCAGGCCGATCGCCGTGGCGGCCACGCCCGCCGACACCGCCCCGTCGGTCGCGCGCGCCACCGCGTCCGCGGCCGACATCCCGATGATCGTCAGGAGCGCGGTGCCCAGCGCGAAGCCGGCCTGGAGCAGCAGCAGCCAGAACGACACCTTGACCTGCGGGGGAGGCACCAGGGTCCGGTGTTCGGCAGCGGGTTCCGCGGTGTGCGGGGAGAAGTCGGGAAGTTCGGGCGTGGTCGTTCCAGGCATCGCGGTGCGTTCCCCTCGAGTCCGTAGGTGAACGGGACCGTAGGAGCGCGCGATCAACAGGCGTTCAATCACCGATAAGCGCCCGGTCCGCGGGGAACGTCGATCAGCTCGGTGCGTCAGAACCGGAACCGCACGATGCGGCTGGACCGTTTCATGCCCGGCAACAGGTTCATGAGGCGGTACAGGCGGCGCACGTTCGCGGGCGCCTTGGCCATCAGGACCGGCGAGTCGTTCATCGGCGCCTCGTCGACGTATTCGAGCCGGGGGTGCCAATCGGCCAGTGCTGCCGGATCGGCGAAGCCGCAGTGGAACCGGGTGCCGTATCTGCGCAGGGTGGGATCCCATTTCGAGGTGCGCCACGCCCAGACCGACACCGTGTCGAACTGCAGCTGGCCGGCGGGAAAGGCGTCGACGACGCCGGTCAGCAGTCGCCGGACGTCGGTCTCGGACAGGTAGGGCACCAACCCCTCGGCGATCATCAGCACCGGCCTGCCGTGGGGGACGCGGTCCAGCCAGGTCAGGTCGGTGACGCTGGAGCCGATCAGCGTGTAGTGCTCTCGCGGTGGCAGGAACTGGTGCCGCAGTTCGATGATGGCGGGGTAGTCCAGGTCGTACCAGTCGACGGTGGCGGGCGGGTCGATCCGGTACACCCGGGCGTCGAGGCCGCAACCCAGATGCAGCACGACCGCGCCGGGATGATCGGCGAGGAAGCTCCGGGCCCAGTCGTCGTGGGCCTTGGCGCGTACCACGGCGGCGAGGCCCAGCTGGCTCGTGCCGAATCCGCGCTTGTCGTAGCCGGGGTCGAGCCGGCGCATCGCCTGCTCGGCGTATTCGTCGCCGAGGATCGGGTCCGGCAGCCGGTTGTCCAGTGCTTTGGCCCGGAGGACCGGGCTGAGCGTCTTCTGCACTCCGACGAGGTCGGCGTCTTCCACGTCGGCGATTTTACGCCCGGTGTGGCCGACGTCTCAGTGGGCGGTGTCGATACCGACCGGACGGTATGTCACGCTGAGGCGGGCGGCGGCCGCCGTTAGGATCGGCCGGGCGCAAGCCTCCGCTTGGCCATCCGGGCAGATGAGGAGACACACCGCAGTGAACTCGTTCAAGGATCGCGTCGCGATCGTCACCGGGGCCAGCCGGGGCATCGGACTGGGTATCGCGAAAGAGCTGGTCGAGCGCGGGGCGAAGGTGTGCATCACGGCGCGCAAGCCCGAGCCGCTGGCCGACGCCGTCGCCGAGCTGGGCGGCCAGGACGTCGCCCTCGCGGTACCCGGCAAGGCCGACGACACCGCCCACCAGGACGAGGCGATCGCCAAGACGATCGAGACGTTCGGGCGGCTGGACATGCTGGTCAACAACACCGGGATCAACCCCGTCTACGGTCCGATGCTCGACGCCGAGCCGGAGGCCGCGGCCAAGATCCTCGGCGTCAACGTGCTCGCGCCGCTGTCCTGGATCAAGCGTGCCCGCGACGCGTGGATGGGCGAGCACGGCGGCTCGGTGGTCAACGTCGCCTCGATCGGCGGCCTGCGCGCGTCGCCGGGTATCGGCCTCTACGGCGTCAGCAAGGCCGCGCTGATCCGCCTCACCATGGAACTCGGCGTCGAGCTGGGGCCGGACATCCGCGTCAACGCCGTGGCCCCGGCCGTGGTGAAGACGAAGTTCGCCACCGCGCTCTACGAAGGCCGTGAGGAGGAGGTCGCGGCGGCCTACCCGCTGAAGCGGCTCGGCGTGCCGTCGGACGTCGCCGGCGCGGTCGCGTTCCTGCTGTCGGAGGACGCGGGCTGGATCACCGGCCAGACCCTGGTGCTCGACGGCGGCATCACGCTCGGCGGTGGCCTGTGAGCTTCTCCGGCGCGGGTGTCGTCATCACCGGCGGCGGAGGCGGCATCGGCGCCGCGCTGGCCCGGCGGTTCGCCGCCGAGGGCGCGCGAGTCGTCGTGGCCGACCTCAACGCCGGCGCGGCCGAGGACGTCGCCAAGGAGGTGAGCGGCACCGCGTTCGTCGGCGATGTCGCGACCGAGGACGGCGTCACCCGGCTGATCGCGAGCGCCCGCGAAACCCTCGGCGAGATCGACGTCTACTGCGCGAATGCCGGGATCGCGCCGCACGGCGGCGAGGACACTCCCGAGGACGTCTGGGCACGGGCCTGGGACGTCAACGTGATGGCGCATGTGCGGGCGGCGAAATTGCTGATGCCGCTGTGGCTGGAGCGCGGCAAAGGGCATTTCATCGCGACGGTGTCCGCGGCCGGGCTGCTCACGATTCTCGGCTCGGCGCCGTACGCGGTGAGCAAGCACGGCGCGCTCGCGTTCGCGGAATGGTTGTCGGCGACGTACCGGCATCGCGGCCTGAAGGTGCAGGCGGTGTGCCCGCAGGGCGTGCGCACGGCGATGCTGGAGGACACCGGCCCGGCGGGCGACCTCATCATGGGTGCGTCCGCGATCGAACCGGTTCAGGTGGCCGACGCGTTGTTCCAGGCCATCGAGGAGGACCGTTTCCTGGTGCTGCCGCATCCGGAGGTCGCCGGCTACTACGCCGCGCGCGCGACGCAGCCGGACCGCTGGCTCGGCGGGATGAACAAGCTGCAGCGCAAGATCGAACAGGCACTCGGCGAGTCCCCGTGACAGGGGAGTGGCAGCCCGAAGTCGACGAGATCGCGCGGCGCAGGGCCCTTGCGGAGCGGATGGGCGGCCCGGACAAGGTCGCCCGTCAGCACGAGGCCGGACGGCTCACCGTGCGCGAGCGGATCGCCGCGCTCGTCGACCCGGGCAGCTTCGACGAGATCGGCGCGCTCGCCGGGACCGGGCACTACGACGATTCCGGCTCGCTGAAGGACTTCACCCCCGCCAACTTCGTCCACGGCACCGCGCGGCTCGACGGCAGGCGAGTGTGCGTCGGCGGTGACGACTTCACCGTGCGAGGGGGAGCGGGCGACGCCGGGATCGCGGAGAAGCAGATCCACGCCGAGCGGCTGGCCAACGAGCTGCGCGTGCCGATGGTGCGGCTGATCGAGGGCACCGGCGGCGGTGGCAGCGTGAAAACCTTGGAGCAGAACGGGTTCACGTATGTCCCGGTGAACCCGGGGTGGGATCTGGTGGTGGACAACCTCTCCACCGTCCCCGTGGTCTCGGCGTGTCTGGGCCCGGTCGCCGGGCTCGGCGCCGCGCGGGCGGTGATGTCCCATCTGTGCGTGCTCGTCGAAGGCGCCGGGCAGCTGTTCGTCGCCGGTCCGCCCGTGGTGCGGCACGCCACCGGCGAGGATCTGTCCAAAGAGGAGCTGGGCGGAGCCGCGGTACATCGCCGGAGTGGCGCGATCGACCGGATCGTCGGCAGCGAAGCCGAAGCTTTCATCGTGCTGAAGCAGTTCCTGAGCTACCTTCCCTCCTCTGTGGACTCGCTGCCTCCGGTGTCCACAACGGACGATGACGTCGACCGCCGCGAGGAGTCGTTGCTGTCGCTGGTGCCGCGCAACCGCCGGCACCCGTACCGCCTGCGTCCCCTGCTGGAAGCGGTGTTCGACGCCGGTTCGGTGTTCGACTACAGCGTCTCCGGCGGCTCGGCCTTCGCCGGACTGGCCCGTTTGGACGGTCATCCCGTCGGCGTCCTGGCCACCGACCCCTTCCGCGGCGCCACCCTCACCCCCGAAGGCGCGGACGTGGTGACCCGCTTCGTCGACCTGTGCGAGACGTTCCACCTGCCGCTGGTGAGCCTGACCGATCAGGCGGGCATGGTGATCGGCCTCGCCGGTGAACGCGCCGGCGCGATCCGGCACGGCGCCCGCGCGGTGACCGCCGTCTACCAGTCGCACGTACCGACGGCGGAAGTCATCGTGCGGCGCGTGTTCGGCGTCGGCGGCGCGGGCATGACCAACCGTCACCGTTTCGTCCGCCGCTGGGCCTGGCCTTCGGGGGACTGGGGCTCACTGCCCGTCGAAGGCGGCCTCGAAGCGGCCTACCGCTCCGAGCTGGAGGCTTCGTCCGATCCGACCGCCCTGCGCGAAGAGATCCGGACCCGCCTGGACGCGGTGCGCTCCCCGTTCCGCACCGCCGAACGCTTCGGCGTCGAAGACGTCATCGATCCCCGGGAGACCCGGCCGCGCCTGTGTGAATGGGTCCGCGACGCCTATGCCGTCCTGCCTCGCCTACTGGGCCGCCCCTCCTTCGGCATGCGGCCCTGAGAGAACGCGGCGTGCGCATTACGGTGCGCACAACCGGTCCAGTGCCGCCTGGCTCTCCTCGTCCGCGGCGCGGTAGATCAGCAACCGCTGGTCCGGGTCTTGAAGGGGCGTGAGCACCTCGAAGTCCACCGCGAACACCCCGGTGTCAGGATGCCGGACCTCCTTGCGCCCGCGGCCGTTGACCTTGACGTCCCGCTCGGCCCACAATCGCGCGAATTCCTCGTCGTGGGCCATGAATTCGGCGATGAGGTCGGTCAGCGCCTGATCCTCCGGATGCGCGGCCCACGCGGTGCGCAGGTGGGCGATCCCCTCCCGTACGACGCGTTCGCGGTCGACGTAGAACGCACGCATCCCCGGATGCATCAGGCACAGCCACATCGCATTGCGCTGCTGTGGCGGCAGGGTGTCGAAATCCACGAGCAGCCTCGTCATTTCGCCGTTCCAGGCCAGGATGTCGTAGCGGTGGTTCAGCACCATGGCGGGCAGCGGCGACAGGTCGGCGACCAACCGGGTCAGCTGCGGCGCAGCGACGGCGGCGGGCTTGTCGGTGCCGCGGGGGCGCTGCCGGGTCAGGCCGAAGAGGTAGGCGCGTTCGCCGGGGGCCAGGCGCAGCGCGGTGGCCAGCGCCTCCACCACGTCCGCCGAGGGCCGCAGCCCTCGGCCCTGTTCCAGCCGCACGATGTAGTCGATGCTGACCCCGGCCAGCTCGGCGACCTCTTCACGGCGCAAACCCGGGGTCCGCCGGGACTGCCGGTGCGACGGGAGGCCGAAATCCCGGGGGTCCAGGCTTTCGCGCCGGGTCCGCAGGAACGCGGCCAGCTCCTGTGTCGTGTCCACGGTGCGGGTCGTCATGATCTGTCCAACAGCCAGGGCGGGTCTGGTGTTCCCAGGAAGTTCCTTCCCTCATCTCCTGCACGAGCATCGCTGCTGACGCGCGGACGGGCGCGGAGCACAGGTACCGGTCGAGGTCCACCTTGACATCGACAACTACACCGCGGCTCGGCGTGGTTCCTCGACCGGCTGTGAACCGGGTGGCCGCGCCTTGGCGTGCTGGTGGGGAATATCAGCTGAGTGCTTGAATCTCGGTCGCCAGCCTCTCCTGGCCGGCTGCCCACGACGCCAATAGGGCCAGGCCGTCCGCGGCCGCCGTGCCGGCGGGTGCGGTGTAGACGATCAGGAGCAGGCCGGGATCGGCAGGCAGATCCATCGACTCGACGTCCAGGTCGAGCTGGCCCACTACCGGATGGTGCACACGCTTGCGTCCGGACCGGTGGAGCCGAACGTCCTGAGACGCCCACCGCCGCCGAAACAGCTCACTGCGTGTCGACAACTCACCGACCAGAGCGATCAGCTCCTCGTCGTGCGGATTGCGGCCGGCTTCCATGCGTAGCTTCGCGGCCACATCACCGGCGATTCGGTCATAGTCGACGAAGAACGTTTCTGCCGCCTCGGGATCCAAATACACGAACCGCGCGGTGTTCGCCGGCCGCCGCGGGTCGGCCAGCACCGGTGAATACAGCGCACGAGCGAGGTGATTCATGGCCAGCACGTCATAACGGCCGTTGCAAATCCACGCCGGCGCATCGGTGATGGCGTCGAGCACCCGCTCAAGTGCCGGACGCACCGTCACGGCGGGTCGCCGGCGGCGTGAACCGCCGGGCGCCCTGGACTGCCGCGCAAGGTGGAACAGGTGATCGCGCTCGGCCTCGTCAAGGTGCAAGGCGGAGGCCAACGCGTCGAGCACCCCGTCGGAGGCGCCGGCGAGGCTGCCGCGCTCCATACGCACGTAGTAGTCGACCGATACCCCTGCCAGGAGAGCTACCTCTTCGCGACGCAGACCTTTGACCCGGCGGTTGCCGCCGTAGGCGGGCAGTCCGGCCCGCTCGGGCGTGATCCGCGCGCGACGCGAGCTCAGGAATTCCTTGATCTCGGTGCGCAGGTCGATCGTGGCCACCCCCTGACCCTAGGCCCTGTACGCGGGCGAAGGGAGGTTCTGCTGGTACCCCCATGGCTACGCACCGTCTCACACGTGGCAGGCGCCCAGCGGCGTAGCGGGAAAAGGCCTGCGTCGACGCCTAGGTACCTGATGCGGTCGTGGCGGTGCCACCGTCGACCGGGATAACGGCGCCCGTCAGGTAGGACCCGGCCCGGCTGGCGAGGAAGACGGCGGTGCCTGCCATGTCGTCGTCGCGGCCGAGCCGGCGCAGAGGGGCCTTCGCCGCGATCGTGTCGCCGATGGCATCGATCGTGGCCGCCATCATCTGCGACGGGAACACTCCTGGGGCTACCGCGTTCACCGTGACGTGCTGTGGGCCCAGTTCCCTGGCAAGCACCCTGGTGAGTTGATGGAGTGCCGCTTTGCTGCTGGCGTAGGAGTAGTTGGGCGCCTCGGCGACGTGGATGGCGGCGATACTGCCGATGTTGATGATCCGCGCGGGATCATCGGCGGTGCCCGCCCTGCGCAGTGCCGGCAGCAGCGCCTGCACCAGCCAGAACGGCGACTTGAGGTTGAGGTCGATCACCGCGTCCCAGGCCTCGGCCGGGAACGTCTCCAGCGGCTCGCGCCACATCGCTCCCGCGTTGTTGACGAGGATGTCCAGGCGTTCCGAGCCGGCCTTGACAAGATCGGCGAGGCGCTGGCACTCGTCGTACCTGGACAGGTCGGCGGGGAATGCTTGAACGTCGCCGAATTCGGACAGCAGACGCTGCGCCTCCGCGCACGCGTCTGCCTTGCGTGAGCTGACAACGACGCGGGCGCCCGCCTGCAGAAGGCCGCGCGCTATCATCATCCCGATGCCCCTGGTGCCGCCAGTGACAAGTGCGTACTTCCCACTCAGATCGAAAAGGTCTGCGTGAGTGGTGAACTGGTTGTCCGCCATTGGTCTTCGTCCGTTCTGTCATGGAAGCCGGCTCAACCAGATTGACAGGCGTCCTGGATGCCAGGGAGACCCTGGCGATACAGGTACTGTGAGAGCCACCCTTGCCTGGTGCGCCGGCTCACGCCGCCACAATCCCCATTCGTTTGACAGCGTGTGAGGCCGCTCTGTGGGAGTTGTGGGCCCGTGAATTGTTGCCAGTGAGCACGTGGAACAGAGTGCGGTCTGTTGCCTGGTCCCTCCCAGTCCAGCCCGCCGCGAAAGGCACGGCTACCACGCTGGAAGTCGAGGAGGTGCGCCGTGAGCGAGACCGTGACGGTCGATGACGGCATGGAGATCGTCTACTCCCGGGTCGCCGGGCTGGACATCGGCAAGAGAGAACTCGCTGCCTGCGTTCGTGTTCCGGACAAGAACGGCAGATTCCGTTCGCAGACCAAGACTTTCTCGACGATGACCCACGGACTGCTGGAGCCGGCCGCGTGATGTCAAACAGGTCAAGGGATGCAAGACCGGCAGATCGACATGCTCGACGCACAACGGTCCGCCTACGTGGTCAAAATCGAGGAGGCGATGCGCCCCTTTCGCGCGGGCCAAGGAACTACTGATGACCATCCCCGCAATCTCTGACCGGATCACGTGCGGCATCATCGCCCAGACTGCCAGCCCCCCAGCTACTTGAAGAGCAACTACCAGCGGTTGCGGAAACGCCGCGGGCCGCTACGCGCCCAAGTCGTTGTCCAACACAAGATCCTGACCGCGATCTGGCACATGCTCACCAGCGACATCGCCCACCACGACCTCGGACCCGACTACTTCGACCGCAAACCCCGCTCACTCCAACACCAAGCACACCGCGCTCGCCGACTGCTCATCGAACTGGCCGAGCAGGGCTACGACATCTCCCAGCTCATCCCCGACAATGCCGCATGACCCGCACAACACCAGCGACCGTCCGGCTGGTCTATTGAGGGAACAGACCCGTATTAGCCGAGAACGGGGCGATGGAGGATGTTGCGTCTGGGTCTGCGTAGCGGGTCCACGTAATCTGGCGGGATGAATTCGGGGAGTCCGTCTTCGGCGATGCGGACTTTCCAGTCGGCTTTGTGGAGGAGCCGGTGGTGGGCGCCGCAGAGCAGGACGAGATTGCGGAGGATGGTGTGTCCGTCGTGGGTCCACAGGGTTATGTGGTGGGCGTCGCAGTGTCGGGGCTTGCGATGACAGCCGGGGAAGGCGCAGCCGCCGTCCCGGATATTCAGCGCTTTCCGTAGTGCTGGGGTGACGAGTCGTTTGGCTCTGCCGAGGTCGAGGGGTTCGCCTTTGGTGCCGAGGACGGCGGGGATGACGTGGCAGTCGCAGGCGAGCATGCGGGCTTCGGTGGCGGTGATGGTGCTGACCATGTCCAGGCACGCGGTGCCCAGCTTCGACTTCAAGTCTTCGAGTGTCACGGTGACCAGGAGTTGGGCGCGGTCGCCGCCGGGCACGTCGGGCACGTTGGCGAGCATGGCGATGGCTTCGCCGAAGGCTTCCCCGTACCGCTGGGACGGCGACCGCAGATCCGGCCACCTGTCTTCCCCAGCGGGGCGTGGTGTGGCGAGAGGATCGAGAATCGTGCTCAGCCGGGTGCCGGTGATGGGATCGAGCTGTCCGTCGATGTCGAACCAGCCGTCCTTGCGCTGCCGCAACCGTAACTCGGGCTTGCGCTCTGACGGGTCCGGGTCCTTCGGTTCTTTCCCGTCCTGGTCCATCCGTGCCAGGATCTCGTCGGCGGCCTTGACCACTTCCTGTGGTGTGGCGTGGCGAGCGAGTTCGACGAGGATTTTCTCGGCGCTGCTTCTGTCCTCATTGGACACAAATCTGGGAACCTTCTTCAGGAAGTGGAGGATCCGGTCGCTGTGGTGCGGGCCGATCTCACCGTCGAGTGCTGCGGCACGCGTTGCTGGTGCGGTGGCGGGGAGTTCGGTACCGTCGATGTTGCGGCCGGGGTTCAGTCCGTGGGCGCGGTCGAGGTATTTTTTGGCTTCACCGCGCGACATTCGTGCCATGTGCGCGAACCATGCCGCTGTCGACCCATACCCGTACAGCTCGGACACACCACGCGACTCGATCTCCATGAGGAACTGGCCAAGCTCGGCGTCCAAGCGCCACAGGGACTCCAGTCGGGTACGCACCTCGTCGGCGAGTGCACGACCGGATCGCCGCCACAGGTCCTGCGGCGGTTCCAGGGTGGACAGGTTCTCGGACACGACACCATCATACCGCAGCTGATAGAACATACGTTCGACACGAACGAGTGAACTCGCTGAGGGTCGTGAACGGCTGACGTTGTCCCGGCGGAGGTGGGAGGCGGACCGTTGGGCGGCTCCTTTGTTGATATATGGGAATTCTCCGGCGTCGGTGGGGGTTCTTGAGGTCGGCGAAGGGGGCTTGGACAGGCCATCGAGCGGTGAAGCGCGAGGGGCGGTGTGCGGCCATAGCCTTCGCTGCCGGATCAGTTTTCGGTTGCCTTCCCCGGGCTTCACCTGCACATCGCCGCAGTGGACCAGTGCGGAACTCGTCATGGACAAACGGCGTGCGAGCCGTGTTGCCGGCGGTGGATCTGCGCTCGGCGCAAGAAGCGGTCTTCCGGTTTCGTGGAGGCCGAGCCGGCCGGTAGCCGGGTGCCACCGCCGGGGACCTCGATCAGATCGCCGTACTGACTAACGGCGACCAGGTGCGTGGCATGAACGCCGTAACCGTCGGGGGACCGTCCCCAGTACGACGGCGCTCGCCGCGGCCCCGAAGAGGCTGACCGTACGGCGGCTCCGGTCCATGATCGTCGAATGCTTGTCCGCCCCGATGACCAGTGCTGTGCGGCTCGGATCTCGGCGTGCTGGTAGCCGCACCGACACCATCCACAGTGGACTCGGCAGGCTGCTCCGGCACGGGTGACCTCCCTCGGTCCACCCTCATCCTGGCGAGCCGAGCGTTCCTCTGATGCGTTCACGGAGGTCCCGTACCTCGTGGATTCCGTCGTGCCGTCCGGCGTTCCGGTCGAGGGCGCGCAGGAAGCTGCCGACGCGTTCGGAGCTGATCAGCTCGGCGCTGTCCACAGCGTCCGTGCCGACCAGCGCGGCTTCGACCGGGTCGCCGGTCGCCATCACCAAGGACGCGAACTGGAGTTCGGCCAGCACCCTGGCGCGCGGGTAGTGCGCGCCGAAACCGGTGCGGGCCACGGCGAACCGGGCATCGTCGGTGAACCGGCCGAGTCCGTTGGCCTGCAACGTCGCCAGTGCCTCGCCGGTCTCCCCGGCGTGGTGGGCGGCGGTGTACAGATCCGCCCACAGGGTGTCCGCGTCGTCGTCCGGTGCCTGGTGGAACGCCTCGTCGGCGGCACCGATCGCCCGAAGGGCCTCCTGCCCGCGCAGGTTCGCGGCGAGCGCCTTGGCGTGCGAGGCGTGCAGCATGGCCTGCCTGGCCGGAGACAGGCGGTCGGCGCGGACGAGGGCGTACTCGGCGACGGTGAGCGCCCGGTCGGGCTGGTCCGTCCACAAAGCCAGGCGTACCAGGCGAGCGAGGATCTTCGCCCGTCGGTGCCCGTCGCCCGCTTCCTCGGCGCAGGCGAGCGCGAACCGGAAGTAGCGATAGGACTCTTCGTGCGCCCCGCTGTCGAAGAGCTTGAAGGCGCAGGTACCCACGAGGTCCGCGAGTCCCCGGTACAGCCGGCCGCGCAGCCGCCCCGGGCAGTCCGCGCGGACCAGGCGGGTGGCCCAGCGTGCCTGCGCCAGCGCGCCTTCGAGCATCGACCAGCCGCCGTGCACCTGGTCCCAGCGGCCGAACAGCTCGGCGGCTCCTTCGACCTCCCGGAGGTGGCTGTCGCGGACCGTGCCGGGCACCGGACGCGGAACAGCGGCGGGGAACGCGCCGAGCCGGTCCGGGACACCCTCCGGCAGCGGTGCGGTGGCCCGCCGGGTGTTCCGGAACCCGAGCTGGGCGTCGGTGTCCGCGTTCAGCACTGCCCGGAACGCCGCCCGGTAGTGACCGCCGGGCCAGCGGATGACGCCTCGTTCGAGCTTGCCGACGTACCCGGCGTCGATCTCCGTCCGCAGCGCGCGGCTTTCCCACAGGTGGGCGTTGACCCGATCGGCCAGTTCCTGGCGGGACAGGCATTCGCCGGGGTGGTGCGGTGAGGGCGTGCGCTCCCTGGCCGCCCGCAGCCGGGTGTTGGGTGTTGTCACGATCAACCTCCCCGTCGACGGTGACACCATCACCCACGGTGAGGTACCCCGATCCCGATGTCAATCACGGCCACCGGCGGATGTCAAGGCCGCGCGGGAATCCTCCCCGGATCCTCCCGGCGTTCCGCCCCGCTCGGCGCCCTCCCGGCCTGGCGGGCGCCGGGGCAGGGTAGGGCTGGTCGGGGGACACCCCGTGACCCGGGGGCTGGGGGCGGTCGCGTGGGGCGGTGGGTTTCGCCGCCCCACGCGTGCCGGGCACCGCCTGCGAAGACCGTCACACTTCCGAACCGCGAGCCGTCGCAACCTGCACCCGCCCGCGACGTCCACAATAGGGACAGATTGGGACGAACGGGTGAGGGCGGGGACGGCTTGCGGGGTTGTGGTCTGAAGCTGGCGATTGCTTTCGGCGTCGTCGTGGTGGTGGTCGCGGCGATCGTCATCGGCGTCGCGCTCACGCGGGACACGGTCGCCACGCCGGGATGCACGGTGAGCAGGCCCGGCGACAACGGCGCCCAGTCGTCGTACACGTTCACCCCGGAGCAGATGGGGAACGCGGCGACGATCGCGGCCGTCGGCGTCAAGCTGGGGATGCCCGCGCACGCGGGGACGGTCGCGCTGGCCACGGCGTTGCAGGAGTCGAAGCTGCGCAACCTCGAGGGCGGTGACCGGGACTCGGTCGGGCTCTTCCAGCAGCGTCCGAGCCAGGGCTGGGGTACACCCGCTCAGCTGCGTGACCCGGTGTACGCGGCGACGGCGTTCTACAAGAAGCTCGCGAAGCTGCCGAACTGGGAAAACCTGCCGATCACCGAGGCGGCGCAGGCCGTCCAGCTCTCCGGCGTGCCCGAGGCCTACGCCCAGTGGGAACCGCAGTCACGGCTTATGGCGGCGGCGTTCAACGGCCAGTACCCGGCCGCGCTCACCTGCCGCAACCTCACCCTCGCCCCGCCCGCGGACCTCGCCGCGGTGGCGACCGGGGAACTCGGCACCGGCAGGCTGAGCGGGGCACACCCGGTGCCCGAGGGCTGGAAGATCGCGAGCTGGCTGGTCGGCCGCGCCGCCCAGCTCGGTGTCGACAAGGTGAGTTTCGCCGGGCAGACCTGGACCGTGGAGTCCGGCAGCTGGGCCCCGGATTCCGAGGCGGGGCAAGCGCTTTCGCTGCACCAGGCACCGGCCGCGCCGCCGAAGTCCGAGGCTCCGTAGGACGCGTGGCGGGCTCACCTCGCCTCGGAGCCGCCACAGCAGCCGAGCCGTTCGAGCCCGGCGTCGCGCTCGGAAGCGTGCCGACGCCGGACGCGGGCGGCACTGTGCCGGCTGGGGACACGCCGTGGTTTGTGCTGCTGGGCCTGGCCGAGTTCGGTCAGTGCCCGACGGCGTAGCTCCAGTGCGTAGCCCTTCAGCCGCGGGTGCTCGATGCGCCGGCTCGCGAGACTGCCTCGCTTCGCGTAGTTCATCGCCTCGGCGGGGCGGCCCGCGCGCAGGGAAAGCTCGGCCAGCCGTACCAGGGTGGCTGCCTCGCTCGCGGTGTTACCGAGCTCTCTGGCGAGGTGAAGGGATTCCCGGTGGACTTCGATCGCGTCGTCCGGTCTGCCCAGTTCGGCGAGCACGGTGCCGAGCTGGTGCAGGGCGGTCTGCGCGGCGAGCCCGACGGGTCCGGCAACCCGGCTGACCAGGACCGCCCGCTCGGCCGTGACCAGGCCGTCTTCGGGACTCCCGAGGCCGAGCAGGGCACGCGCGCGGTAGGCGAGCGCGTACAGTTCGCCCGGCCGATCGTCCAGCGCCCGGTAGGCGGCCGCTGCCTCGTCGAGTGTTTCGGCCGCTTCGGAGTGGCGACCGGTTTCCACAGCGAGGATCCCGGCCGCGAGAGTGCAGATGGCGATCAGCGGCCGATCATCGACCCGCTCGCTGAGCCGGAGCGCGCGCTGATACTCCTCTTCGGCCTCGTGCACGCGCCCGTTCCCCAGCGCCACCCTGCCGAGCACCAGGTGCGCCCGCGCGGCGGACGCCGGGTCCGCCGGTTCGTCCGCGCGCCGCGCGATCGTCAGGGCCGCCTGCCCGAATTCCGTGCTCGCGATGTCGCCACCGATGAGCAGGGAGGTGACGAGCAGCAGATCGGCGGCGGGCAGCAATCGGCAATCGGGGTTCTCGGCGGCCCGGCGGGCGGTGGCGGCCAGCGCGGAACGACGGGCGGTCACCCAGTGATACGCGTCTTTCGCGTGGCTGAAGGACAATCCGGCCGCGGTACTGCGCGAGAGGCGGTCGGCGAGCACGCTTTCCGGTTCGATGTTCCGGTAGGCGTTACGGGCGGTCGCCAGTGCGAAATCGAAGAGCCGCTCCAGCGCCGCCGCTCGTTCGGTGGACCCGTCCTCCGCCTCGCTGCGCTGCCGGGCGTAGAGCTTCACCAGGTCGTGGAACCGATAGTGCCCGGCTTCCGGCTCATCCTGCAGACCACTGTCCACAAGGGACTGGGTGTAGCCGAGATCGAAGGTCGTTTCGACGGCGAGGCCTGCCATCCGCAGCTCGCGCAGCCGCCGCCGTTCGCCCGCCAGCCGCGCGGCGAGCGACTCGACGGTCCACGCCGGCCTGCTTGCCAGCCGTGCCCCGGCGATCCGGATCGCCAGCGGAAGGAAGCCGCAGGCGGCGGCGACTTCGAGCGCGGCGGGACGTTCGCCTGCCACCCGCCGCTCGCCCGCCACCCGGGCGAGCAGGGCCAGCGCCTCCTCGACGTCCAGGACGTCCAGGTGCACTGTGTGGAAGACCTGCCCCGCGAGCGGCGCCCGGCTGGTGACCAGCACCCCGCACCCGTCCCCGTCCGGCAGCAACGGCTCGATCTGCCCGACGTCCCTCGCGTTGTCCAGCAGCACCAGCACTTTTCGTTCGTCTACAATGGACTGAAACAGGGTGGACCGGTCGGCGGTGCTCGCCGGTATCCGCGCCCGCGGCACACCCAGCGCGTGCAGGAAATCGGCGAGCACCGCGGCCGGGGTGGCAGGCCGGTGTTCGGTGCCCCCGAGATCGACGTACAGCTGCCCGTCGGGAAAGTGTGTCCGCACCGCGTGCGCCACATGCACGGCGAGCGTCGTCTTGCCGACTCCGCCGGTCCCGCTCAGCACGACAGGAGACCCGGAGACGAGCGCCGAGCGCACCGCCTCGGCCTGCCGGGCACGCCCGGTGAAATCGGTGATGTCGGCGGGCAGCTGTGCCGGTACCGAGAGCGATCCGGGCGGTCCGTCCGGTTCCGGCCCGGCGAGCAGCCGGGTGTGCAGCGCGCGGAGGTCTTCGCCGGGCTCGCAGCCCAGTTCGCGGTCCAGTACCCGCCGGAGATCGGCGTAGACGCCGAGCGCGTCCGCGCGCCTGCCGCCGTCGTGCAGTGCCCGCATCAGCAGGCCGTACCACCGCTCGCGCAACGGGTACCGGCGCACCAGTCCGGTCAGTTCCGCGACGGCTTCGGTGTGCCTGCCCAGTGCGAGGTCGACCTCCAGCCGGGTTTCCAGCGCGTTCAGCCGTTGCTCGGTCAGCCGTGCTCGCTGGGCTTGCGCGTACGGGCCGGGAATCCCGGCCAAGGGCTCGTCGCGCCACAGATCGAGCGCGGAGAGCAGGGCCGTCCTGGCCGCCGCCGGTTCGCCGGACGCCCGCGCGAGGTCCGCCTCGACGAGCTTTCGCGCGAAATCCCCGATATCGGTGCGGAGACCGGCGGCGAGCCGGTAGCCACCGCTGACCGAGACGACGACCCGGTCCCGTGAGTGACGGCCGAAGGCGGCGCGCAGCCGCGTGACGTAGGTCCGCAGCGCCGCCACCGCCTGGTTCGGTGGTGCCTCGCCCCACAGCCCGTCGACGAGTTCGCCGATCGACGCCGGCGCGCCGTCGCGCACGACCAGCATCGCGAGCACGGCGCGCTGCTGCGGGGAACCGAGCGGGATCTCGGACTTCCCCCGCCACGCCCGGAGCGGGCCGAGCACCTCGAAACGCGGCTCCTCGTCTGCCATCGCCATTTCACCAGCCTGCCGACTCCGGCGTGGCGGCGGCGCCCGACAATGGTGTGAATTATCCGACGACGAGGAAATGTATCTGGGGTTCTCGCGGTTCCACTTGTCGGTGAACGTCCGGAGGCTGGGGCCGCGGCGTTCGGGTGGGAGGAACTCCATGGGCGCCTGCGAACTCCGGTTCGCGGTCCTGGGCACGATGCGCGGCTGGTACCACGACCGGCCGCTGGACATCGGCCCGCCGAAGCGGCAAGCGGTGCTGGCCGCGTTGCTCCTCCGCGGCGGGAGGGCCGCGACAGCGTCGGAGCTGGTCGACGCCGTGTGGGGCGAGAAGGCGCCGTCACGGGCGCTGACCGCTTTGCGCACCTACGTCCTCGGACTGCGCGCGATGCTCGAACCGCATCGCCCGGCGAGGGCACCGGCGAAGGTACTGCTTTCGGTGGGCGGCGGCTATTCCCTGCCGTTGTCCGGGGACATGCTCGACGCCGATCGCGCGGAGGCCAGGTTCGTCGCGGCGGAGCGGGCGCGCCGGGCGGGTGAGTCGGCGAGGGCCCGCGACCTGCTCGATTCCGGGCTGGCGCTGTGGGCGGGCGATCCGCTCGCCGGCGTGCCGGGGCCCTACGCCACCCGGCAGCGCGCGCGGCTCGCGGAACGGCGGCTCGCGTTGCTCCAGACCCGGTTCGAACTCGATCTGGAACTGGGCCTGCACGCCCGGATCCTGCCCGAGCTGCGGGCACTCAGCCTGGAACAACCGTTGCGCGAAGGGTTGCGCGGACAGCTGATGACCGCGTTGTACCGCAGTGGCAACCTCGCAGAGGCACTGGCTGTCTACGCCGACACCCGGCAGACGCTGGTCAGGGAGCTCGGCGTCGAGCCAGGCCCGGAGCTGGTGGCGCTGCATCGGCGCATCCTCACCAGCGACCTCCCCGCTCCCGAGCCGCGGCGGGCGATCACCGTCCGGCGGCCCCGGCCCGCGCAGCTTCCCGCCGAGCTGCCCGATTTCACCGGTCGTGCCGGGATCGCCGCCCAGCTCGCCGAGCGGCTGGTCGCCGGTACCGGCACCGCGGTGGCGATCACCGCGATCTCCGGGATGGCCGGGGTCGGCAAAACGGCACTGGCCGTGCACGTCGCGCATCGCGTGCGGGCCCGGTTCCCGGACGGCCAGCTGCACGCCGATCTGGGGGCGGGTGAGCCTTCCCGGGTACTGCGCGATTTCCTGCTCGCGCTCGGGGTTCCCGCGGCCGAGGTCCCATCGGCGCCGGGACAGCGGTCCGCGCTGCTGCGGACGACGCTCGCCGGCCGGCGGGTGCTCATGGTGCTGGACAACGTCCGCGACGCCGAGCGGATCCGCCCGTTGCTGCCCGGCACGCCCGGCTGCGCGGTGCTGATCGCCGGGCGCACCCCGCTGACCACCCTGCCCGGCGTCACGACCTGCCGGCTCGAGGTGCCAGGACCGGGGGAATCGCTCGCCCTGTTCACCCGGATCGTCGGCAACCACCGGGTGGCGGCCGAGCGGGAGGCGGCGATGGCGCTGGTGGTGGACTGCGGCTGTTTGCCGCTCACCGTCAGGGAAGTGGCGGAACGGCTGGCACGAAACCCGCGTCGTCGGCTCGCCTCGGCCGTCGAACGGCTGCGCGAGACCCCGGACCTGGTCGTCTCCTGTACCGGATTCCGGCTGGGCTCCGAGCAACTGAGCGCGGAGCAGGCCAGGGCGTTGCGGCTGCTGGCCGCGTCCACGGGCGACCTCTCGTTGTCCGAGGTCGCCCGGATCCTGGAGCGGCCGGAAGACGTTGCCGAGGAACTGGCCGAATCGCTGGTCAATCTGACCCTGCTCACCTCGCCCGCCCCGGGCCGGTACGGATGCCAGTACGTGGTGCGCAGATTCGCGGCCGGGCTCGCCGACGGTCGGGATCGGTTGTGCGGTAAGGAAAGTCGCGGCTGAAGCAGGTCTGGGCCATCGGCAGCTCCCCGGTGCGCGGTGGAAGCACCCAGGGCGTCCCTCGGACTGGCCGCGCACCAGCCGACTCCATTCGTGCGATGTCGCGAACGCTCCGTTGCCGACGATGAGCGTCCCGAACGGAGCGTTCGCGACACACGCCTCGGACCCACCGCATGCCGTGAAGGAGGCCTTCACAGCACCACCACACCCACTGAGAAAGCCTCATTGAGGTTTTCTCGGTAGTGGTCGGTTGCGTTCGATCCGGGCGACGGCGGTTGCGGGCTTGCGTCCTGGTCGGCAGTGTCGCGGATGGGACATGGGGGACGTTCAACGCCGTCAATGTCCCATTCACGACACTCCAGTGCTGGGCCCCTGTCCCGAACGCGTCGTTCAGGACGTTCACCGTCCCCAACGGAGCTTTCGAGACACCGGCACCACCGCAAGCCCGCCCCGCCAGCCACCGACGTCACCCGACCACCTCGGGAAAACACCCCCAGCGAAGCCACACTCCCGCCCCTTACCGAGAAAACCCCAATGTGGCGCTCGAAATCCGGAGGTCGCCGGTACCGGTCCGGCGGAGCCGCCGGGGAACCGGAAGGGGCCGCGATGATGCCCCGCAGTCCCTCGCACCGTGCCACCGCGGTGCTTACCGTGGTGCGGTGGTCACTTCAGCGAATCTCGCGTTGGGCGCGCCCGTCATCACCCCGGGGGAGACCGGCACCGTCACGGTGACGGTGTTCAACCGCACGGACATCGTCGAGGCCTACACCTTCGAAGTGCTCGGCGCGCTCGCGCAGTGGGCGGTCGTGGAACCGGAGCGGATTTCGCTGTATCCCGGTACTTCGGGCGACGTCGTGGTGTCGATCTCCCCGCCGCGGTCGCCGGAGGCGCCGGTGGGTCAGGTGCCGGTCGGTGTCCGGGTGCTGCCCGCCGAGCGTCCGGAAGACACCGTGGTGCTCGAGGAAACCGTGATCGTCGCACCGTACCTCGACGCCGGTGCCGAGCTGGTGCCGCAGGCGAAGGCGGGCAGGCGGAAGGCCCGTTACACGGTCCGGCTGGACAATCGCGGCAACGACTCGGCCGCGCTGGCGGTGGACGGGGTGGCCGGCAGCGACGAGCTCGCGCTGTTCACCCGCCCGGACCTGCTGACGCTGCCACCCGGTCAGTCCACCGAGTCGGAACTGACTGTCCGTGCGCACAAGCTGATGTGGTTCGGCAAACCGGTGACCAAACCGTTCCAGGTGCGGGTGAACCGCCGGGGCGAGGACGACACGGTCGTTCCCGAGGCACCGCCCGCGATCGTGCTGGACGGGACGTTCACCCAGCGTCCGGTGCTGCCGCGCTGGCTGCTGGCCCTGCTTGCCCTGCTCGGGCTGCTGCTGGCGCTGTGGTTCGGCCTGGTGCGGCCCGCGGTCAACTCGGCGGCGCGGCAGGCGGTGGACGACAAGACGAACCAGATCGCCGAGGCGGGCGGGTACACCCCGCCGGGCGGCAAACCCGGTGGCAACCAGCAGGGAAAACCCGGCGCCGGGCAGCAACAGGGCAAGGGCCAGGGCGGCGAGAACAATCCGGACGGCACCGATCCGGCAGGGGGCACCGGGGGGAACCGGCGGCAGTTCGACACGGCCATCGAGGTCCAGACCAGCCCGGGACAGACCGCGGCGAACGGCTACACCGTGCCGGAGCGCAAGGTGTTCCGGGTCACCGACATGCTGCTGTCGAACTTCCAGGGTGACGAGGGCCGCGTCACGATCAAGCTCGGGGACCGGACGATCGCGACGATCGCGCTGGAGACGTTCCGCAATCAGGACTACCACTGGGTGACCCCGGTCGACGTCGACGAGAAAGCCACCGCCTCGGTCACCGTGACCTGCACCAAGACCGGGGTACCGCCGAGCGGGCCACCCGCGGGCAACTGCGCCGAACTGGTTACGGTGAACGGATTCCTCGCCGACAAGGGCTGAGCCCCCGGCGTTTATCGATTCTTGATTCCCCCTGGTGATGCTGGATCGGCTCATCAGGGGAAAGAATCGAAGGGGAGCAGCCGAATGTCCCGAGTGACTGTCGCGGTATGCGCGGAAGACGTCGTTTCCCGGGCCGGAGTGACCGGCCTCCTGCGGCCGCGGGCCGAATTCGACCTGGTCGGGCAGGAACAGCCCGGCGAGGTCACCGTGGTGGTGATCGATCAGCTCGACGACGACGGCGAGCGAGCGTTGCGGGTACTGCATTCCACGCACTCCACGCGGATAGTGTTGCTGGTCCGGCAGATCGAGGCGCACCGGCTGACCGCGGCGATCGAATGCGGAGTGGCCGGGCTGATGCTGCGGGCCGAGGTGGGCGAGCATTCCCTGCCGCGCGCGGTTCTCGCCGCGGCGTCGGGAAAGGGCAGTATGTCCGGGGATCTGCTCAGCAGGCTGTTCGAGCAGGTGAGCCGGTTGCAACGGCAGGCCGATACCGGGCAGGCGGTGGGATTCTCCCATCTCACCACCCGCGAACAGGACGTGCTCCGGCTGGTCGCCGACGGATTCGACACGGCGGACATCGCGGCCAAACTGTCCTATTCCGAGCGCACGGTCAAGAAATGCCTTTACGAGCTCAATTGCCGGTTGCAGCTGAAGAACCGGGCACACGCCGTGGGATACGCGATGCGGCACGGGCTGATCTGAGGCGGTGCCCGAAAGGCTCCCGGTGTGCCCGGCAAAGGGGCCGCGACGGCACTGCGGCGGCCGGGACGGACGGGAAACGATGGCGAGGACACCTCGGGGAGGCATGAGTGAAACGGAGCTGGCACCCCAGGACATCGGTGCTGGGCGCGGTCCTGCTGAGCGTCGTCGCGGCGTGCGTGGTGCTCGTGGCCGTCCCGAAGGACCGGCCGGCCAGCGCGGACGAGGCACCGGGTGGCACCGACCGGGGCCGCATCGCGTTCGCGGGCACCCGGCACGTCAGTCTCGGCGCGGTCGCCGCGCCGGATCTGGGCGAAAAGGCGAAGACCACGCCGTTCTTCGGGACCGGACCGGCGCATCGGGACTCCGAGGCCAGTGGCCGCGACGGGCAGCTGGTGTTCACCAGCCCGCGCGACGAGCCGAAGCCGCAGGTGTATCTGCGGGCCGCCGACGGCAGGGTGCGACGGCTGACGACCGGCCTCGACACCAGCCATCCCGTGCTGTCACCGGACGGCAGGACCGTCGCGTTCGCCTCGGCCGAAGGGACCCGGCACACCCTGTGGACGGTCGGCGCCGACGGCACGGGCCTGCGCGAGCTGACCAGCAGCCCGATCGCCGACGAGCAGTGGCCGTCGTGGTCCCCGGACGGCGGCAGGCTGGCGTTCAGCAGCAACCGGGAACCCGTGCGGGGCCGCCAGATCTACGCACTGGACCTGGTTTCGGGCGCGGTGACGCGGATCAGCGACGAACGCGCGGGCGACGCGATCCAGCCGTCCTGGAATCCGGTGCACGGCGACGTCATCGCCTACGTCGGTGACAACGACCGGGACGCGGGCACCACCGAGGACCAGAAAGCACACGTGATCAACGTCGACGGCACCGGCGACCGGCTGCTGGTCGGCGGCGGTCACGACGACTGGCAGAGCCGCCAGCCCTCGTGGAAACCGGACGGGGAGTCGGTGCTGTTCCTCAGCCGGTACTGCCTGTGCGGAACGCCGAAGTTCGACCAGGTCTACGAGCAGCCCGCGCCCGGCGCGGGCCCGTCCGGCCCGCCGCGGCTGCTGCTCGCCGAGGACCGGCAGGTCAGCTTCCCCACCTGGCTCGCCGACCGGCTGGTGGTCACCCGGCTGACCGCCGACGACCGGGACACCGCGGACCTGCAGGACATCCGGCCGGACGGCGCCGACCCCAGGGACCTCGGCCACTCGGTACTGCGGGAGGACCCCGCTTCCGCCACCGACGGGACCAAGCTGTTCCATCCCGGTGACGGCTACGACCCGTGGATGGAACGCCAGTCCTATTCCCCGGATGGCCGATCGCTGGCCTTCACCCGGTTCGAGGGCCCGGCAGGCGGCCGGATCGAGCGGATCTGGCTGGCCGACGCCGACGGCGGGAACGCGCGGCCGATGCCACTGGCCGACCGCAAGCCGGGGGACTGGGAGTTCGACCCGGTATGGTCGCCGGACGGCACCAAGATCGCGTTGTCGCGGCGGTCGCCGGGCGGTGTCCCGCCGGACAAGGGCGGCCCGAGCCGGATCGTGGTCGCCGAGGTGGCCACCGGCACCGTGGTGCACCGGCTCACCCCGCCACCCGGCGCGGAAGGGCAGAACGACACCCAGCCCGCGTTCTCCGCGGACGGCCGGACGCTCGCGTTCAGCCGCGGGACCATCAGGATGGAGTCCGGAACCGAGATACGCCGCAACCGGATCTGGACCGTGGACACCGCGACCTTCGGCACCCAGCGCGATCTGTCCACTGTGGTGTGCGGCGGGAACTGCGACGTCGTCGACGACAGCGCGGTGTTCTCCCCGGACGGCCGCACCATCGTCTTCAACCGCGAGTTCGACGGGCTGTTGCAATCCCATGTGGACGGTACGGGATGCCGGGTCCTGCTGCCGTCGGCCGGTGGTTCCTGCACCGGGCGGATCACCGCTCCGCCGACGGGGCCGTACCAGCCGCGGGACGCGACCTTCTCCCCGGACGGCCGGAAGCTCGTGCTCACCTCACGGGCGGCGGGCGCGGACGCGAGCCCGGAACACCTGCGGACGCTGGACCTCGCGAGCGGCAGGCTGGAGCAGCTCACGGCCGCGCTGCCGGGCAGGCAGAAGGAGCCGAGCTGGCAGCGCTCGGTCGACCTGCGGACCGAACTCACGAGCCCGCCACCGTCCACAGTAGTCGGTGCGCCCGCCCGGCTGACACTGACAGTGACCGATGACGGCCCCGCGCCGTCCCCGGGCACCACGCTGACCTTCGCTCCGCCGGGTGGCCTGCGGCTGACCAGGGTGACCGGCGAACGGGGTTCCTGCGCGCCCGCCGAACTCCGCTGCGACCTCGGGGTGCTGGAGCCGGGCAAGCCGGTGCGGATCACCGTCGAGGTCGTCGGCGACGCGCCCGGCGTCCGGGAGCTGTCCTGGTTCGTCTCCGGGCCGGTGCTCGACGCCGATCCAGGCAACAACTTCGCCTCCGCCCGGGTGTCTACAGTGGACAAACCGGCGCCGCCGACGACCCCGCCGCAGCCGCCACCGTCCACACCACCCGCCCCGCCGCCACTGCCGCTGCCACCACCGCCGTTGCCCGGCCCGAGCCTCGGCGTGAGCGTCGATCCGGATCCGTCCTATGTGGGCGGCCGGGCCGTCGCCACCTACCGGATCGGCAACTCCGGCGGGCAGCAGGCCACCGGGATACGGGTGTCGCTGGTGCTGCCGGCCGGGGTACCGGTGGTCGCGCTGCCGCCGGGCTGTCCCGGTGGCCAGTGCTTCGTCGGTGACCTGCCGCCCGGCGGGTCGGCACTGCTCCAGGTGGTGTTCGCGCCCGGCGCCGCGGTCGACACCCGGGTGGCCGGGGTGCTCACCAGCAGCGGCCAGGACGCCGATCTCGCCGACAACACCGCCACCGCCCGGTTGCGGGTGCTGCAGCCGAAGATCGTCGCCCTCCCGCCGATCGGGCCGCCCGGGTTCGTGACCTCGGTGCGCGGCACCGACTTCCCGCCCGGCGGCCCGGTCACCCTGAACTGGTCGCCCGGGATCACCGCCGTCGCGGCCCCGGCCGTGCCGCAGGGCGATGGCAGTTTCGCGGCCCAGTTGCTGATCCTGCCGAAGGATCAGCTCGGGCCGAGGACGATCACCGCGCGCGGTGCCGGGTTCTCGCCGGTGACCACGCCGTTCATGGTGGTCGCGCCGTCGGTGGGCCCGCCGAACTTCGTGGAGCGCCGATGATTCACGAGGTGGACGAGGCGCTACGCACGCTGATCACCGACGGCGCGTGGCTCGGCTCGCAGATCGAGGTGGTCTTCGAGGCACCGACGAAGGAGTGGGCGGCCCGCCGCAACGGGCCGACGATCAACGTGTTCCTCTACGACGTCCGCGAGGATCTGGCCCGGCGCAGTACCGGCCGGATGGAGGAACACGACGAGCGCGGTGAACTGCGTGGCTGGCGCCCGCCGCCACGCTGGTACCACCTGGCCTATCTGGTCACCGCGTGGACCACGCGGCCGCAGGACGAGCACCGGCTGCTTTCCGCGCTGCTGGCCCGCTTCGGGGCGACCGAGCAGCTGCCCCGCCGTACGCTCGCCGGGTCGCTGGCCGACACCGGGCTGACCCTGCCCTTGCAGGCCGCCCGGCCGCTCGGCGAGGGCCGGTCGCTGTCGGAGCTGTGGTCCGCGCTGGGCGGCGAACTCAAACCGTCGATCGATCTGCTGGTCACCGCGCCGCAACTCGGCGAGCTCACGCCGGTCGGCCCGTCCGTCACCGACGGGCTCGTCCTGAGCGTGGAGGAGGAACGGCGGCGGTTGCGCTATCCGGAACCCGCGACGACCGGGCCGCACGGCGACGTCCCCGAGTTCGGCGCGCAGCGGACCAGGACACGCCGAAGGACGGGTGAGTCGTGACCGCGCCGCTCGCCGCCGGGCTCGCCGCGATCGAACTGCGGGTCCGTCGTGCGGTGGCCGCCCGGCGCGCGGCCGATCCCGATCCGGACGATCCGCACCGCGGGCTCTACCTCACCCCGGAGGCGGTTCAGGCCATTCTCGACGATCCCGTGCGAGTGCCCGCCCCGGACCTGGCCGGTGATGAGCCGCTGCTCCCGGAGTTCGCGGCCGCGTTCGGGCTCACCGCGCTGGACGTCGCGATCCTGCTGATCGCGCTGGCACCCGACCTCGACGCCCGGTTCGAGCGGCTGTACGGCTATCTCAACGACGACGTCACCCGGCGCAGGCCCACCATCGGCCTGGCACTGGAACTGTGCGGGGTACCGCCGTTCTCACCCGCCGGACGCGCCAGGTTCGCCGCGGGGGAACCGTTGCGCGCCAACGGCTTACTGCTCGTGGAGGAGCTGGAACGGCCAGTGCTGTCGCGGACCGTCCGTGTCCCGGACCGGGTGACCGCGCACCTGCTCGGGGATCCGGCGCCGGATCCCGTCCTGCGAGGCGTCGCCACGGTCGCCACCGGGCAGGCGGCCGCCGGGCGGGCGGACCGCGTGGCGCGGGCCCTCCGCGCGGGCGTGCGGCTGCTGTACCTGCGGCAGGACGGCGGTTCCGGCGCGGAACTGGCCGAGGCCGCGCTGGCCGAGACCGGCCGCGGCGCCGTGCTGGCGGACCTGCCGGCGCTGATCGAGACGGACGGCCCCGCGGCGGTGGTGACCGCGCTGGGCAGGGAAGCGGGCCTGCGTGGTGCCGGGGTGGTGGCGGGCCCGGCCGAGGCGCTCGCGGACCCGCGCTGGCGTGGGGTGCTGCGCGGGCTGACCGGGTTGTCCTCCCGGGCCCCCGTGCTGCTCTACGGCGACCGGCCGTGGCATCCGGACTGGCCCGGCACCGTCCCGCTGCGGCTGACCGCCGAACGAGTGGTGGGCACGGATCGGGCGCGGCTCTGGCGGGACACGGTGCGTGGAACCGGTTTCCCGGTGTCCGAATTGGACAGTGCGACGGTGGAAGCGGCGCTCGCCCCCTACACGCTCGGCCCGGCCCAGCTCGTCGAATCGGCCCGCGCGGCGGCCGGTTTCGCACTGCTCGACGGCGGCGGGGTCACCACGGCGCACCTGCGGGCCGGCGTACGGGCGCAGAACGGTGCCGGGCTGGCCAGGCTGGCGCGGCGCGTCGAACCGGCCGTCGGCTGGGCGGATCTGGTACTGCCCGGCGAACAGCTGGACCAGTTGCGCGAGCTGGTGCTGCGGGCGCGGCACCGGGAGCGGGTGCTCGGCGCGTGGCGGATGCGGCCCGGCGGTGGGCGCGGCACCGGTGTGCTGGCGCTGTTCGCCGGCGAATCGGGGACCGGCAAGACGATGTCCGCCGAGGTGGTGGCCGCCGAGCTGGGCCTCGACCTGTACGTCGTGGACCTGGCGACAGTGGTGGACAAGTACATCGGCGAAACCGAGAAGAACCTCGACCGGATCTTCACCGAGGCGGCCGGGGTGAATGGGCTGCTGCTGTTCGACGAGGCCGACGCGTTGTTCGGGAAACGCACCGAGGTCAAGGACTCACACGACCGCAACGCCAATCTGGAATCGGCGTTCCTGTTGCAGCGCATGGAATCCTTCGACGGTATCGCGGTGCTCACCACGAACCTCCGGTCGAACCTCGACGAGGCGTTCACCCGCAGGCTGGACGTGCTGGTCGATTTCCCGGTGCCCGGCGCCGATCAACGGCTCGCGCTGTGGGACCGCTGCCTGGGACCCGAGCTGCCGCGTGCGTCCGATGTGGACCTCGCGTTCTGCGCGAAGTCGTTCGAGCTGGCGGGTGGTTCGATCCGCGCCTGCGCGGTGACCGCGGCCTACCTGGCGGCCGAGGCGGGCAGGCCGGTGTCGATGGCCGATCTGATCGCCGCGATCCGGCGTGAGTACCGCAAGCTCGGACGGCTGCTGCTGGACAGCGAATTCGGCGACTGGCTGGAGTGATGACCGATGAGGGAAAAGGACCGGCAGGACGAAGCGGCAACAGCCGCGCAGCGGTTCTCGGCACCTGAGCGTGCGGAAGCCGGGGTTTCCCCGGACCACGCCCGGTTGCTGGAACTGCAGCGGATCGCCGGGAACGCGGCCGTTGTGCAGCGGTTCGCCGGGCACGCGGACGGCCTCGACGTGCAGCGCTCGGCGGTGCACGAGGCGCTGTCCGGATCGGGCAGGCCGCTGGCCGACGGTGTCCGGTCGGAGATGGAATCGCGGCTGGGCGCGAACTTCTCCGACGTCCGAGTGCACACCGACTCGACCGCCCACGAGGCCGCCGAGTCGGTTCAGGCGCACGCGTTCACCACGGGTTCGCACATCGTCTTCCAGCGCGGGCGTTTCGACACGGACTCGCACGCGGGCAAGAAGATGCTGGCGCACGAGCTGACCCACGTCGTGCAGCAGCGTTCCGGCCCGGTTTCCGGTACCGACACCGGGGACGGCGTGAAGGTCTCCGATCCGTCGGACCGCTTCGAACGCGCCGCCGAGGCCAACGCGGAGCGGGTCATGCACTCGCCGGTACCGGGTGGTGACCACGGCCACGCGCACGCGGCGCAACGTTCGGCGGAGCATGCGGTCGTCCAGCGGGTGGTGGAGGAAGGCGCGCTCGGCGTGGCCGCCAACGCCCCCGGAGGCCCTTCCCTGCAAGTGACCTTCACGACGCCCGGGGAATGGGAAGAATTCTGCGGCAAAGTGCTCGGACAGTACCCGAGAATCAGGGAAGACTCGCGTATTCGATTCGACGACGCGGAGCGCAGGATCGAAACATACTACGACCGGGTGACGCTCTTCGAACTGTATCCCTACGTCGTGGCGCTCCTGCGAGGCCCGATCGGGCAACAGCTCGCGGGCATGGAAGGCGTCGACCAGCTCGCGAACCCGATCGACGAGTTCGGGAAAGGGACACCGGACACGGCCCGGTACTGGGAAATACAGGAGGGCAGGGTCGCGGCACTGGCCGAGGCGGCGGCGACGGAGGCGGAGAAGTTCGCCGGGCGGGCCGAGGACTACCGCGACGTCGGCACGCAGGACGAGTTCCAGGACTTGCTGGCGGAGGAAGCCGCACTGGTCATCGGCGAGAACCACAAAGAGGCGACGGCGTGGAACTTCGTGGTGGAGAACCTGCGTCGAGGGGGCGAGAGCAAGATCAAGACGGTCTACGTCGAGACCATCCGGCAGGACGGCCATCAGGCACTGGTCGACGAGTACCTCGCCGGTCCCGGCGAGGAGATGCCGCCCGCGTTGCAGGCCTTCCTCGGAATGTACCGGGCCGAAAACCACCACGACGGGATGTCGGACCTCCTGATCGCGGCCAAACGTCATGGCGTACGGGTCCAGGGAGTCGGTGCGTTGCCCGCGAGCATGCAGCGAACGCGGGACTACAACCAGTCCGGGAACAAATGGGCGCCGCACAAGCGCGCGGCCATGATGAACGTCTATGCCCGGTATGTCGTGGAAAAGGATCAGGAGCGCACGCCGGGAAAGTATGTGGTCGTCGTCGGCCACGCGCATGTCAGCGAGCACGTGTTCGCCGGGGACAAAGGGGAACTGGCCAACGAACCCGAAGCGAACAAGGCGATTCCGGACACGGTGCCCGGGGTGATGCAGTACCTGGGCATTCCGGCGGTGCGGCTACCGGTGCCGCCGGTGACCGACGAGCGTCAGCCAGGGCTGGTGACCGTGGCGCCTCCCAGCGAACCGGAGACCGAGGACCACAGCGAGGTACAGCGGGGCGAAGCGCGAGGGGGTCGAAGGCGCATCGAACGTGCCCTCGATTGGGTTCGCAGGCACTCGCGCCGTCGAGGGCGAAACAGCGAAAGTGGATAGTGGCTGATCTTGGCACAGAGGAGGAGCGAGCATGCCGACCTATCTCTCCCCAGGCGTCTACGTGGAGGAGGTTCAGGGTGGGGCCCGGCCCATCGAGGGCGTCGGCACCGCCGTCGCCGCGTTCGTCGGGTTCGCCGAGCGGGGACCCTTCCACGAGCCGACGCTGGTGACCAGCTGGAACGCTTACGTGGCAACGTTCGGCGGGTTCGTCGCCGAGACTTTCCTGGCACAGGCCGTCTACGGCTACTTCGCCAACGGCGGTGGCGCGGCATACGTGGTCCGGGTCGGGAACGCCTCGGCCGACGCCGGTGCCCCGCCCGCCGCGGCCCCGGCCGCGGTGGGCGGGCTCCAGGTCGCGGCACTTCCCGGCGCCGGTGGTGACATCGCCGTGGAAATCGCCGACGCCGAGGGCGAGAACCCGCCGGAGGACCGGTTCCGGCTCTTGGTGCGCCAGGGCGGCAAGGTGGTGGAGACCTTCGACGTGTCCACCAGGAAGAACGTCAAGAACTACGTGGTGACCCAGATCCGGGAGCGCTCGAAGCTGGTCACCGCGAGCGAGGCGCAGGGCGGCGCGCTGACCCGCCCGGAAAACCAGAGCGTGACACTGCCCGCTCCGGCTCCGGCGCCCGACGTCCCGGCCCGGGTCACCGCCGACGAGTACGTGGGCGATCTGGACCGGCGCACCGGTCTCGGCGGGCTGGAAGCCATCGACGAGATCACCATGGTCGCGATCCCGGACCTGATGAGCGCGTTCCACAAAGGACTGATCGACGCCGAGGGCGTCAAGGCGGTGCAGCTGGCGATCGTCTCGCACTGCGAGCAGATGGGCGACCGGGTGGCGGTGCTGGACACCCCGCCGGGGCTGACCGCGCAGCGGGTGCGGAAGTGGCGCCAGGAGGAGGCCGGGTACGACTCGAAGTTCGCCGCGCTCTACTACCCGTGGATCAAGGTGTTCGACCCGGCGACCGGGAAGAACGTCGTCGTCCCGCCGAGCGGGCACGTCGCCGGGGTGTGGGCGCGCAGCGACGCCGAGCGCGGGGTGCACAAGGCGCCGGCCAACGAGGTCATCCGGGGCGCGATCGATCTGCAGACCGGGCTCACCAAGGGGGAGCAGGACCTGCTCAACCCGATCGGCGTCAACTGTGTCCGGGCCTTCCCCGGCCGCGGGATCCGGATCTGGGGCGCCCGCACGCTGTCCTCGGATCCGGCCTGGCGCTACCTCAACGTGCGGCGGCTGTTCAACTACCTGGAGCAGTCCATCCTGCTGGGCACCCAGTGGGTGGTCTTCGAACCGAACGACGACCGGCTCTGGTCCAGCATCCGCCGCAACATCACCGGCTTCCTCACCGAGGAATGGCGGCGCGGCGCGCTGTTCGGCCGGACCGCGGCCGAGGCGTTCTACGTCAAGTGCGACGCCGACACCAACCCCGCGGAATCGATCGACGCCGGCCAGGTGGTGTGCGAAATCGGTGTCGCACCGGTGAAACCGGCCGAGTTCGTCATCTTCCGGCTGTCCCAGTTCTCCGACAGCACCAGCCTGGTCAGCGAATAATCCCCAGAAAGGCACGCAAAGATGGCGCAGGGAGACGCACTCTCCACCCACATCTTCGGGCTGCAGCTCGGCGGCTACGAGGTCGAGTCCATCCAGGAGGTCAGCGGGCTGACCGTCGAGGAGGACGTGGTGGAGGTGAAACAGGTCGTCGACGGCAAGCTGGTGATCCGCAAGCAGCCGGGGGCCCGCAAGGGCGGTGAGGTGACGATCACCCGGGGGCTCGACCAGAGCAGCGAGTTCACCAAGTGGATCACCGAGACGCTGAACAACGGCGCGGTCGAAGCGGCGCGGCAGAACATCACCATCGAGATCAAGCAGGCGGACGGCTCGACCGTGCGGCGGATGCAGCTCATGCAGGGCTGGGCGAGCAAATGGGAAGGCCCCTCGTTCAAGGCGGGCGAGTCCAGCGCGGCGCTGGAAAAGGTGACCATCACGTTCGAGGAGATCTCCGTCGAATGAGCGATGCTTGCGAGCGAATCATGGATGTCATCGCATGAGGCGCAGGACAGTC
Organism: Amycolatopsis sp. NPDC058986; assembly: GCF_042741125.1. Classification (NCBI taxonomy): domain Bacteria; kingdom Bacillati; phylum Actinomycetota; class Actinomycetes; order Pseudonocardiales; family Pseudonocardiaceae; genus Amycolatopsis; species Amycolatopsis sp. NPDC058986. The sequence continues at coordinate 29,523 of NZ_JBHYJW010000016.1, read as the reverse complement.
AGCGCGCCCACCGCGTCGGCCGAGGAGGCGGGGCCGCCGGTGGAGGAGCCCGCCTCGCGGCGGGAGGATCTGCGCACCGAGTTCGAGTTCGAGCTCCCGCGTGGCTATGTCGACGCGGACGGTGTCACGCACCGGTCCGGGGCGATGCGCCTGGCCACCGCGCGGGACGAGCTGCGGCCGCTGATCGACCTGCGGGTCAAGGAGAATCCCGCGTACCTGAGCGTGGTGCTGCTCAGCCAGGTGATCACCCGGCTGGGCTCGGTCACCGACATCCATGCCGGGCTGGTCGAGCAGATGTTCGCCTCGGACATCGCGTTCCTGCAGGATTTCTACCGCCGGATCAACAGTGAGGGCCACACCAGGGCGGCGGTGAGCTGCCCGTCGTGCGGTTCGGCCTTCGAGGTGGACATCGCCGGTGATCGCCTGGGGGAATCGTGACGTACGCGCCCGACCGGCTCCACCAGGAGGTCGCGTACGTCGCGTACCACTTCCACTGGTCCCGCGACGAGATCCTGGACCTGGAACACCACGAACGGATCCGCTGGGTGGAGCAGATCGCCGGGATCAACACCCGGATCAACGAGGGTGGGTGAGTGCGGAGTGGGTCTGCTGGACCGGTTCCGCCGCCGCCGCGTCCCGGCGACGGCGGGGGAGGCAGCGGTGGCGCCGCCACTGGTGCCGGACGGCGGATGGCGGGCGGCCCGCCCGATGACGCCGACCGTGCGGCGCGTGGCCACGGTGTCGGACCCGCTCGGCTTCCGTGCCAGGCTCGCCGCCTGGCAGAACCCTTCCTTCCGCACCGACATGGGACACGCGGTCAGCACGTCCGCCCCGTCCGGCGTCGCGAAAGGCCTGGCCCGCCCCCTGCTGCCCGCCCCCAGCACCACCCCACCGGTCGTACACCGCATCCCCGCCGCCCCAGACACGCGAGTTCTCCATCCAGACACGCGAGTTGCGCGTCCAGACACGCGAGTTGCGCGTCCAGACACGCGAGTTCCGCGTTCCGGCACCCCAAGTCCCCCGTTCGCGATGCCGATCGAGACACCGGCCGATCCGCTTTCGAACGATGGCGGCCTGCGAGCGGAGCCTGCCGTGGTCCGTCCCGCTCCGGCGGCGCGAACGCTCACGGTGGCGCGGGTCGCGCTGCCCGTCCGGCGGGTCCGTGCGGTGCCGTCCGCCGAGCCCGCACCAGGACGGGGTGTCGATCGGCCCGGCCTTCCGCCGGCGGACGCGGCTCCGGATCGTCCGGTGCTGGGGGAAACCCCGGAACAGCCTGGTGAACCGGACGTCGCTCTTCAGCGGGTCCACGCGGACGCCTCGCCGCTACCGGTGATCCCGGCGCCGGAGGTCCGGAAGCCCGGACTCGGCGCGCCGATGAGCGAGCTGCCGGTGACCGCGCAGCGGACCACCCCGGAGCCACGAAACTCCACTTCGGACACTGGACGGTCCGGAAATCCCGGTCAGGCAAGGCAACCGGTCGGACTGGGCGAGCCATTGCATGCGCTACCGCCGACCGCGAAGACGCTCGGGCCGGACGTGCCCCCGTCGCCGTCCGGCGCGGTCCCCGGGGTGGTGGCGCCGCTGGTGTCCGAGGCCGGGGTGGCGCAGCGCATCGCGGAGGCGACGGAGGTCGCGAGATCCCGAAGGTCCACTTCGGACACCGAGCGCCCGGAAAACGACGGTCGTGCGCGACCTTCGGCGATACTGGGCGAACCGTTGCCCGCGTTGCCGCCGACCGCACAGGCGATGGACAGCGGGGCGGCGGCGCCCACGTTCGCCCCGGTTTCCGGGATGGCACCGCCGAATTCCGAAGGCGGACTGGTTCAGCGCATCGCGGCTTCCGAGACCAGGGGCGGGAAACCCCACACGGACCATCATGCGGGGCCGGAGTTGCCGGTGGTTTCGGCACGGGACGACGCCGACGCTCCGGTGGCGGCGGGTCTCGCGCCACCTTCGCCCGGCGCGCGGCCGGTTCCGGGGCTCGTCGGAGAGACACCGTCGGCGCCGGAAATCGGGGCGATTCACCGGATCGCGGACCCCGAGCGGACGGGCCCGGTCACTCATCGCCCCGCGGAGCCTGTACTGCCGGTGGTTTCGACACCCGAACAGCCGACGTCGGTGCCGCTGCTCTCCGAGGCGCCGATCCAGCGGTTCGCCGAATCCGCCCGGACCGGAGAAGCCACGCCGACATCGGCGAGTCCGGTAGGGGAGCCCCCGCTGGTGGTCGCCCGGCCGGGGGAACCCGCGTGGGAGGCCGAACGCCCGATCGTCCGGGAGCTGCTCGCCGATCGCCCGCTGACGCGGTCGATGGCCGAACCCGCGCCGGCGCCGGAGTCCACAGTGGATCGCACCGTCGTCGCCCCGGTTCGCTGGGTGCGCTCCGGCACACAGCCAGGCAGTCCACCGGTCCAGCGCGCGACGGCCGGACCCGCGGCCCCGCGGCGCCCGGCGGCACCTCGTCCGGCACTGCGCGGCCCGGCACAGCCTGGCCCGGCACAGCCCGGCCCGGCCTCGCCCCGCCCGGCGATCGCGCCCAACTGGCCGTCGCGGCACGGCGTGGTGTTGTCGGAGACGCCGGTCCAGCGGGCACCGGCGGGCACTGCCCCGGCCGTCGTCGCGCCGGTCCGTCCGCCCGCGGCCCCCGGCGCCCCGGTCGTTCCGGCGCGCTGGGTACCCGAATTACCCATCGCGGCCCCGGCGTCAACGGCGGCCACGATCCAGCGGGATGCCGATCCGTCGCGGCTTTCCGTTGTCACTTCGGGGTTTTCCGCCACGACCAGTTCCCCCGAGGAGCCGGACACGCCGCCGGGAACCCCGATCGACACACCGCCCGGGACACCGGTGGGTGAGGCCACCGAGAACACCGACGGCGAACCGCCCAAGGCCGCCGAGCATCTCGGCATCGAGGAACTGGCCCGGCGCCTCGCCGAACCGGTGAGCAGGTTGCTGCGCGCCGAACTGCGGACGGGCCGGGAACGTGCGGGCAGGCTGCACACCCGGCGGCGCTGAACGGATGACGAGGAAGGAGGTGCCGCATGTCCACTGACGTGTTCGCCAGCACGGTTTTCTTCCGGCTGACGATCGGCGGGGACGATCTCGGGGCGTTCAACAGCTGTTCCGGGCTCGGCGCCGAAGTGGAGATGGAACAGTTCCAGGAGGGCGGGAACAACGGGTTCGTCTGGCAGCTGCCGAGCCGGATCCGCTGGTCCAACATCACGCTGACGCGCCCGGTCACCGCGGACACCGCGAAGGTGACCCGCTGGCTCACCACGATCGTGCAGCGGGTGGAACGCAAGAACGGCGAGATCGTCGCGCTGCGCCCGGACCGTACGCCGATCGCGCGCTGGAACGTGCTCGGGATCGTGCCGGTGCGCTGGAGCGGCCCGGACTTCGACCCGGCCCGCTCCGAGGCCGCGGTGGAGCGGCTGGAGATCGCGCACCACGGCCTGCAGCCCGGCTGAACCAGCGATCGCCTCGCGCCACTGACCACAAGGAGAGGAGGACGACCATGACCGCACCGGCCGGTGCGAACCTGGTCCGCGCGGAACTGCTGATCATGCAGCCGCCCGCCAAGGTCGGCGCGAAACCGGGAGGCACGATCGCGCGCGTCAAGTTCCAGTTCAACCCGAACCAGCTCACCCTGACCAAGCGCACCGAATGGCGGCGGAAGCCGTCCCGGATGGCGGACCAGGCCGCGGTGCCCGAGTTCGTCGGCAGCGCGCCCCGCACCCTGTCCGTGGAGATCTTCCTGGACGCCACCGCGAAACACGACGACTCGGTGGAGCAGGGCGTGCAGACGATCCTGCTCGCCTGCGTTCCCACCACCCAGAGCCTCGGCAGGAAACGCCCGGCCAGTCCCTGGGTGCGTTTCGAATGGGGGCGGTCGAAAACCGTGTCGTTCAACGGGATCGTCAAGAGCGTCTCGGTCACCTACTCACTGTTCGATGTGGACGGGAGCCCGCTGCGTGCCCGGTGCTCGCTGACCATCGACGAGGCGGGTGGCGGGACGCCGGGCCAGAACCCCACCTCCGGCGCGATCGAGGCCCGGCGCGGGCACCGGGTGGTCGCGGGCGACACGCTGGCGCAGCTGGCCTGGCGCGAGTACGGCGACGCGACCGCGTGGCGGATCATCGCCGAGGCCAACGGGCTGGACGATCCGATGCGGCTGCGGCCGGGAACCGAGCTGCTGATCCCGGCCACGGACACGGCGGGCTGAACCGTGCGCGCGTACGCCCTCGAACCCGTTGTCGGCACTCCCGGCCCGCTGGCGCCGGTCTGGGCCGAACAGCTCGTCCAGTGCATTGTGGACGACGCGGTGAACCTGCCCGCGGTCGCGGTGCTGACCTTCCGGGATCCCGATCACGACCTGCTCGCCGACACCGGCATCACCATCGGCTCCCCGCTGACGGTCTCGGTGACCACGGTCGCGGACAACACCCAGCTGCCGTTGTTCGCCGGGGAGATCATCGGGCTGGAGACCGAATCCGACGAGACCGGCACGTTCACCGTGCTGCGCGCGGCCGATCGCGCGCACCGGCTGATGCGGCGCCGCCGGGTGCTCGCGTTCCGGAACATGACCGCGGCCGACATCGTGCGCCAGATCGCCAAGAACGCCGGGCTCGGCGTCGGGAAGGTGCGCGCGCCCGGCCCGGCCTACCAGCAGATCTCCCAGGCGAACATGACCGACTGGGAGTTCCTCCGCCTGCTCGCCGCCGAACACGGCGCCGTGGTCAGGGTCGACGACGAGGGCCGCCTCGACTTCACCGCGCCCGACCCGGCCGCGAAGGCGCCGTCACCCCGGTTCTCGGCGAGGCTGAATCACCAGGTGCTGCAATACGGGGAGAACCTGTTTTCGGTGCGGGTCGGGCTGTCCACCGCCGAACAGGTGGACACCGTGACGGTCCGCGGCTGGGACGTCACCACGAAACGGCCGCTGGTGAAGCGGACCAGGGCGGCCACCTCCAAGACGGTGCAGGCCGGGATGTCCTCGGGACAGTCGAGCGCGCGGTTCGGCGGGGCGGGCGAACTGCTGGTCACCGACGGCGCGTACCGGACACAGTCCGAAGTGGACACCGCTTCGGCCGCGCAGGCCACCGCGGCGGCGGCCGGATTCGGCGAGGTCGAGGCGGTCTGCGAGGGCAACCCGCATCTGCGTGCCGGGGTGCCCGTCGCGCTGGGCAACCTCGGCCCGAGCTTTTCCGGGCGCTACACGGCCACCGCCAGCCGTCACGTTTTCGAGCCGGGCAACGGATATCGCACCACGGTGACGGTCAGCGGCGCCGAGGACCGGTCGCTGGCGGGGCTCGCCGTGGCGGGGCCGCCGGACCCGCCGCGGATTCCCGGCCTGGCGATCGGCAAGGTCACCGAGGTCCAGCGGCGACCGGCGAACGGGCCGGGCATGGTGAAACTGTGTTTCCCGTGGCTGGACGACGAATACGTCACCGACTGGGTCCGCACCGTGCAGTTCGGCGGTGTCGGTGGCGGGGGTGTGGTCTGCCCGGACGTCAACGACGAGGTCCTGGTCGGTTTCGAGCAGGGCCTGCTGGACAAGCCGTACGTGCTCGGCGGGCTCTACAACGGCGTGGACCTCCCGTCGCCGCACGACGGCCCGCTGGTGGACCGGGCCAGCGGCAAGGTCAACCGCCGGTCGTTCGGGACCCGCGGTGGCGACCGGGTCGAACTGCTGGACACCCAGGGCGGGCCGCGCGGGGTGAAGCTGCGCACCGGGGACGGGAAACTCGAGGTCGACCTCGACCGGCAGGGCACCAAGATCGTGGTGCGCAGCGACGGCAGCGTGCAGATCGAGGCCGGCAAGTACGTCCAGATCACCGGAACCGGGGTGGAGATCGACGCCGGCGCGGGGCATCTGTCGTTGCGCGGGAAATCGGTGTCGATCAACGGCAGCACCGGGGTGCGCGTCAACGGCGGCACCGAGGCAACGGTCAGGGCAGGCGTCATCCGCCTCAACTGACCACACCGTCCACAATGATCGTCCACAAAGGAGAGAGAGCGATGCCACCCGCAGCCAGGATCACGGACGCGACCAGCCACGTCGACGCGGGGGCGAAGCTGGGCTTGGCGGCCGGGCCGCCGACGGGCGCACTCCAGGGCGCCGGAGTGCCGGCCGTGCTCATCGAGGGGAGGCCGGCGGCGGTCGTCGGCCCCGGCACGATGAACGGCTGCAACGTCCCGCCCCAGCACCGGCTCCTGGGACCCGCCAACGTCGTCGTGCCGGGGCCGGAGGTCGCGACCAGGCGTGTGCTCGTCGGTGGCCGCCCGCTCGCCGCGGTGGGCGACAAAACCGCTTGCAAGGCCGTCATCAGCAGCGGGGCGCGGACCGTATTGATCGGGGGCAGGTGATGAGCGACCGGTTCATCGGCCGGGGGTGGGCGTTCCCGCTCCGGGCCGACGCCACCGGCGGCATCGCGACCGTGACCGGCGAGCAGGAGATCGAGGAGTCGATCCGGCTGATCCTCGGCACCGCGCCCGGCGAGCGGCCGATGCGCCCGGAGTTCGGCTGCGGGGTGCACGAGCACGTGTTCGCGCCGAGCGACGGCGCCACCGCGGGGCGGATCGCCTACGAGGTGCGGATCGCGCTGGAACGGTGGGAGCCGCGGATCGAGCTCGACGACGTCGCGGTCGCCTACGACGCGGTGGACAGCGGGATCCTCTACATCGACATCCGTTACCGGATCCGGGAAAGCAACAATCCACGCAACCTCGTCTTCCCCTTCTACGTCATCCCAGCCCACGACGAGCCGAGCGAGCTTTCATGACCCTGCCTGCCCCCAATCTGGACGACCGGCGGTTCCAGCAGCTGGTCGACGAGGCGAAGCGTTACGTGCAGCGGCGCAGTCCGGAGTGGACGGACCACAACGTGTCCGATCCCGGGGTCACCCTCATCGAAACCTTCGCGCACATGGTCGATCAGCTGATCTACCGGCTCAACCGCGTCCCCGAGCGCAACTACCTGGCGTTCCTCGAACTGCTCGGGGTGCGGTTGTTCCCGCCGGCGGCCGCGCGCGCCGACGTCACCTTCTGGCTGTCCGCGCCGCAGCCGGAGCCGGTGGTGCTGCGGGCGGGCACCGAGGTGACCACGACGCGCAGCGAGACCGAGGAGGCGGTTTCCTTCGCGACCGTGGACGATCTGGTCGTGGTGCCCTGCGCGCTGGAGAAATTGGTGACCGGCGCGGCCGGTGGGTCCCCGGCCGACCGGACCGACGACCTGCTCTCGGGCCAGGACGTGGCCTGCTTCGCGACGTCTCCCGCGGTGGGGGACACCATGGTGCTCGGGCTGTCGGCCGCGGTGCCCCGCTGCGTGGTGGTGATCCGGCTGGACAGCAAGGTCGAGGGCGTCGGCGTGGATCCCCGCCAGCCACCGCTGGTCTGGGAGGCGTGGGACGGCGGCGGCTGGGCACCGTGCGAAGTGGACTCCGACGGCACCGGCGGGCTGAACCGGCCGGGCGACGTCGTGCTGCACATGCCCGCCTCGCACACCGCGTCGGTGATCGCGGGGGCGCGGGCGGGCTGGCTGCGCTGCCGGGTGGTGGAACCCGCGGCGGGGCAGCCCTTCTACTCCGAGTCGCCGACGGTCAGCGCGGCCGAGGTGTTCACCATCGGCGGCACGATCGTCGCCGAACACGCGGAGACCGTCCTCGGCGAGGTCATCGGCGAATCCGAAGGCGTTGCGGGACAACGCTTCCCGGTCAGCAGACCACCGGTGCTGACCGATGGCGCCCCGGTGGTGGTGGAGGTATCCGAAGGAGACGGCTGGCAGGAATGGTCCACTGTGGACCATTTCGGGGCGTCCTCGGCCACCGACCGGCACGTGGTGCTGGACGCCACCGGCGGCGAATTCGCCTTCGGGCCCGCGGTGCGTGAGCCGGACGGCACGATCCGGTACTACGGCGCGGTGCCGCCGAAGGGCGCGGTGCTCCGGGTCCGGCGTTACCGGACCGGCGGTGGCCGGGCGGGCAATGTCGCGCGCCGGGCGATTTCGGTGCTGCGCAGCTCGGTGCCCTACGTCGCGTGGGTGGAGAACCGGGAGGCGGCGAGCGGCGGCGTCGACGGCGAGACGGTCGAAGCGGCCAAACTGCGCGGGCCGCTGGCGTTGCGCACCCAGGAACGCGCGGTCACGGTGGATGATTTCGAGCTGATCGCGCGCGGCGCCGCGCCCGCGGCGGCCAGGGTCCGGTGCGTGCCCGCCGCGGACGCCGGCCCCGGCGGACCGGCGGTGCGGGTGCTCGTCGTCCCTGACGCGACCGCCGACGTCGGTGACGAACTGCGGCTCGAACAGCTGATCCCGCCCAGGGAAATGCTCGCCGCGGTCGCCGGGAGCCTCGACGAACGCAGGCTGGTCGGCACCCGGGTGCTTGTCGAACCGCCGTACTACCAGGGCCTGACGGTGGTGGCGCGGTTGCGCGCGTCCGGTTCGGCCGACCAGGCCCGGCGGTCGGCGCTGGACGCGCTGTACCGGTACCTCAACCCGGTGCGGGGCGGGCCGGACGGGACGGGCTGGCCGTTCGGGCGGCCGGTGCAGTTCGGCGAGGTCCACGCCGTGCTCGCCGCGGCGCCCGGAGTGTCCGTTGTGGACGAACTGCGGATGTTCCCCGCGGACCCGATCACCGGCAGGCGCGGGGAACCGGTGAACGTGCTGGAGATCTCCCGCACCGCGCTGATCTTCTCCTACCAGCACCAGGTCACCGTCACGGAGGGCGCCTGATGCGTGCTTCGGTGCCCGGCCTGCCCAGCCGGTACCCGCTCGGGGAACAACTGCCCGGGCTGTACGCCGGTGATCGGCTCGCGCAGCACTTCACGGCCGGACTGGACGAGGTGCTGGCGCCGGTGCTGTCGGTACTGGACAACCTCCACGCCTATTTCGACCCCGCGCTGGCCCCAGTGGATTTCCTGCCGCTGCTCGGGTTCTGGGTGGCCGCCGACCGGCCGTCCGAGCGGGAACCGGTGGCTCGTGCGGTGGCGCGGCATCGGCGGCGGGGAACCAGGAGCGGGCTGGCCGAACGGCTGCGCTCGGAGTTCGGCGGCGAGGTCGACATCGCGGATCCGGGCGGGGTGAGCTGGTCGGAAACCGCGGGCTCGGCGCTGCCCGCGCCCGCCGCGCCGATGCTGTCGATCCGGTTGCGGGTACCGGATCCGGCTGCCGTCCGGCGGCACGACGTCGAGCATGTGGTCGCCGAATCCTGTCCGGCGCATGTGCCGTTCACCGTGGAAATCGGAGGGCTGTCAGCATGAACGCGGTCGGTGGGACGGTGCGGCGGTGCGAGGTGTGCGGGTCGCCGGTGACCGAGGGGGAGGCGTTCTGCGGGAACTGCGGGGCCTATCTGGACTGGAACAAGCCACCCGAACCGGCCGCGCCCGCGGTGGAACCCACCCCTGCCGCTCCCGCTCCGGTCGACGACCGGCAGCCGGACGTCGCGCAGCCAGGTACCGAGCAGCCGCGGGCAGGGCAACCGGGCGTCGAGCAGCCGGGGGCCGTGCGACCGGGCAAACCGGTCGAGAAGCGCCCCGTCGTCCGCGCCCCGGGTGACGCCGAGGTCCCGGTCGGCCCGGACGACCGCCCGTGCCCGAACTGCGGTACCCCCAACGCGCCGGGCCGCCGGTTCTGCCGTCGCTGCGGCGCGGTCCTCGGCGAAACCGCGGTCGAGGTCCGGCGGATCCCGTGGTGGCGGCGCCTGCGCCTGCCACGATTCCGGGGCAGGCGGATCCGCTTCCCGGTCTTCCTGCTGGTGCTGGTGATCCTGGCGCTGCTGGTGGGCGCGGCGGTCCGCTACGGACCGGACGTCGTGACCGCGGTGAAGGACAAGACCACCACGCCGGTGGCCCTCACCCCCGAGACGCTCACCGCCTCCAGCGAGGCCGACGGGCATCCGGCGAAGCTGGCCATGGACGGGTTCACCAACAGGTTCTGGGCACCCGCGAAACCCGCGCCCGCGCAAGGGGAACATCTGGACGCGAAGTTCGGGCGCCCGTGCCGGCTGCTCGACGTCGTGGTGAACGACGGGGCGTCGGCCGAACGGGAGGTCTTCAACACCCAGGCCCGGCCGTCGGAACTCGAACTCACCGCGATCACCGAGGACGGGAGGCAGCAGAACACCACCCTGCGGCTGGCCGACCAGCCGGGGCCACAGCACACCGCGCTGGCGATCTCCGACGTGACCGGCATCCGGCTCACCATCGCCGGGGCCTATGGCGCCGGTCCCGGAAAGCTGGTCGCCCTCGGCGAGGTGGAATTCTTCGGCCGCTGCTGAATCACGCGAGATCGGCGGCTTGACGTCGTCGCGATCGGCTTCTAGCGTCGGCATACCGACTGGTCGGTGTCCAAAGGAGGTCACTGGGTGAGCTGGTACGAGGACAAGCCGTGGCTCGCGAGCTACGACGAACGGATGAAAGCCGCCGGGCCGGTCGAGGCGACCACGCTGCCGGAGACGTTCCGGCGGAGCGTCGAACGCGCACCGGGCAACACCGCCATCGCGTACTTCGACGCCGCACTGTCCTATCAGGACGTCGACGAGCTTTCCGACGGCATCGCAAGGCATCTGCGCGCGTCCGGTTTCGGGCACGGCGACCGGCTCGCGATCGTGCTGCAGAACATCCCGCAGTTCGTCCTCGCCCTGTTCGGCGCCTGGAAGGCGGGCGGCATCGTCGTCCCGGTCAATCCCATGTACCGCGCGGCCGAGCTGACCCACGTACTGACCGACGCACACGTGAAGGCGGTCGTGTGCTCGCAGGGCGCGTGGAACCGCTACCTCGCCGAGGTCGTCCCGGGCACCCCGGTGGAAATCGCGCTGACCACGAGCGAACTCGAATTCCAGACCCGTGACGATCCGCGCGTGCTCGGCAAGGTGAAGCGCGAGCCGACGCCCGGCGCCGACGACCTGCTGGCGGTCGCCCGCGCGAGCACCGGCCCGCGCCTGCCCGACCCCGGCTTCGCCCTCGACGACGTCGCGCTGATCAGCTACACCTCCGGCACGAGCGGCAAACCGAAGGGCGCGACCAACACCCACGGCAATATCGGCACGAACGCCGCGACGCTGCGTGTGTTCAGCGGGCTGCCCGAGGGTGAGACACTGTTCGCGCTCGCGCCGCTGTTCCACATCACCGGCATGGTCTGCGAACTCGCGTCGGCGATCGACATCGCCGGAACGCTGTCGCTGGCCTACCGGTTCGACCCCGGCGTCGTGCTTGACGCGTTCCTGGAACACAAGCCGGTTTACACGGTCGGCCCGTCGACGGCGTACATGGCGCTGATGGCGCATCCCGGCGTCACCCGTGAGCATTTCGCGTCGTTCCGGCTGCTCTATTCCGGCGGCGCCGCGCTGCCGCCCGCGATCGTCGAGGGATTCCGGGAGAAGTTCGGGCACTACATCCACAACGGTTACGGCCTCACCGAGACGACCGCGGGCTGCGTTACCGTGCCAGGCTCCCTCGAAGCGCCGATCGACCCGGAGTCGGGGACGATCTCGATCGGCCTGCCCGTGCCGGGCGCACTCGTGCGCATCCTCGACGACGAGTACCGCGAGCTGCCGTTCGGGCAGGCGGGGGAGATCGCGGTCGAAGGCCCGATGGTCGTGTCCGGGTACTGGAACCAGCCCGAAGCGACGGAAACCGCGCTGCCCGGTGGAATGCTGCTGACCGGCGACATCGGGTTCATGGACGAACGCGGCTGGGTCTACGTCGTGGACCGCAAGAAGGACATGATCAACGCCTCCGGGTTCAAGGTGTGGCCCCGCGAGGTCGAGGACGTCCTCTACACGCATCCCGCCGTGCGCGAAGCCGCCGTCGTCGGCGTGCCGGACGCCTATCGCGGGGAAAGCGTGAAGGCCTACGTCAGCGCGACACCCGGGGTGACCGCCGATCCGCGGGAACTCGTGGCCTACTGCAAGGAACGGCTCGCGGCGTTCAAATATCCGCGGACGATCGAAGTACTCGGCGAACTGCCGAAAACCGTGAGCGGCAAGATCCTCCGCCGCGAACTGCGGGCGAGGGGGTAGCGCCGATGGCCGTCGTCGAGACCGTGCGCGGGCCGGTGGACGCTGGTGCGCTGGGCCGGGTGCTCATGCACGAGCACCTGTTCGTGCTGAGCCCCGAATTCATGGCGAACTACCCCGAGCACGGCGGTTTCCACGAAGAGGAACACGTTGCCGAAGCGATCCGGCGGCTTCGGGAACTGAAAGCGGCGGGGATCGACACGATCGTGGATCCCACCGTCATCGGACTGGGCCGCTACATCCCGCGCGTACAACGCGTGGCCGCCGAGGTCGACCTCTCGATCGTGGTCGCGACCGGGCTCTACACCTACAACGACGTCCCGCACTACCTGCGCCTCCGCGGGCCCGGGACGATGTTCGACGGGGACGAACCGCTCGTCGGGATGTTCACCGGGGACATCAGGAACGGCATCGCGGACACCGGTGTCAAGGCGGGAATCCTCAAATGCGCCACCGACGAGCCCGGCCTGACGCCGGGCGTGGAACGGGTCCTGCGCGCGGTGGCCATGGCACACCTCGAAACCGGGGTGCCGATCATGACCCACACGCACGCGGGGACCCGGCGTGGCCTGGACCAGCAGGACGTCTTCGCGTCCGAGGGCGTCGATCTGCGCCGGGTGCTGATCGGCCATTCCGGCGACAGTACGGATCTGGACTACCTGAAGGCGCTCGCCGATCGCGGGTCGCTGCTCGGCATGGACCGCTTCGGGCTCGACCAGCTGCTGTCCTTCGAAGAACGGGTCGCGACCGTCGCGGCGATGTGCGCACACGGCTACGCGAGCAGCATGGTGCTCTCGCACGACGCGTCCTGCTACATCGACTGGGTCGACTACGACAAGATCCCGTCGCTGGCGCCGAACTGGCATTTCCTGCACATCGTCAAGGACGTCCTGCCCGCGTTGCGCGAGCGTGGCGTGCCGGAGGAGGACATCACCACGATGCTGGTCGACACCCCGAGGCGCTTCCTGGGCGGTGGGTGACCGGGCGGGGGACCGACCAGCCGGTATGCTGATCGTCCCAGTACCACGAAGGGGGTCGGGCCGTGACCAGAGCGACTGCCCGCAAAACGGGCGACGCGGCCGGAACACCGGGCGAAGACCAGGCCGCGGTGCCCCGGCGGCTGCTCCAGCACGCCACGAAACTGTTCGCCAAGAAGGGCTTCGACCGCACGTCGGTGCAGGAGATCGTCGAGGCGGCCGGCGTCACCAAGGGGGCGATGTACCACTACTTCGGCTCCAAGGACGACCTGCTCTACGAGATCTACGCCCGCGTGCTGCGCGAGCAGACGAAGCAGCTCGAAGGCGTCGCCTCCAGTGACGCGCCCCTGCGTGAACGCCTGGCCGCCGCCGCTTCGGACGTCGTCGTGAGCAGCATCGACAACCTGGACGACAACACGATCTTCCTGCAGTCGATGCACCAGCTCAGCGCCGAGAAACAGAAGGCGGTGCGGGCCGAGCGGCGCAAGTACCACGAGCGGTTCCGCTCGATGATCGAGGAAGGACAGGCGTCCGGCGAGTTCCGCTCGGACAAGCCCGCCGACGTGATCGTCGACTTCTTCTTCGGCTCGGTGCACCACCTCGGTTCGTGGTACCGGCGCGGCGGTTCGCTGTCGGCCCGGCAGATCGGCGACCACTACGCCGACCTCCTCCTCGACGCCATCCGGCCGCCCGGCCGTTCCTGAGCGGGCCCCGGTGCCGGGCCGGGGTGTGTACGAGTCGTAACTCCGTGGCCCGATCAGGGAATAGACGGTGTTCGTACGCTTACCGCATGGAACCGAAGACCGCTTCCCCGTGCGCCAGGGCCCTGTCCGCGGCCCTGCGCGGCGTCCGCCTGGACCTCGAGGTCGCACCGGACCGGCTGGCGGCCATGCTCGGCATCGCGCCGTCGGCACTGGCCGCCTGGGAACGGGGAACCGAGGTGCCGAGCCCGGAACAGGTCGTGCGGCTGCTCGGCGCGCTCGAGGTCACCGGCCGGCGCTACGAACAGACCCTGCGGCTGGCGCGGCACGCGGGGGAGACCGACTGGCTGGCGACCCTGGCCGGACGGCTGCCGCTGGCACAGCGGACCGCGCTCGGCTACGAGCGGGCCGCGGAGCGGGTCACCGCGTGGTCGCTGATGGTCCTGCCGGAACTGCTCCAGACCGCCGAATACGCCCGCGAACTGTGGACCAAGACCGTGATCGGCCCGGAGGAGATCGACACCCGGCTCGTGCTCAGCCTCGGCAGGCAGGAGGTCCTCACCCGGCCCGATCCGGTGAAACTGCTCGCCCTCATCAGCGAACACGCCCTCGAAATCCGCGTCGGCGACGCCGAGGCGATGACGCGGCAGTGCGACCACCTGCTGGCGCTGAGCGAACTCGACAACGTCGTGCTGCGGATCGTGCCCACCGGGACCGGTTTCCACGGGGGCATGCACGGGAACTACGTGCGCTACGAGTTCGACGGGTTCTCCCCGGCGATCTTCCTGGAAAACCATTTCGTGCGGACGTTCATGCACGATTCCGAAGGCGTCCGGCTCTACCAGGATCTGTCCCGGCAGCTGCTCGCGAATTCGTTGTCCGAAAAGGAATCCCGCGTGCGGCTCCAAGAGCTGAAGGGGACTTTCCGTGCGTGAGACGAGCTGAAGGGGACTTTCCTCACATGCGATGCGAGGAAAGTCCCCTTCAGCTCACGCGGGCAGGTCGACCAGCTGGGCGAGCCGGGCCCGGTGCCGGGCGGGGGTGCCGAGCGCGAGTTCGTCGGCCTTGGCGCGCTTGAGGTACAGATGCGCCGGGTGTTCCCACGTCATGCCGATCCCGCCGTGTAGCTGGACGGCCTCCTCGACCGCGTGCACCGCGATCGGGGCGCCCGAGGCCTGGGCGACGGCGACCGCGACCGGGACGTCCTCGCTGCCGGTGGCGAGCGCGTCGGCCGCGTAGCGCGCGGCGGCCCTGGCGTTCACCAGATCGGTGTACAGATCGGCCAGCCGGTGTTTCAGCGACTGGAAGGAACCCACCGGACGGCCGAACTGGTAACGCGTCTTGAGGTACTCCGCGGTCTCCGTCAGCGCCCATTCGGTGATGCCGAGCTGTTCCGACGCGAGCAGCCCCGCCGCCGTGGTCAGCGCGTACGTCAACGCCGCCGGAGCGTGGGTGCCGGAAGCCACGACCCGCGCGGGCGCGTTGTCCAGGACGACGTCGGCGACCCGCCGGGTCAGATCCAGCGACACCAGCTCCGTCACCGAAACACCCGAGGACGCCGTTTCGACCGCGTAGAGCCCCGGTCCGTCCGGCCCGATGGCCGGGACCACGAGCAGTTCCGCGGCCGACGCGTCCGCCACCTTGCCGACCCGGCCGCTCAGCGACCCGTCGGCGTTCACCGTGACGGCGGAAGGGAATTCCGCGTCCGGGGCGGTGGTCAGCGGCACGGCCAGCGCACCGATCAGGTCACCGGCCGCGAGGCGGGGGAGCAGCTCGCCGACCACGGCGTCCGTCGTGTCCGCGCCGAGCAGCGCCGACGTCGCGAGCACGACACTGCCCAGGAACGGCACCGGTGCCACCGACCGGCCGAGTTCCTCCAGCACCACCGCGACCTCCCGCGCCGACGCGCCGTGCCCGCCCAGTTCCTCCGGCACCGCGAGCCCGGCGGCGCCGAGGTCCGCGGCGAGGGTGCGCCACAGCTTCAGGTCGTACGGTTCGGCCGTCTCGGCCCGCTTCAGCACCGCCGCCGGGGACGCCTGGTCGGTGAGCAGATCCCGCACGCTCGCCCGCAGGTCCTCCTCGACCTCGGAATAGAGCAGATCCGGCTCTGCTGATGCGCCCTCGGCGGTAGTAAGTACCTCGGGCTCTGCTGATGCGCCCTCGGCGGTAGTAAGTACCTCGGGCTCGCGCGCCTCGCTCATCGGGGAAGGTCCTTCCAGGCGACGTCCTTGTCCACACGCGGTTCCGACGGCATGCCGAGGACACGTTCGGAGATGATGTTGCGCAGCACCTCCGAGGTGCCGCCCTCGATCGAGTTGCCCTTCGCCCGCAGATAGCGGTATCCGGGGCTGCGGCGGGTGAAGTCGACCGACTCCGAACGCCGGAACGTCCAGTCGTCGTAGGTCAGTCCGTCCTCGCCGAGCAGTTCGATCTCCAGCCCGGACACCGCCTGGTTCAGCTCGGAGAACGCGACCTTCATCGCCGAACCCTCCGGCCCCGGCGCCCCCGAGGCGAGCTGCTGCCGCAGCCGGGTCCCGGCCAGCCGCAGCGTTTCCGCCTCCACCCACAGCTTCACCAGCCGGTCCTGAAGCTCCGGCGTGCGCAGTTCGGGACGTTCCCGCCAGGTCTTCACGACCGGGGCGATCATCCCGCCCTCACGCGGATACACCGTGCCGCCGATCGCGACCCGCTCGTTCATCAGCGTGGTCTGCGCGACCTTCCAGCCCTCGCCGACGGCGCCGATCCGCTGCGCGTCCGGGATCCGCACCTGGGTGAGGAAAACCTCGTTGAACTCCGCCTCGCCGGTGATCTGGCGCAGCGGCCGGACCTCGACGCCCGGCGCGGTCATGTCGCACAGGAAGTACGTCATGCCCTGGTGCTTCGGGATGTCCGGGTCGGTGCGGGTGACCAGGATGGCCCAGCGTGCCATATGCGCGCCGGAGGTCCACACCTTCTGGCCCGTCACGACCCAGTCGTCGCCGTCCCGCACCGCCCTGGTACCCAGCGCCGCGAGATCGGATCCCGCGCCCGGCTCGCTGAACAGCTGGCACCAGATCTCCTCGCCGGTCCACAGTGGACGGAGGTAGCGGGAGCGCTGGTCCGGCGTGCCGAAGGCGAGGATGGTCGGCGCGGCCATGCCGAGCCCGATGACGTTCTTGCGCGGGTCGTTGTCCGGCGCGCCAGCCGCGGCGAACTCTTCGTCCACAACGGACTGCAGTGCCCGCGCCGCGCCGAGCCCGCCGAGGCCCTCGGGGAAGTGGACCCAGGCGAGCCCGGCGTCGAACCGCGCCCGCAGGAACTCCAGCCGTTCCATGGTCGAAAAGTCATGTGCGGCAAGGAAATCCGCGACCCGCCCGCGCAGGTTGTCAGCGGTGATCGTGCTCATCGAGCCTCCGTCCGGTACTTCTTCAGCTCACGCCGCGCCAGCGAGCGCTTGTGCACCTCGTCCGGGCCGTCGGCCAGCCGCAGCGTGCGCACCCCGGCCCACATCTCGGCGAGCCCGAAGTCCTGGCTGACCCCGCCCGCGCCGTGTGCCTGGATCGCCTTGTCGACGATCCACTCGACGGTGATCGGCGTGGAGATCTTGATCGCCTGGATCTCGGTGTGCGCGCCCTGGTTGCCCACGGTGTCCATCAGCCACGCGGTCTTGAGCACCAGCAGCCGCTGCTGCTCGATGCGCACCCGCGACTCGGCGATCCAGTCCTGCACCACGCCCTGCTCGGCGATCGGCTTGCCGAACGCCTCCCGCGACATCGTGCGGCGGCACATCATCTCCAGCGCGCGCTCGGCCATCCCGATCGCCCGCATGCAGTGGTGGATCCGGCCGGGGCCGAGCCGTGCCTGCGCGATGGCGAACCCGGCGCCCTCCGCGGCGATCAGGTTCTCGGCGGGCACGCGGACGTCGTCGAACAGGACCTCGGCGTGGCCGCCGTGATCGCCGTCGGTGTAGCCGAACACGTGCATACCGCGCTTGATCGTCAGGCCCGGCGTGTCACGCGGGACCAGGATCATGCTCTGCTGCTGATGCGGGGCGGCGTCCGGATCGGTCTTGCCCATCACGATGAAGATCCTGCAGTTCGGGTTCATCGCGCCGGAGATGTACCATTTGCGGCCGTTGATGACGTACTCGTCGCCATCGCGGCGGATGCTGGTGGAGATGTTGCGCGCGTCCGAGGAGGCGACGTCGGGCTCGGTCATCGCGAACGCCGACCGGATCTCGCCCTCCAGCAACGGTTCCAGCCACTGCTTCTTCTGCTCGTCCGAGCCGAACATGGAGAGCACCTCCATGTTCCCGGTGTCCGGCGCGGCGCAGTTCAGCGCGGTGGGCGCCAGCCGGATGCTGCGGCCGGTGATCTCCGCGAGCGGGGCGTACTGGAGGTTCGTCAGGCCCGCGCCATGGTCGCCGGGGAGGAAGAAGTTCCACAGGCCGCGTTCCCTGGCGGCCTTCTTGAGGTCCTCGACGATCGGGGCGGTGGCCCAGGGGTCGGTGGCGGCCGCGAGCTGCTCTTCGAAGACCGGCTCGGCGGGGTAGATGTGCGAGTCCATGAAGTCGAGGAGCTTGCCGCGCAGTTCCTCGGTCTTGGCGTCAAAGGCGAAATCCACGCTACTTCTCCTCTTTGAGAATCTCGTTGCCGTGCGTGATCAGCGGAACGACGGCGCCGCCGACGTTCTCGAATCCCGCTCCGACGGTCTTGCCCTGGCTGAACCGGAAGTAGATGCCTTCGAGGATCACCGCCAGTTTGAAGAACGCGAACCCGACGTACCAGTTGAGCGCGGACACGTCCCGCCCGGACCGCTCGGCGTACCGCGCGACCACCTCGTCCGAGGTCGGATACCCGGGTGCCGCGCTCGCGGTGGACACGAACCGCGCCGACGCCTTGTCCCGCTCGGCGTAGGCCACCAGCAGCGCGAGGTCGGTCAGCGGGTCGCCGAGGGTGGACATCTCCCAGTCCAGCACGGCGGTGATGCGGTCCTCGCCGTCGACCAGCACGTTGTCCAGCCGGTAGTCGCCGTGGATGATCGACGGCTTCCCCGACGCGGGCAGCGATGCCGCCAGCCGGTCGTGCAGCAGGTCGAAGCCTTCGAGATCCCGGCTGCGGGAGCCGTCCAGCTGCTTCTTCCACCGCCGCAGCTGCCGCTCCAGAAACCCTTCCGGGCGCCCGAAATCGCCGAGCCCGACCGGCTCCGGGTCGACCGCGTGCAGGTCGACGAGCGTGTCGACCAGCGCGTCGGCGATCTTCCGCGTGCGCTCGGGTCCGAGCGCGGTCAGTTCGGCCTCGGACCGGTACGGCGTGCCCTCGACGAACTCCATGACGTAGAACCGCGCGCCGAGCACGTCGGGGTCCTCGCACAGCAGCACCGTTTCCGGCACCGGGACGGCGGTGCCGTGCAGGCCCGAGATCACCCGGAACTCGCGGGCCATGTCGTGCGCGGTGGGCAGCACGTGGCCGAGCGGCGGGCGGCGGACCACCCAGCGCGACCGGCCGTCGCTCACCACGTAGGTGAGGTTCGACCGGCCGCCCGCGACGACGTCGGCGCCCAGCTCCCCGGTGACCAGCCCCGGCCGGTGCTCGTCCAGGTGGGCACGCAGCGCGCCCAGGTCAAGACCCGGTGGGTCGGTCCGGCTCATCCGGTCTCCTCGTTGCTCGGTGGTCGACGTCCGCCGTCAGGGTACCGACCAGTCGGTATGTCGTACAGTGCTGGTCGGAAACCCCGCCCCGGCCTGGGCTTTCACGGCCGGGTTTCAGGCGATGAGCCGCGCGACCATTTCGGCGACGCACGCGGGCTTCGGCTCGCCGTCGATCTCGATGGTCCACCGCACCACGCCCTGCTTGCCACCGGGCACGTCGGTGACCTCGACCAGCTCGGCCCCGGCCCGGATCTTCGCGCCGACCTTGACCGGCTGGGGGAACCGCACCTTGTTGAGGCCGTAGTTGATGCCCATCCTGATCCCGTGGACCCGGTAGATCTTGCCGACGAAACCCGAGATCAGCGACAGGGTCAGGAAGCCGTGCGCGATCGTCGTGCCGAACGGGCCCGCGGCGGCCTTCTCGGCGTCCACGTGGATCCACTGGTGATCGTCGGTGGCGTCGGCGAACAGGTCCACCCGCTCCTGGGTGATCGTCAGCCAGTCGCTGTACCCGAGGTGCTCGCCGACCGCCCCGGCGAACTCGTCGAGGGAAGAGAACTCGCGCATCGTCGTTCCTCCCTCAGTCCGTCGGGCCGCCGGCCACGTAGACGACCTGCCCGGAGATGAACCCGGCGCCGTCGCTGACCAGGAACGAGGCGAGGTTCGCGATGTCGTCCGGGGTACCCACCCGCTGCACGGGGATCTGCGACGCGGCCGCGGCCTTGAAGTCCTCGAAGGACATGCCGAGCCGTTCCGCGGTCGCGGCGGTCATGTCGGTGGCGATGAACCCGGGGGCGATCGCGTTCGCGGTCACGCCGAACTTGCCCAGCTCGATGGCCAGTGTCTTGGTGAAGCCCTGCATCCCCGCCTTGGCCGCGGAGTAGTTGACCTGGCCGCGGTTGCCCAGCGCCGACGTGCTCGACAGGTTGACGATGCGGCCCCACTTCTCCTGCGTCTGGTACTTCTGCACCGCGCGGGTCATCAGGAACGAGCCGCGCAGGTGCACGTTCAGCACCGAGTCCCAGTCCTGCTCGGTCATCTTGAACAGCAGGTTGTCCCGGGTGATGCCGGCGTTGTTGATCAGCACGGTCGGCGCGCCGAGCTCCTCGGCGACCCGGGTGACGGCGGCGTCGACCTGTTCGGCGTCGCTGACGTCGAGCGTGACACCGACGGCCTTGCCGCCGCCGGCGACGATCGCCTCGGCGCCCGCCTTGACCCCGGCCTCGTCGAGGTCGAGCAGGCCGACGGCGAACCCGTCGGCGGCCAGGCGCTTGGCGACCGCGGCGCCGATGCCGCGGCCTGCGCCCGTCACGATGGCGACACGGGAGGGGGACTCGCTCACGGGTGAACTCCTCGTCGTTGAGAAAGCGGGGGCTGCTGATCCTCAACATAACCGATGAATAAGCGCTCAGTCACCCGGTGTGCCCCAGGATTCGACCTCTTGCCTGCCGGCGGTGTCCGGGGGGCGAAAACCGGCGGGCGGGGCACCGGGCTGGTGCGCGACGGTGGCGGCGATGTGGCAGAACGCCCGGACGAGGGGCCGATGGTCGCCGCGACGGCGAGCGACGACAGCCTTGCTGGCGCCGCCTTCCAGGAGGTCGATGAACAGCAGCGGGGTGCCCGGCAGCGGGTGGTGCCGGCGCGCGACGTCCGCGCAGGTGGCGACCACGTCCGGATGCTGCAACAGGGTGTAGGCGACTTCCAGGACCGACCACGCCTCGGTGAGGAAGAGCGGGGGCGGCTCGCCGTTGCGGTATTCGTTGAGCTGCCAGTAGTCGTTGACCTCCGGCGCGGTGCCGGCGGGGTTGGCGGACAGGATGGGCAGTGGCAGTACCTCTTCGATGGTCACGCTGCTCGTTCTGGCGAGCCGATGGTGCTCGTGGACGACCAGCACACGGCGTTCCTCGTACAGCACGGTCCAGGCGTGTCGTTGCGGGTGCAGCGGCAGCCGGGTGAACGCCACGTCCACCTCGTCCTCGAGCAGCGCGGAATACGCCCGGCCGACCGGGAGTTCCGCGCGGAAGTTCAGCCGGACGTCCGGAAACGCCTTCGCGAACGCGGACAGGATCGGCTGGGTCACCGCGCCGGCGGCGCCGTAGATCATGCCCACCCGCAGCGAGCCACTGGCGCCACCGGCCAGGTCGCGGGCGACGAGCAGGCCGTCGGCCACCGCCGCCATCGCGCGGCGGGCCGGTTCGAGCATGGCGTGGCCCGCGGGCGTGAGCCGGACCCCGCCGGGCAGGCGCTCGAACAGGGGACCGCCGACATCCCGTTCCAGGGCACGGATCTGCTGGCTCAGCCCGGGCTGGCTGACGTGCAGCCGGGCGGCCGCGCGGGTGAAACCGCCCTCCTCGGCGACGGCCAGGAAGTAACGCAGGCGACGCAACTCCACCACGACCACCCTCCGCACCACCGCGCCGGCCGGCGTGTCGAGTCTAGCGCCCGGGTCGCGCGCATAACGTCGACCTATCGGCCGATTGTGATTGCGACTTGGACGAAGCGACCCGGCCGCGAGGATACTGAAACCCGGACCGCTCCGGTGCGAATTCGCGGAGCGGAGCCGTGGAAAGGGGGTGCTTTCCCGAACGGCTTTTCCCGAAGTTCTGGAACGCGATTTCGGGACCGGTTTCCCCGGTTCCCCCGAATTCGGCACAGGTTCGGCAACCTCTGGCGGAGAAAAACATGATGACCAAATCACGTCGGGTACTGACCGTCGTGGCGGCGCTCGTGCTCGCGGGCAGTGGCGTCGTCGCCGCTCCGGCATCGGCCACCACGCAGACGCCGGCGACCGTACAAGCCGTTTGCGCGAACAACGACTGGTGTTCGTTCAGCTGGGGACGCATCACGGTGGGGGACTGCGCCATGGAGCGCGCGAAATGGACCCTCAGACGGGACGGCAGCGCGTCCTTCGAGGCGGCGATAGTCAGCAGTGACACCAATGACGCGTGGCTGATGTGGGTGGACACCCTGGATGATTCCAGCATCATCCTGGCTCCGGTGCATCATGGCGGTGACACCAAATTCGTCGAAGGCACCATCAAGAACCAGTGGCACTGGTGGTTCGCCAGCGGGAACTTCAACGCGGGGATCTTCGACCGGATCAACAGCATGCGCATGCGAAGCCACTGCTGACTTTTGCCCTGGCCCGGGTTCCCGGCACGCGGTCTCCGCGCTGGGTAGAGTGATCACGTCCCCGTCGCGGTGTTCCAGGAGGCCAGGTGCTCGACATTCAGGAGATTTCCGACCGGCTGGAGATCCAGGATCTGCTGGTGGCCTACGCGACCGCGATCGACACCCGGGATTTCGGCGCACTGGACCGGATTTTCACCGACGACGCGCGGATCGACTACACGGCGTTCGGCGGCATCGAGGGCGACCGTGCCGAGGTCAAGGAATGGCTCGCGCGGAGCCTGGCGATGCTGCCCGCGTTCCAGCATCTGATCGCCAACCCGGACATCCGCGTCGATGGCGACCGGGCGACGGGCCGGGTGATGTGCCTGAACCCGCTCGCGCTGCCGGTCGGGGACGGCGATCCGCGGATCGCGCTGCTGGGCATGTGGTACCTCGACGAGTACGTCCGCACCCCGGAGGGCTGGCGGATCTCCCGCCGCAGCGAGGAACGCAGCTGGGCACAGGGCTTGGGCGGCGTCTCGAACGCGTCCTAGGAGACGGTGATTCGCCGCGACGAGGGCGTCCTTCGGTGCGCGTCGGGCCGATGTGACCGCGAACGAGAGTTCTGTGCGAGGATGACGGTCATGACGACCAGAAAGGGCAATGCCGCGTAGGCGCCCCGCGCGGCTGCGCGCCGATTCTCCGATCCGGCGCGGACAAGGACAACCGCCGATCCGGCAGGTGTCCCGGGTTTCCGCCTCGACGCGACAAGCGATCGTGGTTCTGGAGCGTGCCCGGCTGCGGCCCGGCGCGATCGCCGAAGCACTCGCGGGCTGGGCCCGGTTCGTGCGCGGTCCGGTACGCGCACTCGACGATTACACGCCCGAAGACTGCACGTGTCCTGGCTGCCGATGGGACGACCCGGTGGTGCGGCGGGAAGCACTGCGGTTGGCACTGTTCGCGTTGCCCGCCAAGGCCTCGCGCGAGTTACGCGCCCTCGTCGAGCCGCTCGACGAGGTCTATCTGTCCCGTTCGATCCCCCAGCCGGAGATGGCGTACCTCCGCACTCTGCTGACGGAAAAACCGCTGGGGGATCATTTCCGGCCGTGGGCGGCGGACACGTTCACGTGCGCGCTCGATCTCGTGGGTACCGGCTGGCTGCTCGCCGTGCTGGGGGACAGCCGCGGGGAGAGGCGGTTGTACGCCTCCTACCTCACCCCGGCCCTGCGCGACATGCTCGCCGCCCTGCTCTTGCTCACCACCGGCGAGCGGAGCGTACGGGTGTCCTGGGACGGCGAGCCGATCGAGTACCGCTGGCTGATCACCACCGATCCCAGCGGTCACGCGCACGTACGTGTCCTGGCGGTCGACTGGGCGCGCCCACTCGGATTGCCGGGCAACGACGGGCACGAGCTCCTGACCGCGGACCTGCCGCTCCACGAGCTCGTCCGCACGGTGGCCGGCGCGGCACGGGCGCTGCTCACCCGGTTCGGCGAGGACGAGTACGCCGAACGCTGGGCGCGCGGCCCCTTCCCCGCCGATGAGCTGCTCGCCCTCGAACGGTGGTTGCGCGGATCACTCGACCGGGCGCGGAACGGAGGTGTAGCCATCCGGTGACGGGGTAATCGGGGCGCGAGGTCAGCCCGCGGCCGCGTCGGCCGCGGTGATGGGAAAGGAGCCTCGATGAACGACAAGATGGAGAACAAGGGCGAGGAGCTCAAGGGCAAGGCCAAGGAGGCGCTCGGCAACGCCACCGGCAACGAGCAGTGGCAGGGCGAGGGCAAGGCGGAGCAGGCCAAGGGCGCGGTCAAGCAGGCCGCGGAAAAGGCCAAGGACGCCATCAAGGGCCTGAAGGACTGACCGGCCGCGGCGTGCGGCCGTACCCGCGCTCGGTTAGGTTCGGTGCGTGCGTTTCGCCCTTGTCCTCGGACTGACCGCGGCGGCGGTCACGGCCGCGTTGGCGGCGGCGCTGGTTTCGCCGTGGTGGTGCTTCGCGGCCGTGCCGCTGGCCGCGCTGACCGCGGTCGGCTGGTACGACCTGACGCAGCGGCGGCACGCGGTGCTGCGCAACTATCCGCTGCTCGGCCATCTCCGCTATCTGCTGGAGGCGATCCGGCCGGAGGTCCAGCAGTACTTCGTCGAGCGCAACACCGACGGCAGGCCGTTCGACCGTGACGTGCGCAGCATCGTCTACGAACGGGCGAAGGCCACCGAGGACGAATCGCCGTTCGGCACCGAGCGCGACGTCTACGCCGACGGGTACGAGTCGTTCGCGCATTCGATGACTCCCGTCGAACCCGCCCCGGAGCCACCCCGGGTGCGGATCGGCGGCCCCGCCTGCCGGAAGCCCTACGACATGGCGTTGCTCAACGTTTCCGCGATGAGCTTCGGGTCGCTGTCCTCGCACGCGATCCTGGCGCTCAACGCCGGCGCGGCGAAAGGCGGTTTCGCCCATGACACCGGGGAAGGCGGGCTTTCCGAGTACCACCTGCGGCCCGGCGGTGACCTGGTGTGGGAGATCGGCACCGGGTACTTCGGCTGCCGCACGCGCGACGGGGGCTTCGACGCCGCCGAGTTCGCCGACAAGTCCGCTGTGGACAGTGTGCGTTGCGTGTCGCTGAAATTGTCCCAGGGCGCCAAACCCGGCATCGGGGGAGTCCTGCCCGGCGGCAAGGTCAACGCCGAAATCGCCAGGGTGCGGGAGGTTCCCCAGGGCAGGACCGTGGTTTCGCCGCCGTACCACCGGGTTTTCTCGACTCCGCGCGAGCTGGTGCTGTTCATCGCCAGGATGCGTGAGCTCGCGGGCGGGAAACCGGCGGGTTTCAAGCTCTGCGTGGGCTCGCGGAGGCAGTTCCTGGCGGTGTGCAAGGCGATGCTCGCCGAGGACGTCACCCCGGACTTCATCCTCGTCGACGGCGCCGAGGGCGGCACGGGTGCCGCGCCGCTCGAGTTCTCCGACCACATCGGGGCGCCGCTGACCGACGGGCTGATGACCGTCCACAACGCACTCGTGGGCGCCGGGCTGCGGGACCGGATCCGCATCGGCGCGGCAGGCAAGGTCGCCACCGGCGGCGACATCGTCAAGCGGCTCATCCAGGGCGCGGACTACACCAACGCCGCGCGCGCCATGATGTTCGCGGTCGGCTGCATCCAGTCGCAGCGGTGCCACACCAACCACTGCCCGGTCGGGGTCGCGACGCAGGACGCGCGCCGGGCGCGGGCGCTCGACGTCGGGGACAAGACGGAGCGGGTCTACCGCTTCCAGCGGGCGACCGTGCGGTCGGCCCAGCAGATCATGGCCTCGATGGGGGTGGCCGATCCCGCGCGGCTGAACACGCACCTGCTGCGCAAACGGCTCGACGCGACGACCGTGCGCTCCTACGCCGAGTTGTACGAATGGCTGGAGCCCGGTGTCCTCACCGCGGATCCGCCCGCCACCTGGGCGGAGGACTGGCACGCGGCGGATCCGGACACCTTCGGCTGACCCCACCGCGTCCGGCCCGGGTTTCGTTTTCCGCTCTGTCCGGCCGCTGACCAGGGACGACATGGTTTCGTCCGGGGTGCTGTGCGGCGGTCGGCGCGGGAACAGAATTGCGTTCCGGGCAGGCCGGCCCAGACCCCGCCGGCCTACTGCCCCCGGCGGAGTGGGCTCCGAGCGGGTCGCTGCCGGTGCTCGGGGTCCGCTCTGGAAGGGCGCACGGGCTCAGGTGCCGGTTCCGCCGGCCGCGACCTTCGACGGGTGCGTCGCGAGCGGGGTGACCAGGGGCGCAGGGGAACGGACGGGTGCCACCAGCGCGAGCAACGCCAGCAGCTCGGTCAGGGCCATCCCGCGTTCGACCAGCCCGAGCGGGATCAGCAGCCACCAGCGCGCGCCCGTTCCCGCCGCGACCGCGATCGCGCCGAGGATGATCCCGAACCAGCCGAGCGACGCGACGGCGAGCAGCCGCGCGAGCAGGCGGCGTCGCGGTGCGGCGGGGAAGGCGGCGCGGGCCGCGAAGAGCACCGCGAGTGGCAGGCACACGAAGGTCACGACGCTGGCGAACCGGTGCACAGTGCCGCTCGCGCTCGGCCCGATCGCCCAGTCGTTCTTGGGGAACGCCACGATCACCACGAGCCCGATCGTCCACAGTGTACCGAACACCGCCGTGGCCGCCGGGAGCGCGCCGCGCAGGCGGAGCGTGGCGAACCCGGCCACCGAGCCGAGCGCGATCAGGCCGACGGCGACGTCGAAGACCCACTTGGCCTCGCTCAGCGCGTACTCGCTGATGGTGCGCCGAGTCGCGCTGATCGCGTCGGTCGGCGGGACGAGCTGCAGCGTGAGGATCAGCGTCGCGCCGGCGGCCACCGCCACCAGGCAGGCGAGCCAGGTCATCGAGGAACGCCGCGTCAAGGTCATGATCCGACTCTAACGAGCCGAAGCTGAGACACCGGTGAACCGCGCACGCCCCCGACTTCCGGCGGTACCTCGCGCCGTTTCGCGCCGTTAGTGTCGATCGCCGCCGGCGCGTCCGAAGCGCCGGTTTCTCCTGGTAGGAGGTCATAAGCTGTGGGGAATTCACCAAGACGAAGACTAGTGATGCTGACGTCGGCGACCGTGCTCGCGGGTGCCGTCGTCGCGCTTCCGGCCGCCACCGCGCACGCCGCGGAGAACGTCGTCCGCGCCGACCGTTCGGTGCCGCGGTCCTGTTTCGCCGCGCCGGTGCCGAAGGGCACCGCCGGCACCGACCGCCGCGAACTGACATCCACCGTGGACGGTCTGATCCAGGCGAGGCTGGCGCCCTCGCCGGGCCCGGAAGGGGACTGGGACCTCGCGGTGTTCGACAAGGCGACGGGTGCCGTCGTGGCCGCCTCGGCGGCGCTGCGCACCCACGAACTCGCCGAGAGTTTCGTGAAGAAGGGCCAAGAACTCGTCGTGCAGGCCTGCCGCTACGGCGGGAACGCGCGGGAGGCGGTGCTGGGCGTCGACTTCCTCGCCCTCACCCCGCAGGGCACGCCGACGGGCACGGCGGCGGCACCGCAGCGCGCCGAGCTCGTCCGGGTCGAAACCCCGGCGAAGACGGACAAGGACAAGCTGCTGAGGCTCGGCCTCGACGTAACGGAGAAGGCCGACGCCACCGGCGTCGAGGTCGTCCTCGCCAACGACACGGACCGCAAGACCTTGGCGGACAGCGGGTTCAAGTCCAGTGTGATCCAGCCCGATCTGTCCGCGAAGTCGGTGCAGAACGCGAAAACCGACCGCGACTACGCGGCGAAGACACCCGGCTCGGCGCTCCCGTCGGGCCGCACGAGCTACCGGCACCTCTACGACTACGAGTACGAGATCAAGGAGCTGGCGCGCAAGAACCCCGCGCTCGTCT
The DNA here is from genome assembly GCF_042741125.1 of Amycolatopsis sp. NPDC058986. Classification (NCBI taxonomy): domain Bacteria; kingdom Bacillati; phylum Actinomycetota; class Actinomycetes; order Pseudonocardiales; family Pseudonocardiaceae; genus Amycolatopsis; species Amycolatopsis sp. NPDC058986. The sequence continues at coordinate 1,743 of NZ_JBHYJW010000016.1, read as the reverse complement.
CGGCGTTCACCCTGCCGGAGCCGACCTGGGAAGGCCGCGACGTCGTCGGTATGGAGATCGCGACCGACGTGCGGAACCTCGCGGACGGCAAGCCGGTCGACTTCACCATGGGCGTGCACCACGCGCGGGAATGGCCCGCCGGTGAGCACGCGATGGAATGGGCGTACGAGCTGATCAACGGCTACCAGCGCGATCCGGCGATCCGCGGGCTGGTCGGCAGGACCCGGAACATCGTCGTCCCGATCATCAACCCGGACGGCTTCGAGATCTCCCGCGAGGCCGAGCCGAAGGGCGATTTCACCCGCTTCGACTACGAGATGAAGCGCAAGAACTGCAACGTCGCCGACTCGCCGAAGGAGTTCGCGACCGGCGTGTGCAAGGCGAACCCGGGCGGCCGCGAGCGCGGTACCGACCCGAACCGCAACTACGCCGGTTTCTGGGGCGGCAACGGCGCGTCGACGTTGTGGCGCAGTGACACCTTCCGTGGTGCGGGCCCGTTCTCCGAGCCGGAGACGCGGAACGTGCGCTCGATCGTGTCGAGCCGTCAGGTCACGAACCTGCTGACGCTGCACACCTACTCGAACCTCGTCCTGCGCGTGCCCGGCGTCGCCGACGTCCGTGCCCCGCTGGACGAACCCGCCTACAAGGCGCTCGGCGACCAGATGGCGTCACGCAATCAGTACAAGAGCGAACCGTCGTGGGCGTTGTACGACACCACCGGCAGCACCGAGGACTGGTCGTACTGGGCCACCGGTGGCTGGGGCTTCACGTTCGAAATCGGCGGGACCGAGTTCCACCCGCCCTACGCCGACGGTGTCGTCGCCGAGTACGCGGGCCTGAAGCCCGCGCCGGGCGCCGGGCACGGCGGCAACCGGCAGGCGTTCCTGGACATGCTGGCCAACACCGCCGACCCGGCGGCGCACTCGACGCTGATCGGCTCGGCGCCGCGGGGTTACCAGCTCAAGCTGCACAAGACGTTCCAGACGCCGACGTCGCCGGTCCTGCAGCCGGACGGTTCGACGAAGCCCCCGATCTACGTCACCGACAAGCTGGACTCGTCGCTGACCACGACCGGCGGCCGGTTCGCGTGGTCGGTCAACCCGTCGACGCGGCCCTACGTCGCGGGCCGCTACGGCCGTGACCCGCAGGGCCCGCCGCAGGCCGGATTCGCGGTGGCCAACCCGCCCGGCGTGCCCGCGGTGAACAAGAAGTACCCGGCCGATGCGACGTCGGAGAGCTTCACCTTCCACGTCGACGGCCTGCCGAAGGCCGACAACGGGAAGTTCAGCGTCGACGTGGCGTGGAAGAGCCCGAACACCGACTGGGACCTCTACGTCTACGACGCCGCGGGCAACCTCGTGACGTCGTCGGCGAACGGCGGGACCACGTCGGAGCACGCGGTGCTGTTCGACCCGCCCGCCGGGGACTACAAGGCGGTGCTGGTGAACTACGCGCAGGCGGACCCGGCCGTGGCCGACGACTGGACGGGCGGCGTCTCGTTCGCGTCGCCGGTTCCGCCGACGTACGGGCCGAAGGAGGCGTACCAGCTGACGTGTACCTCGCCGCGAGGGCAGCTCGTCGGCGTGGCGGACGTGTACGCCGACCGAGGCCAGACCGTCGACGTCGGTGAGGTCTGCACCCGTTCGGCGGCCGCGGCGAAGGAGCGCGGAGTCCGGTAACGGCTGTCCTTTGTGGATTGTGATGCCGTGAAGGGGGCCTTCACAGCGTTGAGCGCTGTGAAGG